>JBMSQF010000011.1:0-46105 GCA_049423145.1 Burkholderiaceae bacterium
GGCTTGAGGCCCAGCGCCAGCGCCTTCTTGGTGACGAATCGGGTCTGGGGCATCGGGCCCTCCTGGGCATCGATGAGCAGCACCACCCCATCGACCATGGACAAGGCCCGCTCCACCTCACCGCCGAAATCGGCGTGACCGGGGGTATCCACGATGTTGATGTGCGTGCCCTCCCAGCTCACGGCGCAGTTCTTGGCCAGGATGGTGATGCCGCGCTCACGTTCGATGGCATTGCTGTCCATCACGGTATCGACCACTTTCTCATGTTCGGCGAACGTACCGCTTTGACGCAGCAGCTGGTCCACCATGGTGGTCTTGCCGTGGTCGACGTGGGCGATGATGGCGATGTTGCGGATAGGGCGGCTCATGGGTGCCTCGAAATCTCAGTGGGTGTTCTTGATCAGGGTGCACCAAAACCCTCGTTTCGGTGCGGGGCTCAAAGCCCTCGGTATGCGGTCATCACCGGTGTCAGGCTTGGGCCTGCACCTCCAATGGACTCAACAGCCGGTCCGGAATGAGTTCGCCGGCGCGGATATGGGCACTGCCCAACAGTGGTCTTCGATCGGTCGTTTGTGAAAGCACCGGGCCGTAGACCCGAACCGCGGCACAGTCGGGGTGGTTCAATCGACGGCGCAATCCCGTGAGGAAACGCGCCGCTTCGGATTGTTCCAACTCCACGGCGGGCCATGCCAGCAGCAGGGTATCGGCAGGCAGCAAGCGGCCCAGCCGTTCGGATTCGTCCATACGGGCCAGATCTTCCAGGCTGATGGCCGCGTCCACTCGGAGCGGACCACTGGCCAAACGCCGCAATCCAGCCAGTGAAGCCCCGCATCCCAAGGCCAGCCCGATGTCCTGTGCCAGCGTGCGGATGTAGGTGCCCTTTGAACACCGCACCGTCAGATGCAGACGGTCGGGTTGATCAGCACGCCATCTTCCTTGCAGTTGATGGATCTGGACGCGGCGTGGGATCCGCTCCACTTCCAAGCCTTGGCGGGCGTATTCGTAGAGCGGTTTGCCACCTTTCTTCAGAGCCGAATGCATGGGCGGAACCTGTTCGATTTCGCCGCGGAAACGATCCAGGATGGCCTGGACCTGTTCAGCGGTCACATGGACCGGGGTGCACTGCAGAAGACGGCCCTCGGCATCACCGCTGTCGGTGGTGGTTCCGAGCTGAACATCGGCCTCATAGACCTTATCCGCGTCCAGGCTCACTTGGCTGAACTTGGTCGCAGCCCCAAAGCACAGGGGCAGCAAGCCGGTGGCCAAGGGGTCGAGCGTGCCGGTATGGCCCGCCTTTTCAGCACGCAGGAGCCACTTGGCCTTCTGAAGGGCCTCGTGGCTGGAGAGTCCCAGGGGCTTGTCAAGCAACAGGACACCGTGAACCGGTCTGCGTTGAATGCGAGCGCGCCCCGCCCCGGTCCGTGGGCTGACCGCGGCCGGCGTCGACGCGCTGGAGGCGATCTCACTGTTCATGGTCGGCTTCAGTCCTTGGCCCGGTTCAAATTGGCCTGGTGGATGAGCGCATTGAGCTCGGCAGCCCGCTCGGTGGTCCGGTCGAACTGGAAGTGCAACGTGGGTACTGTGTGGATGGCCAATCGCTTGAACAGGCCATTGCGCAGAAAGCCCGCTGCTTCATTGAGCGCCTCCTGCGAGGCGGTCGCATCGCCCACCAGAACCGAGAAATACACCCTGGCATGGGCATAGTCCGGGGTCACTTCCACCGCATTGATCGTCACCATACCCAAGCGGGGATCCTTCAATTCGCGGATGAGTTCAGCCAGATCGCGCTGAATCTGATCGGCGACTCGAAGACCACGGTTGGGGATGGAGCGTTTGTGTTTCATGGTGGGGACTCCTGAAAGCGCAAACCCCGCCGATCGGTGGCGGGGCTTGCTGCTGCAGTGCCTTTGACCTTACAGCGTACGGGCCACTTCCTTGATCTCGAAACACTCGATCACATCACCTTCTCGAATGTCGGTGACGTTCTTGAGCTTGATACCGCACTCGAAGCCTTCCTTGACTTCCTTGACGTCATCCTTCATGCGGCGAACCGACTCCACCTCACCGGTGTAGATGACGATGTTCTCGCGTAGCAAGCGGAATCGCGCGTTGCGTCGGACGAGCCCTGAGGTGACCATGGAGCCCGCAACGGTCCCGATCTTGGAAGCCACGAACACCGTGCGAATTTCGGCTGTGCCCAACATTTCTTCGCGCTGCTCGGGCGCCAGCATGCCGCCCAAGGCTGCCTTCACTTCATCGACGGCGTCATAGATGATGTTGTAGTAGCGCAAATCGACACCGTTACCCTCAGCCAGCTTGCGCGCACCGGCATCGGCCCGCACATTGAAGCCGATGATGATGGCCTTGGAGGCGATGGCCAGGTTGACATCGCTCTCGCTGATACCGCCCACGGCCGCATGAACCACCTGGACACGAACCTCGTCGGTGCTGAGCTTGAGCAGTGAAGCGGCCAGCGCCTCCTGAGAGCCTTGCACGTCGGCCTTGAGGATCAGCGACAGCGTTTGCACATCGCCTTGTCCCAAGTTGTCGAACATGTTCTCGAGCTTGGCAGCCTGCTGCTTGGCCAACTTGACATCACGGTACTTGCCTTGACGGAAGGTGGCGATTTCTCGGGCGCGGCGCTCATCGGCCAACACCATGAACTCATCGCCCGCCAAGGGCACTTCGGTCAGGCCTTGGATTTCCACCGGAATCGAAGGGCCTGCTTCGGTACTGGGCTTGCCGGCCTCATCGAGCATGGCGCGGACGCGACCATAGCTGGAGCCCGCCAGGACGACATCGCCCCGCTTGAGTGTCCCGGACTGCACCAATACGGTGGCCACCGGGCCGCGGCCCTTGTCGAGCTTGGCCTCGATCACCAGTCCCTTGGCCAAGGCATCCTTCGGTGCCTTGAGCTCCAGCACCTCTGCCTGCAACAGAACCTGCTCCAGGAGTTCGTCAATGCCTTGACCGGTCTTTGAACTCACGCCCACGAAGGGGGAGTCGCCACCGAAATCCTCCGGAACCACCTCTTCGCCCACCAGTTCGCTCTTGACGCGTTCAACATTGGCTTCGGGCTTGTCGATCTTGGTCATCGCCACCACGATGGGCACCCCAGCGGACTTGGCGTGACTGATTGCCTCCTTCGTTTGCGGCATCACGCCATCATCGGCGGCACACACGAGCACCACGATATCAGTGGCTTGGGCACCACGGGCACGCATGGCCGTGAAGGCCTCGTGGCCCGGGGTATCCAGGAAGGTGACCATACCTCGCGGTGTGTCCACATGGTAGGCGCCGATGTGCTGGGTAATGCCGCCGGCCTCGCCGGAGGCCACACGCGTGCGGCGGATGTAGTCCAGCAGGGAGGTCTTGCCGTGGTCCACATGGCCCATCACCGTGACCACAGGGGCGCGCGGCACTTCCACGGCCTCGGTGGCGGCTTGCTCCTCCTCAAGGAAGGCCTCAGGATCATCGAGCTTGGCGGCATAGGCCTTGTGCCCCATCTCCTCGACGACGATCATCGCGGTCTCCTGATCAAGCTGCTGATTGATCGTGACCATCTGGCCCAACTTCATCAATTGCTTGATCACCTCGGCTGCCTTCACGCTCATCTTGTGTGCCAGATCGGCCACGCTGATGGTTTCCGGCACATGCACTTCCTGCACCGTGGCCTCGATGGGCATGGACTGAGACGGCATTTGGTCGCGATCACCACCCCGCCCTCTGCCCTTGGGCGCACGCCATCCGGCACGGGTACCGGCCGAGGTGTCGCCACGGGTCTTCAGAGCCCGCTTCTTGGCCGCATCGTCGGCCCAGCTGCTGGAAAGTTTCTCGCTCTTGACGGACTTCTTCTCGCCAGGCTTGGCCGCCGTACCAGCAGCCGCTGCCCCCGGCGCACCAGGTTTGGCTGCGGCCTTGTGGATGGTGCCCTTGATGGCGGTTTCGGCGGGCTTGGGCTCCTCCGGCTTCTTGGCCACCATGACCTTCTTGGGTGCACTCATCATGGCGCGGATCGCCGCCGCCTCGGACTCGGCAGCCTTGCGCCGCTTCTCCAGTTCAGACAAACGCTGGCGTTCAGCCGCATCGGCATCGACTGCCTTGACCACGCGGGCCACTGGCTTGGCCGGGGCTTCAGCGGGCGCTGGTGTTGCCGCCGGCTCGAGACCTACCCCGCCCTGGTCGGGAGAGGCTGCAACGGTCGCGTCGGTCTTGTCAGATGGACCGCCAGCCGTGCGGGGCGCCGCCTCCAGTGCAGCAGCCTGCGCGGCAGCGGCTTCGCGTTCCGCCGCATCTGCCCGAGCGCGGGCCTCTTCGGCCTCGCGTTGTTCCTTTTCCTCGCGCTGTCGGCGCTTTTCGGAGAGCTCCTCCTCCTGGCGACGGAGCAATTCAGCTTGGCGGTTGGCCTCTTCCTCGCGGCGACGAAGTTCCTCATCGTCGAGGATGGGCGCGCCCGTGGACTCCACCACCCCGGCACCCTCATCGCGCTTGACGAACACGCGCTTCTTGCGAACCTCCACCTGGATCGTTCGTGCGCGGCCAGAGGCATCGGCCTGCTTGATCTCACTGGTGCTCTTGCGGGTGAGCGTGATCTTCTTTCGCTCGGCGCCGGCCGTGCCGTGCGAAGAGCGGAGGAAGGTCAGCAAGCGTTCCTTGTCACCTTCGGTGAGCACGTCCTCGGCAGACTGCTTGACGACCCCAGCGGACTGCAATTGTTCAAGCAGCGTCGCGGCCGGGCGGTTGAGCTCGGCGGCAAACTGGGCGACGGTGGTCACGGCCATTGTGGAATTCCTCGGGTGCGGTACTGCGCGGGGCGCGTTCGGGCGTGAAGGGTTCGGTTCTTATGATTCGCGTGGGCTATCAGGCAGTAAACCAATGCTCTCGGGCCTTCATGATCAGCGCCTTGGCCTGCTCCTCCGGCATGTCGGTGAGTTCAATGAGTTCGTCCACCGCCAAGTCGGCCAGATCGTCACGGTTGTGGATACCTCCATCGGCCAGGCGTGCGATCAAATCGGGCGTGAGACCCTCGAGGTCGCCCAGGCCCTGGGCCACGTCCTCGACGTTCTCCTCTCGCGCGATTTCCATGGTCAGCAGCGCATCCTTGGCACGGTTGCGCAACTCCGCGACGGTGTCCTCATCGAAGCCCTCGATGTCCAACATCTCCTGCATGGGCACATAAGCCACTTCTTCCAGGCTGGTAAAGCCCTCGGCGATGAGGATGTCGGCCACTTCCTCGTCGACGTCAAGCTTCTCCACAAAGAGTGCGCGTACGGTTTGCGATTCCTGGTCCTGCTTGGCCTGCGACTCTTCGGCGGTCATGATGTTGATGCGCCAACCAGTCAGCTCCGAAGCCAGGCGGACGTTTTGGCCGCCACGACCAATGGCGATGGCCAAGTTTTCGTCATCCACCACCACGTCCATCGCATGGCGCTCCTCATCCACCACGATGGACTGCACATTGGCCGGTGCCAAGGCACCGATGACAAACTGGGCCGGATCGTCAGACCACAGGACGATGTCCACGCGCTCGCCAGCCAATTCATTCGTGACGGCCGTGACGCGCGAGCCGCGCACGCCGACGCAAGTCCCGATGGGGTCGACACGCTTGTCATGAGAGATGACGGCTATCTTGGCGCGGGAGCCTGGATCTCGGGCGCAGCTCTTGATTTCAAGCAGTCCCTGCTCGATCTCCGGAACTTCCTGCGCAAACAGTTCCATCATGAATCCCGGCGCGCTGCGGGAGAGCATGATCTGCGGGCCCCGCACCGTGGAGTCGATGCCGCTGATGAAAGCTCGCACACGGTCGCCGCTGCGCAGGTTTTCCTTGGGGATCATCTCGTTGCGCTTCAACCGACCCTCGACGCGGCCGCTTTCCACGATGAGGTCGCCCTTGTCCAGGCGCTTGACCGTGCCAACCATGATCCTTTCGCCGCGGGCGAGAAAATCGTTGAGCAGTTGCTCCCGCTCGGCATCTCGAATCTTCTGCAGGATCACCTGCTTGGCAGCCTGCGCACCGATGCGCCCGATAGTGACCGAGTCGATGGGCTCCTCGATGTAGTCGCCCTCCTCGATCTCGCCCACGCGGTCGATGGCGTCGGTCAAGAGCTCCTCGGCATCAGGATTTTGAAGGCCCGCGGAATCCGGAACCACCAGCCAGCGACGGAAGGTCTCGTAGTCACCGCTGTCACGGTCCACGGAGACCCGAATGTCGACTTCGCCACCATGGAGGCGCTTGGTGGCCGAAGCCAACGCCGCTTCTACGGCGCCAAAGACAACCTCCCGGTCCACGCTCTTTTCGCGTGAGATCGCATCGACAAGCATGAGCATTTCGCGGTTCATGTTTTTTGCTCTCCATTGCGGGCGGCCTTCATGCGCCCCTTGAAATCCACCACCGGAACCAGGCGTGCTTCACGCACTTCATCGAGCGTGAAATCAAGCGCCTGTTCGGTCTTGCCTTCCTTGACGACCAGCCGAGGCTGGGGTTGGGCCTGCAGCAGCAGGCCCCTGAACTTTCGGCGCCCTTGGAAGGGTGCCTTGAACGTCACATCCACCTCGAGGCCACAAAAGCGGTCCCAGTCTTGCGCGTGGCGCAGCGGCCGGTCCAAGCCGGGCGAGGAAACCTCCAGCCGGTCGTAGTCAACGTTTTCGACCTCGAACACCAGTTGCAACTGGCGCGTCACGGTTTCGCAGTCGTCCACCGTCACGAATTCGGACTCCACCGGGTACGCACGACCTGGCACACGGTCGATGGAGACCCTCAGCAGGCCACGAGGCAGTCGCTCGACTTCCACCAGGTCGTAGCCCAGGCCCTGAACAGTCGCTTCCAACACCGACATCCATCCGGCCGACGAAGCCGCGCGATCAAAGGCCGCTTCCGGCGATGGGCTGCTGCGGGCAGGCGCGCGGCCGGATTGCCGCCCGCCCTTGGACGCCTTAGACGCATTCGACGCGCGCGCCGATCCGCCCCCGCCCGGCCGGGCGTTGGCATCTGGCTTGCCGCCGGAGAGGCGGCGTGAGCGGGGCTGTGCGGTCGAATTCATTCGGGACAAACAAAAAAGGGGCTGGAAGTTTCCGCCCCTCGGTTGCGCGCCCAATCTGCCTGCACCCTTGACAACCCCGGGGCGCGAACACCCCAAGCGCACAGGCACTTGGCCAACCGTCGGCGCGCAGCGCTGATCAGTCAACCAAGGATGATAGCGGATTTCCCTTATTTACGCAAGGCGCGTGCCACAATCGGCTTTCGCATTCCCAGCCCCCCAGAACGGAGAAGAAAACCATGGGTTTCCTCAGTGGCAAGCGTCTGCTGATCACCGGCGTGCTCTCCAACCGATCCATCGCCTACGGCATCGCTCGGGCCTGCCACCGCGAGGGCGCCGAACTCGCCTTCAGCTATGTGGGCGAACGCTTCAAGGATCGAATCACCGAATTTGCGGCCGAATTCGGGTCTGGCTTGGTGTTCGATTGCGATGTGGCTGAGGACGCTCAGATCGAGCAGCTGTTCTCGGACCTCAAGGCAGCCTGGCCTGAAGGCTTTGACGGACTGGTGCACTCGATCGGTTTCGCCCCGCGGGAAGCGATTGCCGGTGATTTTCTGGATGGCTTGTCTCGAGAGGCCTTCCGGATCGCACACGACATCTCCGCCTACAGTTTCCCGGCCATGGCCAAGGCAGCGGCGGCTCAACTGCGACCGGGAAGTGCCCTGCTGACACTGACCTATCTGGGCAGCGACAAGGTGGTACCGGCCTACAACACCATGGGGCTGGCCAAGGCTTCGCTGGAAGCCTCGGTCCGCTACACGGCCGCCAGTCTGGGCCCCAAAGGCATTCGGGTCAACGGCATTTCCGCCGGACCGATCAAGACGCTCGCGGCGTCCGGCATCAAGGGCTTCGGCAAGATCCTGAGCGTGGTTGAAGAGACGGCTCCCCTTCGACGCAACGTCACCATCGACGATGTCGGCAATGTGGCCGCCTTTCTGTTGTCCGACCTGGCGGCGGGCGTGACCGCCGAGATCACCTATGTCGACGGCGGCTTCAGCCGGATGGCGGGCATGCCGGCAGAGTGATGCCCCCGCCCGTGAGGGCGTCGGCATCGAGGATCTATTTCACGCAGTCGACGTAGTAGCGCACGGACCCGTCCTCGCGTGCTTCTTCCACCAGACCGTGCACATCGGTGTCGAAACCAGGGAATCGCTTGTTGAAATCCCGCGTGAAGCGCAGGTAGTCAACGATCTTCTTGTTGAACCGCTCGCCGGGCACCAGCAGCGGAATCCCCGGGGGATAAGGCGTCAACAGTGAAGTGGTGATTCGGCCCTCGAGTTGTTCGATCTCCACCCGCTCGGTTTGCCGGTGGGCGATCTTCGCGTAGGCATCGCTGGGCGTCATGGCGGGCTGCAGGTCCGACAGGTACATGTCCGTGGTCAGTCGGGCCACGTCATACTCGGCATAGGCTTGGTGGATGGACTGGCACAGATCCTTCAGGCCCATGCGCTCGTAACGAGGGTAGGCCTGACAGAACTCGGGCAGGATGCGCCACAGCGGTGCGTTCTTGTCGTAGTCGTCCTTGAACTGCTGCAGAGCCGTCAGCATCGTGTTCCAACGGCCTTTGGTGATCCCGATCGTGAACATGATGAAGAAGGAGTACAGGCCCGTCTTCTCCACCACCACACCATGCTCGACCAAAAACTTGGTGACGATGGAGGCCGGGATGCCCGTGGCATCGAACTTGCCATTGACATCCATACCCGGCGTGACGATGGTGCACTTGATGGGGTCGAGCATGTTGAAGCCGGGCGCCAAATCGCCGAAGCCGTGCCACTCCTCATGGGCCCGCAACATCCAGCGGTCGGCACGGCCCACGCCGTCTTCCGGTAGGTTCTCCGGACCCCAAACCTTGAACCACCAGTCGTGACCAAACTCCTCGTCCACCTTGCGCATGGCCCGGCGAAAGTCCATGGATTCGGCAATGCTCTCCTCCACCAGCGCCGTGCCCCCCGGAGGCTCCATCATGGCCGCAGCCACGTCGCAGGACGCGATGATGGCGTACTGCGGCGAGGTGGACGTGTGCATCAGGTAAGCCTCGTTGAAGAGGTGCCGGTCCAGTTTCACGCTCTGGGAGTCCTGTACCAGCACCTGTGAGGCCTGCGAGAGCCCGGCCAGGAGTTTGTGCGTGGACTGCGTGGCATAGACCACCGACGACTTGGGCCGCTCGCGGCGCTTGCCCATGGCGTGGTAGGGGCCGTAGAAGGGGTGGAAAGCCGCGTGCGGCAGCCAGGCCTCGTCGAAGTGCAGGGTATCGATCCATCCGTCGAGCTTGGCCTTGATGGTCTCGGTGTTGTAGAGCACGCCGTCGTAGGTGCTCTGCGTGAGCGTGAGGATGCGCGGCTTCACGCTGGCGGGATCCACATGCTTGAGCAGCGGATTGCCGGCGATCTTGCGGCGAATCGTCTCGGGCTCGAACTCGCTCTCGGGAATCGGACCAATGATGCCGTAATGGTTGCGCGTTGGGGTCAAGAACACCGGTACGGCCCCCGTCATGATGATCGAGTGCAGGATGCTCTTGTGGCAGTTGCGGTCCACCACCACCACGTCGCCGGGGGCCACCGTGTGGTGCCACACCATCTTGTTGGAGGTGGAGGTGCCGTTGGTGACGAAGAAGCAGTGGTCGGCGTTGAAGATGCGCGCGGCATTGCGTTCACTCGCGGCGACTGGACCGGTGTGGTCCAGCAGCTGGCCCAACTCCTCCACGGCGTTGCACACATCGGCTCGCAACATGTTCTCACCGAAGAACTGATGGAACATCTGCCCTACCGGGCTCTTGAGGAACGCCACGCCGCCAGAGTGGCCCGGGCAGTGCCAAGAATAGGAACCATCCTGCGCATAGTCCATCAGGGCCTTGAAGAACGGGGGGGCCAGTCCATCGAGGTAGCTGCGCGCCTCTCGGATGATGTGACGCGCCACAAACTCAGGCGTGTCCTCGAACATGTGGATGAAGCCATGAAGTTCCCGCAGGATGTCGTTCGGGATGTGCTGGGAGGTGCGCGTCTCCCCGTAGATGTAGATCGGAATGTCGGCGTTCTTCCAGCGGATTTCCTCGATGAACTTGCGCAGGTTCAACACGGCGGGATCCAGTTCGGGCCCGGGTGTGAACTCCTCGTCGTCGATGGACAGGATGAAGGCCGACGCACGGCTTTGCTGCTGAGCAAAAGACGAGAGATCGCCATAGGACGTCGTGCCCAGCACTTCCCAGCCCTCCTTCTCGATGGCCTGCGCCAGCGCACGGATGCCGATGCCCGATGTGTTTTCGGAACGGTAGTCTTCGTCGATGATGACGATGGGGAAATTGAAGCGCAGCATCGAAATCGCCCTCCGCGGGTCTGTGGCTCAGGGAAAACGCGCAAGTGTAGGGCCGTCGGCGCGAATGGAACGGGCGATACCTGGAGCGATACTTTGGTGGGGTTGAGCCAGGCCTCGACCCGCAGTGAAGGAGTGAACCATGTTGGATTCCTTTTCAACCTTCTGGTGGATCGTCGCCGGTGTCCTCGTAGCCATCGAATTGGCGACCGGCACCTTTTACCTGCTGATGTTGGCGCTCGGCGCGGTGGCGGCCGCACTGGCACAGTGGGCAGGTCTGGCGGTATCTGCCCAGATCGTGGCGGCTGCCGTCGTGGGCGGAGGCGCCACGGCTTTTTGGCACTTCCGCCGTGCGCATCACCCACTCTCGGCGCCCGCACAATCCAATCCGGATGTACTCCTGGACATTGGGCAAACCGTGACGGTGACCGAGTGGCGAACGGACGGAACGGCTCGCGTCCAATACCGCGGCAGCGAATGGGATGCTCGATCGGCCTCAGACCGGCCACCGGCCGCCGGTGTTCACCGCATCGTGTCGGTTCAGGGCAATCGGCTGGAACTTGCGCCAGTGAACTGAGTCATCACAGCAGCGCCATACCGGTCATCGGGCCAAAGCGCTGAGCACCGGATCACCGTTGCTTCAAACAATCGGGAGTTCTTGCCATGGAAATCGCCATCATCCTGCTCGTCATTGCGGTCATTTTCATCGTCCGCACCTTCAAGATCGTGCCGCAGCAGGAGGCTTGGGTCGTGGAACGCCTGGGCAAATACGATCGAACGCTCACCCCCGGACTGAAGTTCCTCATCCCCTTCATTGAACGCGTGGCCTACAAGCACTCGCTCAAGGAGGTTCCGCTGGATGTTCCCAGCCAGGTGTGCATCACCAAGGACAACACCCAGCTGCAAGTGGACGGCATCCTTTACTTCCAGGTCACCGATCCGATGCGTGCCAGCTATGGATCGTCTGACTACATCATCGCCATCACGCAACTGGCGCAGACCACGCTTCGCAGCGTGATCGGCCGCATGGAATTGGACAAAACCTTCGAGGAACGCGATCTCATCAATGCAACCGTCGTAAATGCACTGGACGAGGCCGCGCTGAACTGGGGCGTCAAGGTGCTGCGATACGAGATCAAGGACCTCACCCCACCGGCCGAAATCCTGCGCTCGATGCAGGCACAGATCACGGCTGAGCGCGAAAAGCGAGCGCTGATCGCAGCTTCCGAGGGCAAGCGACAGGAGCAGATCAACCTTGCCGAAGGTGAGCGAGCCGCCTACATTGCCAAGAGCGAAGGTGAAAAGCAGGCCGAAATCAACAAGGCTGAGGGCGAAGCCGCTGCCATTGTGGCCGTGGCCTCGGCGACCGCACAGGCCATTCGCGAGGTGGCTGCGGCCATCCAGGCGCCTGGAGGCGACCAGGCGGTCCAACTGAAGGTCGCCGAGCGTGCGGTCGATGCCTACGCGCAGCTCGCGCAGAAGAACAACACCATGATCGTGCCGGGCCATATGGGCGAAGTCGCCGGGCTGATCGCTTCAGCCATGAGCCTGGCCCAACAGACCAAGGCCGCCCGATGACGCCACGCCCCGACTCGAATGGCGGCCGATCTGTTCGTCGGATGCCGTTTTGAACCGGACTCACCCCAACCGAAGGAGACCACTGCATGATCCAGTCCTCAAGGCGCCAGCTGCTCTGGCTGGCCGCAAGTGCCGCCTTGTGCACACCGGCCATCGCGCAAGACAAATACCCCAATCGTGCGGTCACGGTGGTCGTGCCGCAGGCTGCCGGCGGTGCGAACGATGCGATCGCACGCATCATGACGCAGAAGCTCTCGGAGCTCACCGGGCAGTCTTTCGTGGTGGAAAACCGCGTGGGCGCCGGCGGCAACATCGGAACGGCGCATGTCGCCAAGGCACGCCCGGACGGCTACACGCTCATGCTGACGGCCGACAGTTCCTATGTCATCAATCCCTCCTTGTACAAGAGCACGGGGTTCGATCCCCTCAAGGACTTTGATCCGGTCTCCACCGTCGCCACCGCAGGCTATGTGCTGGTGGCCAACAACAACTTCGCTCCCAACAACACGGCCGAGTTGATTGCACTGGCCAAGCAACAACCCGGTCGGATCATGATCGGCTCGGCCGGCAATGGCACAGTCAACCACCTGGTCGGTGAGATGCTCAACAAGGCTGCCGGCATTGACCTGGTTCATGTTCCCTACAAGGGCGCTGCCGCCGCAGTGACTGATCTGGTGGGTGGACAGGTGCAGGTCTCGGTCCAAAGCCTGCCTTCTTCCATCAGCTTCATTCGAAGCGGCCGGATCAAGGTGCTGGGTGTGGTCAACGAACGGCGCTTGGCCGCCCTGCCCAATGCGGTTCCCATTCAGGAAACACTCAATGGACTCGCGGTCACGCCCTGGTACGGTGTGTTTGCACCTGCCGGGACACCCAAGCCGGTCATCGCCCAGATGCAGGCACTCATCGCGCAGGCGCTCGATTCCAACGACGTGAAGGAGAAGTTGGCCAACGTCGGGGCTGAGCCCTACAGGCTCAGTGGAGACCCGTTTTCAGCCCTGATCCGCTCGGAACTGCCGCGTTGGGCCAAGGCTGTGAAGGACTCCGGTGCGACCATCGATTGAGTCTGCACCTCAGCACTGAGAGAGCCACTCGACCAAAGAAAATGCCCTGCACAGCAGGGCAATTCATTTGGCGGGGCCGGAGGGATTCGAACCCTCGATGCAGGTTTTGCCCGCATACTCCCTTAGCAGGGGAGCACCTTCGGCCTCTCGGTCACAGCCCCGTTCCGCGCGAGATTCTAGCCTGCCTTGACAAAGGGGCGGTCGCCCTGGGGGCGACCCTCGTCCCGTTGGCCTTATGCGGCAGCGGGTTGGTCCAGTTCAAACGCGCGGTGCAAAGCGCGTACGGCCAGTTCCATGTACTTCTCGTCAATCACCACCGAGGTCTTGATTTCGCTGGTGCTGATCATCTGGATGTTGATGCCTTCGTTGGACAAGGTCCTGAACATCTTGGCCGCCACACCGACATGGCTCTTCATCCCGATGCCCACGATGGACACCTTGCAGATGCGTGCGTCGCCCTCGACCTGCGCAGCACCCACGACAGGAGCCACCTCGCTCTTGAGAAGGTCCAGCACACGGGCGTGATCGTTGCGGTGCACGGTGAATGAAAAGTCCGTTTTGCCGTCGTGCGACACATTCTGGATGATCACATCGACGTCGATGTTCGCCTCGGCCACCGGGCCGAGGATCTGGAAAGCGATGCCGGGCCTGTCGGGTACGCCCAGAACAGTCACCTTGGCCTCATCGCGGTTGAAGGCTATGCCCGACACAACGGCTTGTTCCATCTTCTCGTCTTCCTCGAAAGTGATCAGGGTGCCCGAGCGGGCCTCTTCATCGATGTTGATGTCCCAGGGGGTGAAGCTCGACAGCACGCGCAGGGGCACGCGGTATTTGCCAGCAAACTCCACCGAACGGATCTGAAGCACCTTGGACCCCAAGCTGGCCATCTCCAGCATTTCCTCGAAGCTCACCGTCTTCAATCGGCGGGCTTCGGGCACCACGCGGGGGTCCGTGGTGTAGACCCCGTCCACATCCGTGTAGATCAGGCACTCATCGGCCTTCAGTGCAGCGGCCACTGCAACGGCCGAAGTGTCCGATCCGCCCCGGCCCAAGGTGGTGACATGACCCTGGGCGTCGATGCCCTGGAATCCCGTGATGATGACCACCCTGCCCTCAGCGAGATCGGCCGTCACACGGGCATGGTCAATGTTCTCGATGCGGGCCTTGGTGTAAGCGCTGTTGGTCTTGATGGGGACTTGCCAACCGTTGTAGCTGACCGCAGGCATGCCTTCAGCTTGCAGAGCGAGGGCCAGCAGGCCCACCGACACCTGCTCACCCGTACAGGCGATCATGTCCAATTCTCTGAGCACCTCCGCAGTCACCTGTGCAGGCTGCAGCTCTTTGGCCAAGCCCAGCAAACGGTTGGTCTCACCGCTCATGGCCGAGGGCACCACCACCATTTGGTGGCCGGCGCGGGCCCACTTGGCCACGCGCTTGGCCACACTTCGGATGCGCTCGGTGGAACCCATGGAGGTGCCGCCGTACTTGTGAACAATCAGAGCCATCTGAGGAGCAATCGGGTCGAATCAGGCAAAACCCTAATTCTACGGTGAGGCCGTCAAGGATCGCCCGAGGCGATTCACGGCGAAGGCGAGCGTCTGCCTCGCTGCGATGGCCAATCGGGGTCGTCCAGCGGAACGGGCGGTGGATCCGACAGGCCAGCCAAATGGTCCTGCCACGCGGCGCCCAGCCCGGGCCAGTTGATGTCAGGCATCACGTCGGCCAGAGGCCGGAGAACGAACGCCCGTTGCAGCGCACGGGGATGCGGCAACACGAGGTCGGCAGACTCCACGATGCGTGGACCGTAGAGGATGAGATCCAGGTCCAGGGTACGCGGTGCATACCGATAAGGACGCTCCCGGCCTCGAGCCCGCTCGATGTCTTGCAAGGCATGCAGCAGCCGGCGCGGTGCGGCATCGTCGCCGGGGCCCTGGAGGACCACCACGGCATTGAGGAAGTCGGGACCGTCGGCCTGCCAAGGCACCGTCCGGTACAACGCCGAAACCGCCAGCACACGGCATCCGTGCGTCGGATCGAGATCGCCGATGCGAGCGACAGCGAAGGCCAGGTGCGACCGGGCATCGCCCAGGTTCGAACCCAGCGAAATGACGATGGTCTCAACCGCCTGCGCCATGGCCCCCATCGTGACCGCCACCGGTACCGGAAGCCACATCCGTCCCTGGGGACCGGCGACGGCGACGGCGCCGCCTGCGGGGCGCTGAGTCGGGGTCATCATCTGCGGCCGCATCGGCCACCGCCGCATCGGTGTCTGACGGGCGCGCCGGACTGCTGCGCACCGTCTTCACCCGTTTGGCGCCACCCTGCTGTCCACGGGCGGCCAGCAGCATCGCCTCACGCTCTTCCTCAGTCCCCAGCGAAAAGTCCTCCCACCACTCGGCCACTTCCGGGGGAACTTCACCCACATCGGCACGCAAACGGAGGAAGTCAAACGCGGCACGGAAGCGCGGCTGATCGACCAAGGACCGGGGGCCACTGCCCATTCGACGGTCAAAGCGCGGTTGCATCATCCAGATTTCACGCATGTCGGCTGCCAGCTTGCCGCGGCCGGAAATATCGCCAATGCGCGCATCGAACACCGCGTCAATGGACTGTTGAAGCGCTGGGACTGGCGGCTCGCCAGCTTCGCGCAACTGCGCCCAGCGCTGGCGCACCTCATCCCACAGCAAGCAGGCCAGCAGAAAACTGGGGGCCACCGGTTTGTCTTCGCCCACTCGGCGGTCTGTGTCCGCGAGCGCCATGGCGACGAAGCGCGCGGCCGTGGAGCCCGGCGCTTGGTCCAGCGCAACGTCCAGGATGGGAAACACGCCCCGCAATTGGAACCGGCGCACAACCTCGACGCTGGCCAAGGCGTGCCCGGTCTGCAGAAGCTTGATCATCTCGTCGAAGAGTCTCGACGCCGGTACGTTGGCCAACAGGGCTGCCGCCGCCGCCATCGGCCGGGCCGTGGCCTTCTCAATATCGAAGCCGAGTTTGGCCGTGAAGCGGACGACCCGCAGCAGTCGAACCGGATCTTCGCGGTACCGTGTGGCGGGATCACCGATCATTCGCAACACCCGCGCCCGGATATCCGCCAGGCCACCGTGATAGTCCACCACCAAGCGGCTGACCGGGTCATAGTACATGGCGTTGATCGTGAAGTCGCGACGGGCAGCGTCCTCAATCTGGGGACCCCACACGTTGTCACGCAGCACGCGGCCGCTGGCATCCACCGCATGGCTCTTGCCGGCCAGTTCACTCTTGGCCGTGCGCTCATTACCCTCCACCTGATCGGCCGCAGCGGCGTCGAGAAAGGCACGGAACGTGGATACCTCGATCACCTCGTGATCGCGGCCGCGGCCAAAGATGACATGCACGATGCGGAAGCGACGGCCGATGATGAAGGCGCGGCGGAACAGGGACTTCACCTGCTCGGGTGTGGCATTGGTCGCCACGTCGAAGTCCTTGGGCCTTCGGCCGACCAGCAAGTCGCGTACCGCACCACCCACGATGTAGGCCTCGTAGCCCGCATGCTTCAGGGTGGTCACCACCTGCAAGGCCCGTTCGTCCAACAGCGAAGCATCGATACCGTGCTGCTGGTGGGGAATCTCCACCCGTTTGCCCAGGGGGATGCCGGTTGTTGAGGGCGTGGTGTCCTTGCCCAATAGGCGGTTGATGAATCGCTTGATCATGTGAAGAGCCGCAGTATCGGCCAGCCTCGTTGTTGCGCGACTTCGGCCAACGATGCGGCCGGGTTCGTGGCCACCGGATGCGTGGCCCACTCCAGCAGAGGCAAGTCGTTGATCGAGTCGCTGTAGACGGTGATGGTGTCGAAGGCATTGCGACCGGCGGCGTGCCCGAGCGCGCGGAGCCATTCGTCCACGCGCCGAATCTTGCCTTCGCGAAAGGTGGGAGTTCCGAGAATGGCACCCGTCGCCTGTCCCTGCGCGTCGCGCTCCAGTCGCAGGGCAATGAGGTGCTCGACCCCGAACTCACGGGCAATGGGTTCGGTGACGAACTCATTGGTCGCGGTCACGATGGCCACCAGATCTCCTGCGTCCTGGTGTCGCTTGACGAGCGCTTGGGCAGCAGGCTTCAGGGCCGGTCGCATCATCTCGGCCATGAAGCGCTCGCGCAATGCGAGGGCCTCCTTCAGCGGCCGGTGGCGCCACCCCCCCGTGGCAAAGGCCACATAGGCCGGCAGGTCCAGGCAACCGGCCAGATAGTCAGCATAGAAGGCATCGTTGCGACGTTTGAATTCCACGGAATCCACCCAGGCATGGCGCACCAGGAATTCGCCGAAGGCGTGGTCGCTGTCGGTCTCGATCAGGGTGCCATCGAGATCGAAGAGGGTGAGGTTCATGGGGGCGGTATTTGTTCTTCGTCCAGCATCTGCCGCAGCAGTGGCACGGTCAGGGGGCGTTGCCACTGCAGGGCATACCGATCCAGGCGGTCGAGCAGGCCTGTGAGACTCTTGAGGTCGCGAGCAAGCCGCTTGAGGGCGTAGTCCAGCACCTCGTCACCCAGGCGCAGTCCGCGACGACGGGCCTCGTCCTGCAGCGCCTGGCGCAGCGTCGATTCTCCCAGAGGCCACAAAGACAGCACCAGACCCCAACCCAGACGGGTCCGGATGTCTTCCCGAATCGGCAGATCCACCGGCGGCAAGCGCCCCGCCGCCACCACGCAGGCGCCCTGCCCGGTGGCGCGGACGAACTCGACAAAAGCCGCATGCTGCTGGGCAGCAGACCAGCCTTCGGCCTGATCCATCAGCAACCAGCCACCCACTCCGGCGCCCTCAGCCGGCGGCGATGCACTTGCCCTGATCGGTTCAAGATGAGCGGCGGACGGGCTGCGCGCATCCAGCCACTGGACGGACTGACCACAGCGCTGCGCGCGCGCCTGCAGAGCGCGCAAGAGATGCGTCTTGCCGCAACCGCTTGGGCCCCACAGGTAAACCGGCGCCGAGCCGGGCTGCAGACCAACCAGTTCATTGATCACCGCCTCGTTGCCCAGTGCGATGAAGGTGTCGAATTCCGGCGCCGGGCTGAGCCCGATGTCCAGTGCAAGCTGACGCAACGATCACCCCCGGTACAGACTGCTGTCCCGGTACAGGGCCTGCAGGCGGCGCAACAGGACCAGCAGCACGGCACTGGCCGGAAGTGCGATGAGCACACCCACGAAGCCCAGCAGTTGACCGAAGGCCAGCAAGGCGAAGATGACGGCCAGCGGACTCAAGCCGATGCGCTCGCCCACCCAGCGCGGCGTCAGGATGAAGCTTTCGAGCAGCTGGCCGATCCCATAAACCGCCAGGACCATCACCGCGCCGGCCACAGGACCGAACTGCAGAACACCCGCCAGCAGCGCCATGACCAGTCCCACGCCAAAACCGAGGTAGGGCACAAAGATGGCCAGTCCGGTAAAGAGGCCCACCGGAACCGCAAGATCAAACCCCAAGAACAGCAGGGCCAGGGTGTAGTAAACCGCCAGTGCCAGCATCACCAGCATCTGGCCGCGCAGGTAGTGGCTCAAGAGGTCGTCGCACTCGCGCGCAAAAGTGAAGACCGTTTGTCTCAATCGCGGCGGCACAAGACCAGCGAGCCAGGCGGACAACCGTTCGGCATCCACCAGCAGGTAGTACAGGGCCACCGGCACGAGAACCAGGTAACCCAGGACGGCCAGCGCCACGCTGCCGCCGATCCGCAGTGAACTCAGCGCGGCGCCCAGCAGTTCGTCGGCATTGCCGCCAAACACCTTGAGCATCAGCTCCTTGATGGCCGCGACGTCCAGCGTGAAATCGATCCCCCAGCGCTGCAGCCAGGGTGACAGGGTCTCGTTGAAGCGGATGGCCAACCGAGGCACCTGCTCGCGCAGCAGCGGGAGCTCATGAAGCAGCACCGGCACCAACAGGAGCAGCAGCCCGAGAACCGCCAAGAGGGCGACCGCCTCCACCAACAGAACAGCCAGCAGGCGCGGCAGGCCTCGCCGGCGCAGCGCCAGAACCGGCGCGTGCAGGATGTAAGCCAGCACGGCAGCGACGACGAAGGGAGCCAGTACCGGGGCCAGCAACCACAGGACGGTCATCACCGCCAGAGCCAGCAAACCCCAGCGCCAGGTGCGGGAGAGCAATTCAGGTGTCATGGCATCAATGGAGTCGAGCCAGCCGCCGCAGTTCCTGGAGGCGCTCCTTCAGCGCTTCAGCATCTTCAGCCTGCGGTGCATGGCGGAGGTAGGTTTCGATCTCGGTGGCCGCAAGGGCCCACTGCTCCAGCTCGGCATGCACCAGTCCAAGGTCGCGGCGCTCAACCCAATCGTCAGGCAAGACCATGACCAAGCGTTGCATCACACGTTCCAATCGCGGCCAATCTTCCTCCGTCCGGTGGATCTCCTTGAGGTTGCGCAGCAGCCGCGCCAGTGTTTCGCGCGGCGTGGCGGGCTGTAAAAAGAGCCCGAGGGGAATCTCGAAATCACCGACGAGGCCGCGCGCCTGTCGGTAAGGGAGCAACCGCTCGTCCAGATCTTCTCGGGAGAGTGATCGCCCGACCATCGGATCGATGATCACCTCGCCCTGCGCAAGACTGCACTTGACCAGGAAATGACCCGGGAAGGAAATGCCAGCCACCTTGAGCCCGATTTGGTGGGCCATCTCCATGTAGATGAGGGCAAGGGTAATGGGAATCCCGCGACGGGTCTCCAGCACGGCATGGAGGTGGCTGTTCCGAAACGAGTAGTAGTCGTTGACGTTGCCGGCGAAGCCCAACTCCTTGAAGAAGTAGTGGTTCAGCATCCGCAGCCGCTGTTGCGCCGCTGCATCGGCCGCCAGGCGCCGGCCGAGGGTGGTGCCCAGCTCCTCGATGCGCGCCACCACCGCCATGGCATCCAAATCCGGCTGTTCGTCCTGCCCGACGGCGGCTGCCGCCTCCAAAAGGATGAAGTGGTCGTCCTCGGCGACCAGGGTGCGGAAATATTCAAGGCTGGGCGCGGTGGCGGCGGGGGGGATCATGGGCATCGCCCCCTCAGTTTAAGGGTTGCCAAGGGCGGCGACCGCGCTTCTGAGGCGCAGTCAAGGAACCCTCAAAGGGCGGTGCGCCGAAACGCCGCCCAGCGGATGCCCATCGCCCACAACAAGCCCAGATACAGCAGCCCTGAACCAGACACCACCCCGGCCAATAGCGCCACGCGCGTCCAAGGCTGCGCCTGGAGACCCAGCCAGTCGACGGACCCTGAAGCACCGTGCAGCACCAGGGCCAGTGCCCCGCAGGCAAGCAGCACCTTGGCACCGTAAGCCCCCCATCCGGCCGACGGGCGCCACGCCCCGCTCCGGCGCAAACCCATGAGCAACCAGAGGGCATTGAGGAGTGCCGCCAGCCCGATGGACAGTGAAAGACCGGCCACACCCAGCCACGGCACGAGCACCGTGTTGAAAACCTGCGTCAGGATCAGCACCACCACGGCGATGCGCACGGGCGTGCGGATGTCCTGCCGCGCGTAAAAGCCCGGGGCCAGAATCTTGATGGCGATGAGCCCGAGGAGGCCCACGCCATAACCCATCAGCGCAGCCTGCGTCTTCAGCACATCCTGCTCGGTGAAGGCGCCATAGTGGAAGAGCACCGTCACCAGGGGCTGTGCAAAGGCCAGCAGGGCCACGGCGCTCGGGAGGGCCAGCAGCAGCACAAGCCGGAGTCCCCAGTCCAGCAGTTCGGCATAGCGATCGCCTTGGCCTTGTGCCTGTGCAGCCGTCAATTGCGGCAGCAGCACCACACCCAATGCCACACCCAGCAGGGCCGTCGGAAACTCCATCAACCGATCGGCATAGGTGAGCCAACTGATCGCGCCAGGGCCTTGATAGCTCGCAATCAGGGTGTTGATCAGCAAGGACAACTGCGCCACCGACACACCCAACACGGCTGGCGCCATCTGCTTGAGAACCCGCGATACACCGGGGTGGTCCCAGGCCGATCGCAGGGATCGCGGGGCCAGCGAGACGCGAGGAACCAGGCCCATGCGGCGCAGAGCCGACCACTGGAGCGCCAACTGCAACAGCCCACCGACCATCACGCCCAGGCACAAGGCATAAACCGGATGCAGACCCAAGGCCTGCATGTCGTCGGCCCCGACAAGGGCTGCGCCGATCACGGACAGATTGAGCAGGACGGGTGTGGCCGCCGGTACTGCGAAATGCCGATGGGTGTTCAGGACGCCGGCGCCCATGGCCACCAAGGCCATGAACCCGATGTACGGAAACATCAGGCGGGTCATCAGGACCGCCTCGTCGAATTCCTGGAGGCCGGAGGCCATGAGCCAGACCAGCGCCGGAGCCATCGCCACCCCGATGACACAGGTCAGCAGCAGGATGGCCAGCAGCACGGTGGCGACCGCGTCCACCAAGTCCTTCGTGGCCACGGAGCCGTCCCGTTCCTTGACCTCACCCAGGATCGGTACGAAGGCCTGAGAAAAGGCCCCTTCGGCAAACAGGCGCCTGAGCAGATTGGGGATGCGAAACGCCACGTTGAAGGCGTCCGTCCAGGCACTGGCACCGAACTGCGAGGCCACGATCCATTCGCGGACCAAACCGGTCACTCGCGAAGCCAGGGTCAGCAGGGAGACGGTGGAAGCGGCCTTGAGCAGGTTCATTGACAGTCCGGATTATAGGAAGCGGCCCTCAGAGAGGCGTTTGTGCTACACTCTTTGGTTTTCCGGAGTCCGTGCATCGGGTGAGCCCAAAAGCCCACTGAGATGCGGTCGGGTTCTTCAGGCAGCACCGTTGGGCGATTTACGCTCTGTTGGGTTCCGCCGATGAACTGTCAACCTTCACGATCAACACGATGGCCACCTCTTCCAAAGCCAAGAAAACCGTTCGAATCGCCTCGGGTCGCAAGCGCGCACGCCAGGATGTCAAGCTCAATGCGGCCAATACCGCACTGCGCTCGAAGTTCCGCACTGTGATCAAGAACGTGCAGAAGGCCGTGGTGGCCGGAGACAAGTCCAAAGCCGCTGATCTGTTCAAACTCGCGCAGAGCGTGATTGATTCGGTGGCCGACAAAGGGATGTTCCACAAGAACAAGGCCGCCCGCCACAAGAGCCGACTGTCTGCCAAGGTCAAGGCGATGGCCGCCGCCTGAATTTCAGCACCCCAGTGCTCATTCCCGAGGCCCGCTGATGCGGGCCTTGTTGTTTCTAGAACCCAACACGAAGCGGAGATGGAGACGCCAGAGAACGAAGTGCCGGCAGCTTCCGGCACACAACCATCAGGCCTCGCGCACCTGAAGGCCGTTTTCGCGTGCGAAATTCATGACGAAGTCCCATGCCATGGGCTCGATGTCCCGAAGGGCTTCGTCGACCAGAACCGCCTTGGCGCCGTCGCAGGTCCGCGGTTGGCAGTAAGGCGAGTAGCCAATGTGTGCAGCCGCTCCACCGACCGATCCGCCGGGTCGAAACGAGGACATGGCGCCCGCCAAACGCTCGGACCAATCGCTCGGGCGAAACGCTTGCCCGTTCGCGGTGATGCCAATGATGAAGTACTGGCGAGCCATGTGCGCATTGTGCCTCCCCGTGCTGCAGCGCAGCAGTCAAAGCATTGCATCCACATGTTTGAGAAGGCCCAACACTAGAATCTTCAAGGATTTCGGGAGTTTTGATGACCCACCCTGCACCCACCCACCAGCCCCATGTGATGAAGACGTACGGCCGCCTGCCGATCGCACTGACGCACGGCCGCGGCTGCCGCGCCTGGGACACCCAAGGCCGCGAATACCTGGATGCGCTGGGCGGCATCGCGGTCAACACGCTGGGGCATGCGCACCCGCGCCTGGTCGCCGCTCTGCAGGATCAGGTGGGCAAGCTCATCCACACCTCCAACTACGTGCACATCCCCCTGCAGGAGGAGTTGGCCGCGCGTCTGTGCGAGCTTTCGGGCATGACCAACGCCTTCTTCTGCAACTCGGGGCTGGAGGCCAATGAAGCCGCACTGAAGATCGCACGAAAGTTCGGGCATGACCGAGGGAACACGGAGCCCGAGATCCTGGTGTTCGAACGGGCTTTCCACGGGCGTTCGCTGGCCACCTTGTCGGCCACAGCCAATCCCAAGATCCATGCCGGATTTGGTCCCTTGGTCGGTGGATTCGTTCGCGTGGCCCTGAACGACCTGAGCGCCGTCGAGCACGCGTTGGCCGAGCACCCCCGCATCACCGCCATATTCCTGGAGACCATCCAGGGCGAAGGCGGCGTGAACCCCGCCCGCGTCGAGTTCCTGCAGGGCCTGCGCGCCCTGTGCGATCGTCACGATAAGTTGCTGATGCTCGATGAAGTGCAATCCGGCATTGGCCGCACCGGCAAATGGTTTGCGCACCAGTGGGCGGGGATCGTGCCCGATGTGATGCCGCTGGCCAAAGGCTTGGGATCCGGCGTTCCCATCGGAGCAGTCGTGTGTGGCCCCCGCGCCGCCAACATTCTGCAACCGGGCAATCACGGCACCACCTTCGGCGGTAACCCGCTGGCCATGCGGGCCGGCGTGGAGACCCTGCGCATCATGACCGAGGAGGGTCTTCTGGCCCACGCCGAGTCGGTGGGGGCCCAATTGAAGGCCGGCCTGGTGCGTGAACTCGCAGGCATACCCGGCGTGCGTGAAGTCCGCGGCCAGGGCCTGATGCTGGGTGTGGAGCTGGATCGGCCCTGTGGCGACTTGCTGGGGCAAGCCTGCGAGGCCGGTCTCTTGATCAGCGTCACAGCCGACAGCGTGATCCGCCTGGTACCCCCACTGGTCATCACGCATGAGGAGGCGCAGGAAGTGGTGGCTCGTCTGGTGCCGCTGGTACGCACCTTCCTTCAGCCAGCGCCCGCAGCTGCGCCCGCGCCGGTCGGCAAGGCGGCCGCATGAAGCCCGGAACCGTACTGATGCGCCATTACCTGCAGTTCAAGGACTTGCGGGCTGAGGAATACGCCTACCTGTTTGAGCGAACGGCCATCATCAAGAAGCGTTTCAAGAATTACGAGAAGTACACCCCGCTGGTGGACAGGACCCTGGCCATGATCTTCGAGAAGGCCAGCACCCGCACGCGCGTGAGCTTCGAGGCCGGGATGTACCAAATGGGCGGCTCGGTGGTCCACCTGACCACGGGCGACAGTCAACTCGGCCGTGCCGAGCCCGTCGAGGACAGCGCACGCGTGATCAGCCGGATGGTGGACCTCGTGATGATCCGCACCTACGAACAGAGCAAACTTGAGGGCTTTGCAGCCCATTCGCGCGTGCCAGTCATCAACGGGCTGACCAACGAATACCACCCCTGTCAGATCCTGGCCGACGTCTTCACTTACATCGAGCACCGCGGCTCGATTGCCGGCAAGGTGGTGGCCTGGGTGGGCGACGGCAACAACATGGCCCACACCTGGCTGCAGGCGGCGGATGTGCTGGGCTTCACCGTCCATATCAGCACGCCCAGCGGCTATGAGGTGAACCTGGATGTCGCGGGCCTGCGCAACACCGAGTGCTTCAAGGTCTTCAAGGACCCGCTGGAGGCCTGCCGCGGCGCCGACCTGGTAACCACCGATGTGTGGACCAGCATGGGCTATGAGGCAGAGAACGAAACACGCCGTGCGGCCTTCACCGATTGGTGCGTGGACGCCGAGATGATGGCTGCGGCCAAGCCCGATGCCCTTTTCATGCATTGCCTGCCCGCCCACCGTGGTGAGGAAGTGGCGGCCGAGGTGATCGACGGCCCGCAAAGCGTGGTGTGGGACGAAGCGGAGAACCGCATGCACGTCCAGAAGGCGCTGATGGAGTACCTCTTGCTTGGGCGCATCGGCTGAGCAGAACCCCTGCATCCGCTGCGGCGCCTGTTGCGCCTCATTCCGGGTGGACTTTTGAGACGCCCCCCATTTTTGTGGATCAAAATCTCAACATGGACACCCGAACGAATCCCATCCGCCCCCGCCTGGAGACCCTGCGCGAGGTGATGAGCCGAGAGGGCGTAGACGCCTTGCTCGTGCCATCAGCCGACCCCCACCTGTCGGAGTACCTTCCTGAGCGGTGGCAGGGCCGCCAGTTCTTCAGCGGCTTTACCGGGTCCATGGGAACCCTGGTGGTGATGCTGGACAAGGCTGCCGTCTTTGCCGACAGCCGCTACTGGGTGCAGGCCGAAGCCGAACTGGCCGGCACCGGCGTGGACCTGGTGAAGATTCCCACGGGCACCGCTACGCACCACGTGAACTGGCTGTGCGAGCAAGTCAAGCGCGGAGGGACGGTAGCGGTGGACGCACAGGTGCTGGGCCTGGCCGCCGCGCAACAGTTGCGCACTGCACTGGATGCCGCTGGCGTCACCTTGCGCACCGATACCGACTTGCTGCAAGCGGCGTGGCCCGACCGACCCGGCCTGCCGACGGCGGCGGTGTACGCACACCAAGCACCCCATGCGCCGGTCGCCCGCAGCGCGAAGATGGACCAGGTTCGGCAGGCGATGGCCCGCCATGGCGCCTCCCATCACTTTGTCAGCACGGTGGACGACATTGCCTGGCTGACCAATCTCCGCGGCTCCGATGTCAGTTACAACCCGGTGTTCCTCGCCCATGTCCTGATCGCGCCCGCTGGCGTGACGGTCTTCGTGGGTGAAGGCAAGGTGCCTGCCGCACTGGCCGAAGAATTGCGCTCGCAAGGGTTCGCCTTGTCGCCCTACTCCCAAGCACCGGCTGCATTGGCGGGCCTTCCATCGGATGCCGTCCTCCTGCTCGATCCCCGCCGCGTGACCCTGGGGTTGCGTCAGGCAGTGGCCGCCGGCGTGAAGGTGGTGGAAGCCATCAACCCCAGCACCCTGTTCAAGAGCCGCAAAACGGCCGAGGAGGCCGGTTTCGTGCGCGAAGCGATGGCCCGCGACGGCGCAGCCATGTGTGCCTTCTATGCCTGGTTCGAGCAGGCTCTGGGCCGCGAACGCATCACCGAGGTGACGGTCGATGAGAGGCTGAGCGCCGAGCGTGCCAAGCAACCGGGTTTCGTGGGACTGTCCTTTCCGGTGATTGCCGGCTATGCCGCCAACGGCGCGATGCCGCACTACCGGGCCACGCCTGAATCGCATGCGGTGATCGAGGGCAACAGCCTGCTGCTGATCGACTCGGGCGGGCAGTACCTGGGCGGCACCACCGACATCACCCGCGTTTTGCCGGTGGGGGCCGTGAGTGCAGCGATGAAGCGCGACTACACCCTGGTGCTCAAGGGCACGATGGCGCTGTCGCGGGCGAAGTTTCCGCGCGGCACCTTGAGTCCCATGCTGGATGCGCTGGCGCGTGCGCCGCTGTGGGAACAGGGCATCGAGTTCGGCCACGGCACGGGTCACGGCGTGGGCTACTTCCTGAATGTGCACGAGGGCCCGCAGAGCATCAGCAAGGCCATTCCCGAACCGCACATGGCCATGGAGCCCGGGATGATCACGTCCATTGAGCCCGGCGTGTACCGCCCCGGCCAGTGGGGTGTCCGGATTGAGAATCTGGTGCTGAACGTGGCATCGCCAATCCCTGAAGGGAATACCTTTGGCGAGTTCCTTGAATTCGAGACCCTCACGCTTTGTCCGATCGACACGCGTTGCATCGAGCGTTCACTGATGCGCGAGGATGAGGTGCAATGGCTCAATGCTTATCACGCGATGGTGCGGGATCGTTTGCGCCCGTTGGTGCAGGGTGAGGCCCGGGCCTGGCTCGAAGCGCGGACCCAAGCCATCTGATGACTCTGTCCCAGGAACTTGAAGCCTCGCTCCAGGCCTATGAGCACGACCGCATGAGTGGCGGAGCCCTGTGTGTGGCGTTTCGGACTGCGGCACGCGATTGGCCCGGCTTGCCGGCCCGTTTTGTGGCGGTGCTGGAACAACTCTTGGAACCCCTGGAATCGAGTGCACTCTTCAGCGAAGAAAGTTGTGCATTCAGCCGCCACGACATGGCCGACAGCCTGCGGCAGTGGCTCCATGCGGCCCTGGAGCGTGCCCCGGTGGAGACATGAGCGGAAGAATCAATCGCCGACAGTCCATGGCCACCCTGGTGGGCCTTGCCGGCGCGGTTGGCTCGAAAACGAGCCGCGCGCAGACTGCCGGTGCGGCTGACGCGAATCGGATGACCCCCGGAGAGCCCCGCCCGGGACCCGTGGTGCCGCTCGGTGGCAGCGTCCGCTTTGACAACCCGGTGGTGTGGAAGCGGCTGGTGGAATTGGCGGGAGGTCCCGGCTCACTCTTTGCCGTGATGTCCATGGCCTCAGGGCGTCCAGACCGGGTTGCCCAACTGGCACAGCAGGCGCTTCAGAAAGCCGGCGCACGCGCCGAGTGGGTCGCCGTGGCACCGGCGATCAAGGGCCAGGATGTGGCGGCCGCGGTGCGCGACCCCCAATGGATCCAGATGGTGGAACGCTCAAAGGCGGTCTTCTTCACCGGTGGTGCGCAGGCACGCATCGTGGACACCCTGCGCCCGGGCGGGCAGGACTCTCCACTGCTGCAGGCCGTCCTGAAGCTCCAGGACCGTGGCGGCCTGATTGCGGGCACCTCGGCGGGGGCTGCGGTGATGAGCGCCAACATGTTCCGTGACGCGCCTTTCGTCACCTCGGTACTCAAGGGCATCCTGCGCCGCGGCGTGGAGTTCGACAAGGGCCTGGGCTTCGGCCCTGATGGCGTGCTGATCGACCAGCATTTCCTCAAACGCGGTCGCGTGGGGCGCATCATTCCCTTGATGCTGGCCACCGGCGACAAGCTGGGCCTTGGAATCGAAGAGGATTCAGCCGCCGTGGTGCAGGACGGCGAGGTCGAGGTGATGGCCGGCCGTGGTGTCATGGTGGTTGAGTTGCATGCCGCCCGCCAACGGCTGGACAACGGTGCGCTCAGCTTGCAAGGCGCGCGCATCTCCCTGTTGGAGCCTGGCGACCGCTTCAACCTGGAATCCGGGCGGCTACAACCAGCCGCAGCCAAATTGGCTTCACCGGTCACCTTCCGGTCACCCTCATTCGATCCCACCTTCGAGTTCGACCGCTACTTCATGGACATCCTCGGCGACTTTGCGATCGTCGACGCCATGGTCCAACTGGTGGACGGACCCAAGTCCCAAGTGCGTGGTCTGGCCTTCAGCGCCATCCAGCGGCCCGGCGATACACGCCCAGATCTGGGCTTTGAGTTCATCCTCACTCGGGATGAACACACGCGCGCCTGGGCTCCCCTGGGCACCGGCGGCGATCCCTACACCATCGAGCGAGTGAAGCTGGATATCCGGCCCGTGCGACTCCCGCTGCCGCTGATCCGGGACTGGGGCGACTGATGCGCAGCGTGCTGCACCAACTGCCCTCGCCGTCACCGGGCACCGAGTACGCATGGCCAAGTCTTCATTTCGGCGATGGAGGCCAGGGGCGCAAGGCGGTGATCCAGTGCGCGCTGCACGCCGACGAAATTCCGGGTCTGCTGGTGGGCGTGCATCTGCGCACACACCTCGCCCGCCTGGAGGCTGACGGTGCGCTGATCGGGGAGGTGGTGCTCGTTCCCGGCGCCAATGTGCTGGGCGGCGCACAGTCCCTGCTGGGTTCCCAGATCGGCCGCTTCGACCTGGGCAGCGGAATCAACTTCAACCGGGGCTACCGGTATCTCACGCCGGACTTGCTGAAGATGCTGCCAGAACGGCTGGGATCTGATGCACAGGCCAACGCCGCCTTGATCCGGCAGGCCTGCAGGGCGAGTCTGGAGGCCTGGCCTGCCGTCTCCAGCGCGGAGGTGCTCAAGCGGGACCTGCAGCGGTTGGCCATCGACGCCGATACGGTTCTGGACCTGCACTGCGACAGTCAGGCCCTGATGCACCTCTACGCACCCACGCCCTGGGCATCCACTGGCCTGGACCTGGGGCGTTGCCTGGGGGCCCGGGTCGTGCTCCTGGCGCGGGAATCGGGAGACGATCCCTTTGATGAATCGGTGTCCCGGCACTGGTGGGAGTTGCAGGAGTCGCTGGGTTCAAAGTTCCCCATCCCGCTGGGCTGTTTTGCCAGCACGGTGGAACTGCGAGGCGAGGCCGATGTGACGCATGAATGGGCCGAGCAGGATGCGCTGGGCATCCTGGCTTTTCTGGCACAGCGCGGGCATCTTGAGCCTCAGGCTTTGGACAGCGATCCCCGCCGCAGAGGGATCGCGGCGGCCTCGCCGGAAAGCGACGTGCGGACCTGCGATGCCCTGCCTCTGGAAGGCGTAGACCCACTGACCGCACCGTGTGGCGGCATTGTCGTGTACGCCTGTGAACTGGGCCAAGTGGTGCGGGAGGGTCAGACCGTTGCAGAGCTGATCGACCCGCTCAGCGGTACATCCACGCCGGTGGCCTCTCGCGTGGACGGTGTGTTCTTCGCCCGCAGCAAGACCCGCTGGGCCCTGCGCGGCGAACGCATCGGCAAGGTGGCCGGTGCGAAAGCGTTCCGCACCGGCAAGCTGCTGTCGCTATAGGCCAAGCCCTACTTGATCGGTTTGAACCGCACGCGCTTGGGCCGCGCGCCCTCCTCGCCCAAGCGCTTCTTCTTGTCGGCCTCGTACTCCTGGTAGTTGCCGTCAAAGAAGGTCCACTGCGAGTCGCCCTCGCAGGCCAGGATGTGGGTGCAGATGCGGTCGAGGAACCAACGGTCATGGCTGATGATCATGGCGCTGCCGGCGAATTCCAGCAGGGCCTCTTCCAGCGCACGCAGGGTTTCGACGTCGAGGTCGTTGGACGGCTCGTCCAGCATCAGCACATTGCCGCCGCGCGCCAGCGTCTTGGCCAGGTGCAGGCGGCCGCGCTCGCCGCCGGAGAGCTGGCCCACCATCTTTTGCTGGTCATTGCCCTTGAAGTTGAAGCGACCCAGGTAGGCGCGCGAAGGCATGACGAACTTGCCGATGGTGAGGTTGTCCAGACCTCCGGAGATGTCTTCCCAGACCGTCTTGTTGCTGTCCAGGCTCTGGCGGGACTGGTCCACGAAGGCCAGTTGCGCCGTCTTGCCGATCACGATGTCGCCACTATCCGGCTTTTCGACGCCTTGAAGCATGCGGAACAGCGTGGATTTGCCCGCGCCGTTGGGGCCAATGATGCCCACGATGGCACCGGCGGGCACCTTGAAGCTCAGGTTGTCGATCAGCAGTCGATCGCCGAATGATTTCGAGACCCCCTTGAACTCGATGACCTCGTTGCCCAAGCGCTCGGCCACCGGAATGAAGATCTCATTGGTTTCATTGCGCTTCTGGTATTCGTAGTCGCTGAGTTCCTCAAAGCGGGCCAGACGCGCCTTGCTCTTGGCCTGGCGGCCCTTGGCGTTTTTGCGCACCCACTCCAGTTCCTGCTTCATGGCCTTGCGCCGGGCGTCCTCGCTCTTCTGCTCGGCCTCCAGGCGCTTTTCCTTCTGATCGAGCCAGTCCGAATAGTTGCCCTTCCAGGGGATGCCGTGGCCGCGGTCGAGCTCAAGGATCCACTCGGCGGCGTTGTCCAGGAAGTAACGGTCGTGGGTGATGGCGACCACCGTGCCGGGGAAACGCTGCAGGAACTGCTCCAGCCACTCCACGCTTTCCGCGTCGAGGTGGTTGGTGGGTTCATCCAGCAACAGCATGTCGGGCTTGGAAAGCAAGAGCCGGCACAGGGCTACGCGGCGCTTTTCGCCGCCGGAGAGGTTGCCGATGGTGGCGTCCCACGGTGGCAGGCGCAGGGCGTCGGCGGCCAGTTCCAACTGCAGGTCGGTGTTTTCACTGCCGGCCGCGGCGATGATGGCCTCCAGTTCGGCCTGTTCGCTGGCGAGCTTGTCGAAATCCGCATCGGGTTCGGCGTAGGCGGCATAAACCTCATCGAGCCGCTTCTTGGCGGCCAGGACGCCGCCGATGCCCTCTTCCACCGCTTCGCGCACGGTCTGGTCGGGGTTGACCAGCGGCTCCTGGGGCAGGTAGCCGATCTTGATGCCCGGCATCGGGACGGCCTCGCCCTCGATCTCACGGTCGATGCCGGCCATGATCTTCAGCAGCGTGGACTTGCCCGCGCCGTTCAAGCCGAGCACGCCGATCTTGGCACCGGGGAAGAAGGACAGCGACACTTCCTTGAGGATCTGTCGCTTGGGCGGCACCGTCTTGGTGACGCGGTTCATCGTGAAAACGTACTGGGCCATGTCTAGGCGCGCCGACCTTGTCAGTCGGCGCTTGATTCGTGGGTGGGAATGAGGCGCCGCGGGCCCACGGGAGCTCTCGCGGCAGAATCCAGCATTATCGACCAGAGGACACCATGAAGCCGCTGACCCCCACAGACCACAACCCCAAACCGGACTTGGCGGAGGCGCTCAGCCCTCGTCAACCCGCCTTGACGGCCGCATCACGACCCACGAGGCGCCAGATGCTGCTCCAAGCCAGCGCGCTGGCTGCCACCACGCTGATAGCGCCGGGCTCAGAGGCATCGGATTACCCCGCACGCGCGATCAATTTGGTCGTGGGTTATCCGCCGGGCGGCAGCACCGACCTGACGGCCCGGGTGATCGGCGCCGAACTGGCCAAGCAACTGGGGGTACAGGTGGTCATCGAGAACATCGGTGGCGCCGGCGGTGTACTGGGGGCCCAAAAAGTGGTCCAGGCTGCACCGGATGGCTACACGCTTCTGCTCGGTGCAAACAACGAGACGGCCATCGCCTCGCTGGTCAATCGCAAGCTCCGTCTCAACCCTCTGAAGGATCTCACGGGCATTGGCCTCATCGCCTCGCAGCCGATGGTGCTCGTGGCCTCGGCGGGAAACCGCGAAGCGCCGCGCAACACGGCCGAGTTCATCGAACGTGTGAAACGCAACCCGGGCAAATACAGCTATGGCTCATCAGGCGTGGGCACGGCCCTGCATCTGGCCGGTGAGATGACCAAGGAAGCTGCCGGCCTCTTCATGGTCCACATCCCCTACCGCGGCGTGGCCCCACTCACCTCGGACCTTCTCGGCGGGCAACTCGAATTTGGTGTGTTCGTGTTGTCCAGCGCCCTACCCCACATCCGCAGCGGCAAGATGATCCCGATTGGCACCACGCAGGCGCGTCGGGCTGGTCTCACCCCGGAGATACCCGCACTGTCCGAGCACCCGGCCCTCAAGGCGGTGGACATCAGCAGCTGGTTCGGACTGTTCGGCCCGGCCGGACTGCCCCCAACCATTCAGCAGAAGCTCGGCAAGGCCTTGGGTGATGCCATGAGCGTTCCCGAGGTGCGACGCAAGCTGGAGGAGTCGGGTGCAACGATGGCGCCCCCAGGCATTCAATTTTCGAGCTTCCATGCAGCAGAGATCGAGAAGTACCGGCGTATCGTCAATTTCGCCAAGATCGAGGAATAGGTTCGCGCATGTCTCGCCCCTTTGATCTCACCAAACCGGCGCTTGGTGCCTGGCGCGACGGCAACACCGGCCTGGAAGGCGTGTGGCGCTTCGAATCCGGCCGGCCAGGCCGCGAGGTCATGGTCAGTGCCCTGGTGCACGGCAACGAGCTGTGTGGGGCCTGGGCCTTGCTGGACGCGTTGGAGTCGGGCATTCGTCCCCAGCGCGGTGCTCTCACGTTGGCCTTCTGCAACCTGGCCGCATTCGACCGATTCGATCCGAAAAACACGGACCGGAGCCGATTCGTCGACCAGGACTTGAACCGACTCTGGGGAACGATGCCCTGGCGTGCATCGACAGGCCCGCTCAACAGTGAGCAAGGCCGGGTGTTGGAATTGGCACCCTTTGTGGAGCGCGCAGATTGGCTGCTGGATCTGCATTCCATGCATGCCGAGGGACCACCGCTGGGGCTCACAGGGCTGCTGCCGCACCATGCCGAGGCAGCCCGCGCGCTTGCCGGCCCCTTGATTCTGGTGGCCGATGCCGGACATGCTGCGGGTGTGCGCATGCGCGATCACGGGCGCTTCGGGTCCGCCCAGGCGGGGGACGCGGTGTCACTGTTGGTCGAATGCGGATGGCACGGCGCCCTGTCGTCCCGGGATGTTGCCGTGGAGATGCTGCAGCGCTTCCTGCTGGCCAGCGCTTGCATCGAAGAGACGGATCTGCCCCCAGCATGGCGCCAACGGATCACCGGGCCGGCGCATGCGACTCTACAGAAGCACGCAGAGCCCCATCGCAGAGTACCCACGGCGCACGGCCTGGAACAAGGCACCGTGCTGCGAGTGACGCACGCAGTGACGGTTCAACCGGGTGACCCACCCCGTTTCAACCGCGCCTGGCAAACGGGGGAGACCATTCCCAGCGCCGGTACCGTGATCGGACATGATGGGGTGGAGGCGGTGCGCACGCCCTATGACAACTGCGTCCTGGTGATGCCGTCCCTGTCACACGCCACGCCTGGCGCGACCATGGTGCGCTTGGCTCACCGGTCCTGAGCGGTCGGCTACACTACGCCATCCGCGCGGCGATCCAGTCCACGCGACGGCGGCCCTCACTGGGCGCCCCTCCACACCACCGGCCCTGACTGGTGCCCCCTTCCCCGGGTGGGCAATGGCCGGCACAACGCCCCCCAGGGGCTTAGACAAGAATGAAATTCACCGACCTCGGCTTGGCCGAGCCCATCCTGCGCGCTGTGCGCGAAGAGGGTTACGAAACCCCGACCCCCATTCAGGCCCAAGCCATTCCAGCCGTCCTCCAGGGCGGCGACCTCATGGCCGGCGCCCAAACCGGGACCGGCAAGACAGCCGGATTCACGCTTCCACTGCTGCACCGACTTGCCGCGCAAAAGCCCGTGCGTGACGCGCGCGGCCGCGTGGCCATCCGAGCACTGATCCTCACCCCCACCCGGGAACTCGCGGCACAGGTGGAGGAAAGCGTCCGGACCTATGGCAAGTACCTGCCCCTGAGCTCCATGGTGATGTTCGGCGGCGTGGGCATGCAACCGCAGATCGACCGGCTGCGCAAGGGGGTCGATATCCTCGTGGCCACGCCAGGCCGTTTGCTGGATCACCATCAGCAGGGCACACTGGACCTCTCACAGGTGCAGGTTTTCGTGTTGGACGAGGCTGACCGCATGTTGGACATGGGCTTCATCCACGACATCAAGAAGGTGTTGGCCATCGTGCCGGCCAAGAAGCAGAGCCTGCTGTTTTCGGCGACCTTCAGTGACGACATCAAGGCCCTGGCCGATCGCTTGCTCAACCAGCCTTCGCTGATTGAGGTGGCGCGGCGCAACGCCACCGCGGAAACGATCGCCCAGCGCGTCATCATGACGGGCCGGGAGCGCAAGAAGGAGTTGCTGGCACAACTGATCCGTGAAGGCGACTGGCATCAGGTGCTGGTGTTCACGCGCATGAAACACGGGGCCAACCGATTGGCCGAGTACCTCACGAAGGAAGGCATCCCGGCCATGGCCATCCACGGCAACAAGAGCCAGGGGGCGCGCACCAAGGCCTTGTCGGAGTTCAAGGCCGGCACCCTACCCGTGCTGGTGGCCACTGACATCGCCGCGCGCGGCATCGACATCGACCAACTGCCCCATGTGGTGAACTTTGAACTGCCCAATGTCCCCGAAGACTATGTGCACCGCATCGGCCGCACCGGTCGAGCGGGCGCGCAGGGCGAGGCGCTGAGCCTGGTGTGCCGTGACGAGGAAATCTTCCTGCGGGATATCGAAAAGCTGATCAAGCGCGAGATCCCCAAGGCCTCGGTGCCCGGCTTTGAGCCGCCTGCGCACGAGAAAGCCGAGCCCATTGTGCTGGGCCGAATGACCATCGGTGTCGGCGGCACGCGCCGTGGTGGCGGTGGTGGTGGCGGCGGTGGAAGGGGTTCGTCTAGTGGCCGCCCTGCATCCAGGGATGGTCGGGGACCTCGTCCAGCCGCAGGATCGGCGTCACGCAACAGTCGGCACGGTCCGCGATAGCCGCCCAATGGGCCATGGGCTGCTGCGAAATCAGCTCGGCCATCATCTCGCGCGTTTGGGCCGCCTCGGGTGAGCCGGGTTGCTCGCCCTGGCTCCAATGGCGGGCCGCCCACTCGCTGCGCCCAATGGCTTCACACCAGGACTGCCAGAACTTGGGCTCCAAGGCACCCACCGCCAGGTGCCGGCCGTCAGCGCAACGGTACACGCCATAGCATGCTGCACCCCCGCTGAGCAGGCTGCTGCCCCTGGCCGGAACCATGCCCAGACTGCGGGCTTCCGTACGCGCAATCACCGCATGACGCCACACCTCGTGCGTCATGGACACATCAACGAATCGGCCCCGTCCGGTGCGCTGTGCGCCCACCAGCGCTGCCAGCAGGCCCGAGACGGCGGCCAGCGTGCCGCCCAGCAGGTCGGCGATCTGAAAATTGGGCACGGCGGGACCTGCTCCATCGGGCCATCCAATTTGATCCAGGACGCCCGACAGCGCGATGTAATTGATGTCGTGCCCCGCTTTGAGGGCGAAGGGGCCGCGCTGCCCGTATCCGGTGATGGCCGCCATCACCAGTCGGGGATTGAGCGCATGCAGCACCGACCACCCCAGCCCCAATCGATCCATGACGCCAGGTCGGAAGCCCTCGATCAGCACATCGGCCGAGCGCACCTGCGCCAACAAGGCTTGGCGGCCCTCATCACTGCGGAGATCCAGACGGATCAGTTGTTTTCCTTCATTGAGATCGCGGAAAAAACCACTGGGTCGCCCCGCGGCACGGTCCTCTTCCCGCAGGTACATCAGCCGGGTGCCGTCTCCCGCGCCGGGCGGTTCGATCTTGATGATCTGCGCTCCCCATTCCATGAGGTGCCGGGTGGCCAAAGGACCCGGCAGCAATTGGGTGAGGTCCAGTACCGTGACGCCAGCCAGAGGACCCGACGGCGCCGGATCGGTGCTCATGTGAACACGCCTTCCCGCAGCCATTTGGTTGCCACCCACTTGTCGCCGGCCGTCACCGGTGCTCCCGCGTGCAGCGTGAGCGTGACCGGATGCGGTCGGTCATAAGCGAAAAAGACCGCGTTACCCTTGATGGGGGCCACTTCCAATCCCACGTCCGGAAACGTGGTGGCGCCTCCACCCTCGGGCGTGTTCAAGTAGACCACCAAGGTCCCCACTCGCTGCCCACCGCGTTGGAGCACTGCAGCGGTTCCCGGCGCGGCGGGGTCGAAGTAATCGTGGTGGGGCTTGTATTCCGCTCCGGGGCGGTAGTGCAGCACCTGCAGCCCTTCACCATGGTCCACCGGCCAGTGCAGCAGCGCAGACATCCGTTGTTCGATCCGGCGGATGAGTTCGGTTTGGCCCCGCTCGAAAAACATGCCGTTGCTGGTACGCGCCTCGTTGACCTCGCTTTGCCCATCGTCAGCACGCACGGTTTCCGAACGGCCCATCCGAGGCCGCGCGCTGTCCACCAGCTCATCGCACTCTTGTTCTGACAGCAGCCCACCCAGTACGACCACCACAGGCCGCTCCAGGCGTGCCAGCACCTGCACGCGGCGGTCCCCGGCATCGGCCGTGGCGCCCGCCTCCACCTTCACCCAAGGCACCGGGCGGGGCGCTTCCACCACAGCGCGCAACGTCTCTTCCATGGCGGCCATAGCGGTGGCCTCATCCCAGCCGCTGTCTTTCATCGCCTGCAGCACCGAATCCGGGGTGCAGCCCGCCCTGACCTGCTCGACGATCCACAGGCGCAAGGTGTCGGTGATCAGCTGGGCCATGGCTCAAACCTGCTTGCGGCGAAACACCAGGCGATCGGGCTCCGAGGCCTTCGGCGAGAAGGCGTAACCGTCGAGCTTGAAAGACTTCAAACCCTCCACGGAATCCACACGCTGGGTAATGGCATGGCGCGCCATGAGCCCCCGTGCACGCTTGGCGAAGAAGCTGATGATCTTGTACTGGCCGGCCTTGTAGTCCTCAAAGACACACTCGACAACGCGAGCCTTCAGCGCAGGCCGGTCGGCCACCTTGAAGTACTCCTGGGAGGCCAGGTTGATGATCACGCGATCCTCGCTGCCCGAGGCCTGGGCAGCCCGCGTGCCCAGTCGCTTCATGAGGTGCTCAGCCACCGTATCACCCCAATAGGCATACAGGTCCTTGCCGCGCGGGTTGAGCAACTTGGTGCCCATTTCGAGCCGGTAGGGCTGCAGCTTATCCAAGGGACGCAGGGCGCCATACAGGCCCGAGAGGATCACCACATGGTCCTGCGCCCAGGCCAGATCGTCCAAGGTAAGAAGGCCCGCTTGCAGCCCGTCATAGACATCGCCGTTGAAGGCCAGTACCGCAGGCCGGCTGTTGGCCGCGGTGGCCTTGGGCGACCACGCGGCATAGCGGGCCACATTCAGCGCAGCCAGTTGATCCGAAAGATCCATGAGGCCGGCCACACCAGCGGGGGTCAACGGTTGCAGCACCTTGATCAGCTCGGCGGCCCGATCGGTGAACGCAGGCTCTGTGGCCTTGCGACCCAGCCCGTTGGGCAGTGGCGACTCGTAGTCTAGGGATTTGGCGGGTGACAAGAGAAATAGCATGACCGAACTCTATGCGACCCAACGCCGGGCGTTGCTGAACATCCGTCTCCAGGGGCTGGGCGACCCTACATCCCCACCGCTGAAGCTCATCTGGACATTGCGGAACACCCGCTCGGGGTGCGGCATCATCACGGTGAAACGACCGTCTGCGGTGGTCACCGCGGTCAGGCCCTCGGGGCTGCCGTTGGGGTTGAAGGGGTAGCGTTCGGTGGCCGCGCCTGCATGGTCCACAAAGCGCATGGCGCGGTGCACCCGGGCGGCATCTCCGCGCTGGCGGAAGTCGGCATACCCCTCGCCGTGGGCCACGGCAATGGGGATGCGGCTTCCGGCCATGCCTTGGAAAAAGACGCTGGGGCCGTCCAGCACCTCGACCAGGGACAGTCTCGCTTCAAACTGTTCGCTCTTGTTGCGTGTGAAGCGGGGCCAGTGCTCGGCACCGGGAATCATCGGTGCCAAGGCCGCCATCATCTGACATCCATTGCAGACACCCAGCGCGAAGGTGTCGCCCCGCGCAAAGAAGGCCTCGAAGGCGGCCTTCATGGTGGGGTTGAAACGGATGGAGCGGGCCCAGCCTTCGCCGGCCCCAAGCGTATCCCCATAGCTGAAGCCACCACACGCCACAAAGCCGCGATAGTCCGACAGCCGCACGCGCCCCGACTGCAGATCGGTCATGTGGACATCGTGGGACTCAAAGCCGGCTCGCGCCATGGCATACGCCATCTCCAGATGGCTGTTGACACCCTGTTCGCGCAGGATGGCCACCCTCGGGCGTGAGAGATTCAGGAACGGTGCGCTCCGATCCTCGGACGGATCGAAGGTCAGTGAGACCCGCAGCCCAGGATCGGCCGGATCACCGGCTGCCGCATGCTCGGCGTCTGCGCATTCGGGGTTGTCGCGGTCTCGAGCGATGCGCCAACTCACCTCATCCCAAGCCTGTTGAAGCTTCTGCAGCGGTGCGGAGTAGACCGCCTTGGTATCCCGCCACACCTCGATCACGCCACGGTCGTTGGGTTTCCCAATGAAATGGCTGAAGCGGGAAAGCCCGTGGGCGCGCAGGCGCTGGATCACCTCGTTTCGCTGCTCGGTGCGCACCTGCAGCACCACGCCCAGTTCCTCATTGAACAGCGCCTTGAGCGTGAGTTCGTTGCGGCGCTCCGACACCTGAGCGGTCCAATTCTTGGAATCTCCATACTCGGCTCGGCTGTCGCCGATGCCATCGCCCTCGGTGACCAGGATGTCCACATTCAGGCTGACGCCCGTGTGGCCGGCAAAGGCCATCTCGCACACCGCTGCCCACAGGCCGCCATCGCTGCGGTCGTGATAGGCCAGCAGCAGGCCCTCCTGGCGAAGTTCATGGACCGCGCTGAACAAGGACTTGATCAACTGTGGATCGTCAAGATCGGGCACGGATGGGCCAAAAGCGCCCCGCACCTGGGCCAAGATGGAGCCTCCCATGCGGTGGCGGCCACCCCCGAGATCGACCAGGATGAGGGTGCTGTCGCCGCAGTCGGAGCGCAGCTGCGGCGTGAGGGTGCCGCGCACATCGGACACCGTGGCGAAGGCCGAGACGATCAGGCTGACCGGGGCGAGCACCTGCTGAGAGGCCCCCTGCGCGTCCTGCCAGCGGGTGCGCATCGACAGCGAATCCTTGCCGACGGGTACGCCAATACCCAGCGCGGGACACAGCTCCAGGCCGACGGCCTTGACGGTGTCGTACAGCGCCGCATCCTCGCCGGGTTCACCGCAAGCGGCCATCCAGTTGCAACTGAGCTTGACGCGAGAGAGTTCCACCGGCGCGGCCAGGAGGTTGGTCAGGGCCTCTGCCACCGCCATCCGGCCCGAGGCCGGCGCATCGACCGATGCCAGCGGCGTTCGTTCGCCCATGCTCATCGCTTCGCCCGCAAAGCCCGCGTAATCGGCCAGCGTCACCGCACAGTCCGCCACCGGTACCTGCCAAGGACCGACCATCTGGTCCCGATGCGTCAGGCCTCCAACGGTGCGATCCCCAATGGTGATGAGGAACCGCTTGCTCGCCACCGTGGGATGGCGCAAGACGGCCACGGCCACCTCCTCGAGCGTCACCCCGGTCAGGTCCAGCGCCTCCCCGTGACGGGCGACACGATGCACATCCCGGTGCATCTTGGGTGCCTTGCCCAGCAGCACGTCCATGGGCATGTCGATGGGCCGCGCCCCGCCCGGGCCGTCTTCCAGCACCAATTGCCGGTCTTCAGTGGCCACGCCCACCACCGCATGGGGGCAACGCTCCCGTTCGCAAGCAGCCTGGAAGGTCGCGTACCGTGCCGGGTCCAGCGCCAGGACATACCGCTCCTGACTCTCGTTGCACCAGATCTCCTTGGGCGCGAGCCCCGATTCCTCCAAGGGAACCCGCTGCAGATCAAAGCGGGCACCTCGCCCCGCACCGTCCACCAGTTCGGGGAACGCATTGCTGATGCCCCCGGCACCCACATCATGAATGGCGAGGATGGGATTGTCCGACCCCAGGGCCCAGCATTGATTGATCACCTCCTGGGCACGCCGCTGGATCTCGGGGTTGCCGCGCTGCACGGAGTCGAAGTCCAGGGCTGCCGTGTTGGTGCCAGCCGCCATGGAAGAGGCTGCACCGCCACCCATGCCGATCCGCATGCCCGGCCCACCGAGCTGCACGAGCAGGGTTCCGGCGGGGAACACGATCTTCTGGGTGAGGTCGCTGCGGATGGTGCCCACACCGCCCGCGATCATGATGGGCTTGTGATAGCCGCGATGGATACCGTCCACCGTCTGCTCGAACACCCGAAAATACCCGCCGAGGTTCGGGCGTCCGAATTCATTGTTGAAGGCCGCGCCTCCCAAAGGCCCCTCGGTCATGATTTGCAAGGGGCTGGCGATGTGCTCCGGCTTGCCCACGGAATGGCGCTCCCAGGGCTCATCCAATCCCGGCAACCGGAGGTGGGACACGGAAAATCCCGTGAGTCCCGCCTTCGGGCGGGCACCGCGACCGGTGGCACCCTCATCGCGTATCTCCCCGCCTGCGCCAGTGGCGGCCCCTGGGAAGGGCGAAATCGCGGTCGGGTGGTTGTGTGTTTCCACCTTCATCAACACATGGGCGACTTCTCGATGGGCGCGATAGGGCCGGGCGCCCGGGCTCAGAGGGTCGGCTTGCCAGCGCTCCAGCTCCTGGCCCTCCATCACCGCCGCATTGTCGTGGTAGGCCACGATGGTGTGCTGTGGGCTGGTCTTCTCGGTGTGACGGATCATGCCGAACATCGATTGCGGCTGTGGCTCACCGTCAATGGTGAATTCGGCGTTGAAGATCTTGTGGCGACAGTGTTCGCTGTTGGCCTGTGCGAACATCATCAGTTCCACATCGGTCGGATTCCGCCCCAACGTGCCAAAGGCCTTCAGCAGATAGTCCATCTCCTCATCGGACAAGGCCAGGCCCCATTGGGCGTTGGCCCGCTCCAGCGCCACCCGCCCACCGGACAACAAATCGACGGTGGCCATGGGATCGGCCTGCCGTGCATCGAACAGCTGGCGTGCGGCCCCGAGATCATCGGCCACTGTCTCGGTCATCCGGTCGTGCAGCAGCCGCGCCGCGGCCTGCTGTTCGGCCGGCGTCCAAGACGCCGCAGCACCCGACAGGCGGCCCAGGAGCCCTGGCGACCGCTGCAGCGCATAGTCCGTGACACGCTCGACGCGCCGCAGGGGAAGACCGCAGTTGTGTGCAATGTCCGTAGCCTTGCTGGCCCACGGCGACACGGTCCCCAAGCGGGGCATCACCACCACGCGACCATGGCCCGTGGTCGCGTCGATTGCCGCCGCACCCCAATCGTCCTGAAGGGAACCGTCCAACAGATCCGCGACAGCCTGCTGTCCGGTGGCGTCCAGCGCCTGCTCGGCCCACACCCAGTAGACATGTCGGCTCGCCAAGGCTTCAACACGGGGCACGACAGCCTGTACCTGTCGACACAGCGACTGCAGTCGGAATTCAGAGTGGGCGGCGCCGCCGTAGATGGGGAAAACGGGCAAGGGAGTGGAGGACATTCGGACCCGGGGCTGCGCTGAGGTGAACCGCTGATTTTAGGTGAGGCCCCCGTGGCCAAAGGATCCCGATGGGATAATCAGACCATGTCCATCACGATCAAGTCCCCTTCCGACATTGAGGGCATGCGCACAGCCTGCCGCCTGGCTTCCGAGGTCCTGGACATGCTCACCGAGCATGTCAAGCCCGGTGTCAGTACCGAACGGCTGGACAGCTTGGCCCACGACTACATCGTCCATGTTCAAGGGGCCATCCCCGCACCGCTGAACTATGCCCCTCCGGGCTACTCGCCCTACCCCAAGTCCATCTGCACCTCGGTCAACCACCAAATCTGCCACGGCATCCCCAACGAGCGGCCACTCAAGGCTGGGGACATCGTGAACATCGACGTCACGGTGATCAAGGACGGCTGGCACGGCGACACCAGCCGGATGTTCGTCGTGGGCGAGGGCTCGATTGCGGCCAAGCGCCTGTGCAGCATCACCTATGACGCCATGTGGCGCGGCATCGCCCGGGTCCGGCCCGGTGCACGGCTCGGTGACATCGGGCACGCCATCCAAACATTTGCCGAGTCGCAGGGCTTTTCCATTGTGCGAGAGTTTTGTGGCCACGGCATCGGGCAGCGCTTTCACGAAGAGCCCCAGGTGCTGCATTACGGACGACCGGGCACTTTGGAAGAGCTCGTTCCGGGCATGACCTTCACCATCGAACCCATGATCAACGCCGGCCGCCGGGAAATCCGTGAGTTGGGTGATGGTTGGACGATCGTCACCAAGGACCGGTCACTCTCGGCGCAATGGGAGCACACCGTCCTGGTCACCGAAACCGGTTATGAAGTCTTGACCCTATCGGCGGGATCGCCGCCGCCACCGCCCTTCATCAACGCCACGGCTTGAACGGCACCATGAGCGCCCTGCCCTCAGACACCGCCCCGATGGCGGATTTGAAACGGCGCCACCGAGAGTCCAAGCAGGCCCTGATCGACTCCTTCGTTGGGAAACGCCCCAGCGCGGCCGTCACCGGGCGTTTGCTGCGCAGTCTGGCGCAATTGACGGATCACACGCTGTGCGAGATTGCCCAGCACACCGGACTTCCCGTCGATCTGGCGCTGGTCGCCGTGGGGGGCTATGGGCGCGGTGAACTGTTCCCCCATTCGGACGTGGATGTGCTGCTCCTGTTGCCCGATCACAAGGAACATGACGCCGCCTACCAAGAACGCGCCGGCCTGTTCATCACCGCCTGTTGGGACTGCGGACTCGAGATCGGCTCCTCCGTGCGCACCGTCAAGCAGTGCGCCAGCGACGCCTTGGCCGACGTCACCATCCAGACCGCCTTGCTGGAATCCCGTCGCATCCGGGGTCCTGCACGGGTGTTCACGGCGTTTCAGGAAATCACCTCGGCCATCATGGATGCCGAGTACTTCCTGCGCGCCAAGACGCTGGAGATGTACCAGCGGCACCAAAAATACGAAGACACACCCTACGCACTTGAGCCGAACTGCAAGGAAAGCCCCGGAGGACTGCGTGACCTTCAGGTACTGATCTGGGTGGCACGCGCGGCGCGCTACGGGCGCACCTGGACCGAGTTGTCCGCGCGCGGTATGGTCACGCGCTTTGAGGCTGCGCAGATCAGCCGCAATGAGGCCACGCTCAAGACGATCCGTGCCTGGCTGCATGTGGTGGCCAACCGCCGTGAAGACCGTCTGGTTTTCGATCTGCAGACGCAACTGGCCGAACGCATGGGCTTGACCGCGGCCAAGGGTCAGCGGGTTTCGGAAGCCCTGATGCGCCGCTACTACTGGGCCGCCAAGGCCGTCGTGCAGCTCAATCAGATCGTGATGCAGGAGATTCAGGAACGCATCGGCGGCTCACGCGATGTGGCGATGCGGCCCCTGACGCCTGACTTCTTGGACCGGGCGGGCTTGTTGGAAGTGGCGAGGGACGACCTTTACAAGGAGCGGCCGTCGGCCATCCTGGAAACCTTTCAGCTCTACCAGCGCACGGTGGGCATCAAGGGTCTGTCTGCCCGCACGCGGCGAGCTCTCTACAACGCTCGCAACCTGATGGATGGCGCCTTCCGCCGAAATCCTGTCCACCGCCAGCAGTTCATCGACATCCTGCAGCATCCTGGCGGCGGGCAGACGCACACCCTGCGCTTGATGAACGAAACAAGCGTGCTGGGCCGCAGCCTGTGGGTGTTTCGCCGCATCGTGGGCCAGATGCAGCACGACTTGTTCCATGTGTACACAGTGGACCAGCACATCCTGATGGTGCTGCGCAATGTCCGTCGCTTCTTCGTGCCCGACCATGCGCATGAGTACCCGTTTTGCTCTCAACTGGCTGCGGGGTTCCACAAACCCTGGGTCTTGGTGATCGCCGCGCTGTTCCACGATGTGGCCAAAGGGCGCGGGGGCGACCACTCGGACCTGGGCTCCATGGAAGTGCGGCGCTTTTGCCGGGACCATGGCGTCGATGCCGAGGACACACGACTCATCGATTTCCTGGTTCGTGAGCACTTGACGATGAGCCGGGTCGCGCAAAAGGAGGACCTCTCCGACCCCGAGGTGATCCGCGCCTTTGCTCGGAAGGTTCGGGATGCCCGGACGTTGACCGCTTTGTATTTGCTGACCGTGGCGGATATTCGCGGCACCAGTCCCAAGGTCTGGAATGCCTGGAAGGGCAAACTTCTGGAAGATCTGTATCGCATCACCCTCCGGGCATTGGGTGGTGCCAAGCCAGACGCAGAAGCGGAGATGGATGCCCGAAAGAGTGAAGCGCGCACACTGCTGGCCCTGGCCTCACAACTGCCGGAGACGGAAAAGCCCCTCTGGGATACCCTGAACCTGAGCTACTTCGCCAGGCATGAGGCGGCCGACTTGGCCTGGCATGCCCGCGTGCTCTGGCGCCATGTGCAGTCGGACAAACCGGTGGTGAATGCGCGGGCGTCCAATGTGGGTGAAGGGCTGCAGGTCTTGGTCTATGCACCGGATCAGGCCGACCTGTTTGCCCGCATCTGCGGCTACTTCGACAACGCCGGATTCAACATCCTGGACGCCAAGATCCACACCACGCGCAGCGGATATGCGCTGGACACCTTTGAGGTCGTGCAAGCCCACCAGTCCGATGAAGGCGTGGCCCACCGTGACCTGATCGCTCTGGTCGAGCATCAGCTCGCCGCAGCGGTCTCCAGCGCCTTGCCGCTGCCCCTGCCTGCCCGAGGCCGCTTGTCCAGACGGGTCAAGAGCTTCCCGATCACGCCACGGGTCTCACTGCGGCCCGATGACCGGGGGCAGCGCTACCTGATCTCGGTGAGCACCAGCGATCGTGCGGGACTGTTGTATGCCATCTCGCGGGTGTTGGCTCACCACGGCATCAACCTCGAACTCGCCAAGGTGATGACCCTGGGCGAACGGGTCGAAGACACGTTCCTCGTCAGTGGACCTGCGCTGCGGCATGCACGGACGCAGCTGCAGATCGAGAGTGAGTTGCTGGATGCCGCCGGCGCCAGCTTGTCCTGACTCGCGGACCACTGCGCCACCTCGCCTGCCCCTGGATCCTCCTGCACCATGGCTGTACGCCCCCTCCATGTGGTTGATGCCCTGGCTCAATACGAGACCTTCGACACGGTGATCGATGCACGGTCGCCCGGGGAATTTGCGCTGGACCACCTGCCAGGCGCCGACAACTGGCCGGTGCTGGATGACACTGAGCGGGCTTTGGTTGGTACCGAGTACAAGCAGGTCTCTGCGCTGGACGCACGCAAACAAGGAGCCGCCTTGGTGGCCCGCCGGATCGCCGACCTGTTCGACCGGCACCTGGCCGACAAGCCGCGCGAGTGGTCACCGCTGGTGTACTGCTGGCGCGGTGGCCAGCGCAGCGGCACCTTGGCCTGGTTCCTCGACCAAGTAGGCTTTCGCGTGAACCTGCTGCAAGGCGGCTACAAGGCCTTCCGCACCGCCGTGCGGGACGAACTGGCGGTGCTGCCCGATCGATTTGATTTCCATGTCCTTGGGGGGCGCACCGGAACGGGCAAGAGCCGCTTGCTACAAGCGCTGAACGCCCAGGGCGCACAAGTGCTGGACCTCGAAGCACTGGCCTGTCATCGCGGATCGGTACTGGGCGCTCTCCCAGGCCTTGCACAGCCCTCGCAGAAACAGTTTGAGGGCCGCATCTGGCAATCACTGCGTGGGCTTGACCCCACGCGCCCGGTGTTCGTGGAGAGCGAGAGCCGAAAGATCGGCCAGCTTCAGGTACCGGAAGCCCTGATCCTGCGCATGCGCGCCCATGGACGGTTGTGGCTGGTGGAAATGCCGTTGGCGCAGCGGGTTCAACTCCTGCTGGAAGACTACGCCCATTTCTTTGATCGTCCAGCGGAGTTCTGTGCAATGCTGCAGTCTCTGGTGGAACTGCGCGGCCATGAACGCGTGGTCGGATGGCAGACCATGGCCCAACAGGGCCGCTGGGCGGAGGTGTTCGAGGCCTTGGTCACCGAGCACTACGACCCGCTGTACCTTCGGTCCATGCGCCAGAACTACCAAGGCTGGGAACAAGCCCGGTCATGGGCACTTTCGGACGGGCAAGAAAAAACCCTGCGCTTGGCGGCGCAGGGTTTGCTGGCTGAACCCGGCGCTTGACGCCGAGCGCCGGCCGGACCTCAGCCCATGTGCAGGCCGCCCTTGCAGGAGAACTCAGCACCC
>JBMSQF010000012.1:0-45304 GCA_049423145.1 Burkholderiaceae bacterium
GCGTGCGCCGCGTAGTTTAGGCCCACGCACTAGACCCGGCGCACCGGGAAATGATCGGTTCGGCCCACCAGAGGCACCGCCACGGGGGGTTCAGGGGGGAAACAGTAATTCATCGGGCCATTTTGGACCGCCCGGAGGGCCCCGGCGGCCGCCCCGGCATCGGTGTTTCCGGGTACAGACCGGTCCCGGCGAATTCCGCGATAATATGAGGATGGCTGCGAACAACCCCCCCGTCACCAAGCTGGCCGAGAACGGACTTCGCTACAAGAGCAAGGCGCCGGGCTCTCCCTTCGAGACTTCCTCCCCCTTCTCGTCGACCACCATGTCGTGCTTCCTGTGCGGGAAGCACCGGCAGCGCAGCCAGTTGAAGACGCGCCGGCTGCTGGGCAAGCCCCAGGCCGTGTGCGCACCCAGCTGCAAGGAACTCGAGGCTTCGCTCAAGGGTTAACCCTTGGCGCGGGCCTGCTGGTGGCCCCAGCAACCGCGCCGTCGGCCCCCTTTGCGGGCGACCAGGCCTCATCCAAGGCCTCGTCCACCGACTCCACCCAGCGCACCGACAGCCCCGCCTGCACCGCGGTCGGCACCTCGGCCCAGTCGGGCTGATTGCCTGTGGGCAGCAAGAGGCGGCGGATGCCCGCTCGAGAAGCCGCCAGCACCTTGTCCCGGATGCCCCCGACGGGCAGCACCAAGCCGCGCAAGCTGATTTCGCCGGTGATGGCCAAGTCGTGGGCCACCGCCCGCCCGGTGAACACCGAGGCCAGCGCGAGAAAGATCGCCACGCCCGCGCTGGGCCCGTCCTTGGGGACGGCGCCGGCCGGGACATGCACATGCACATCGACCGCATCGAAGGCCGAGGGACTCAGGCCCAAAGTCGAGGCCCGGGACTTCAGCAAGGTCAGGGCCGCCTGCGCGCTCTCCCGCATCACCTCACCGAGTTGCCCCGTCAACTGCACCCGGTTGGTGCCGGGTACCCGGGAGGCCTCGACGAAGAGGATGTCACCCCCGGTGGGTGTCCAGGCCAGGCCGGTCACCACGCCGGGGATGCTCAGGCGCATGGCCACCTCCCGCCGGAAGGGGGCAGGACCCAGGACTGAAGGCAGATCGTCGATGGTCAGCTCAGCGGGGGCACGTGCATCCTGCGCCCAGCTCCAAGCTGCACGGCGCATCAACGCCGCCAATCGCCGTTCGAGCTGCCGCACACCCGCCTCTCGGGTGTAATGCTCGATGACATGGGCCAGCACCTCATCGCTGATGCCCAGCCGGTCTTCAGCCACCTCCAGAGGCAGCCCACTGGCCTGTCGTTGCCGAGGCAGCAGGTGCGCACGGGCGATCTCCAACTTCTCCTGTGCCGTGTAGCCGTGCAGTTCGATCACCTCCATCCGGTCGCGCAGGGGCAGGGGTATCGCCTCCAAGACATTGGCGGTGGCCAGGAACATCACCGCACTCAAGTCAAACGGCAGGCCCAGATAGTGGTCTCTGAACGTGTGGTTCTGCGCGGGGTCCAGCACCTCGAGCAAGGCAGCGGTGGGGTCGCCGTGGGCACTGGGGGAAAGCTTGTCGATCTCATCGAGCATCACCACGGCATCGCGGGCACCGCAGCGTCGCAGGGTCTGCAGCACCAGCCCGGGCAAGGCGCCGACATAGGTGCGGCGGTGACCGCGGATCTCCGACTCGTCGTGCACCCCGCCGAGCGCCAGCCGCCCAAACGGACGGTCCAGGGCACGGGCCACGCTCTGCCCGATCGAAGTCTTGCCCACCCCTGGGGGCCCGACCAGGCAGAGGATGGGCGCATGGCCCTGCTGACCAGACTGCAGCTGCAGCTGTCGAACGGCCAGGTGTTCCAGCAGATCTCGCTTGATCTTCTCCAGCCCAAAATGGTCGGCATCCAGCACACGTCGCGCCTGCGCCAGCGACTGGCTCACCGGCTGCACCTGCCGAGTGGGCAAGGCCCAGGGCAGTTCGGAGACCCACTGGAGCCAACCCAACAACAGCGCGTGTTCGCTGGAGACCGGCGGCAACTGCGACAAGCGCTTCAGCTCGGCCTCCACTTCGGGTTTCACCGCTGCCGGCAGTCCGGCTGCATCCAATCGCTGGCGCAGCGCTTGGGTTTGTTCCGATGCACTTTCATCCTCACCCAATTCCCGGCGGATGGCCTGCATCTGCTCGCGCAGCAGGGCCCGCCGCTCGCGGTCCTCCAACTGCTCACGCGTGCGGAGGCCGATCTCCTGGCTCAGACGCAGCACCTCCAAGCGGTGCTCCAGTCGGCGCAGGATCCGCTCCAGTCGCGCAGCGGTATCGGTCATCTCCAGCCAGGATTGCTTTTCGGCCACCTCCGCATCCAGCAAGGCGGCCACCGCATGACCCAGCACCGCGGGGTCTCGGGTGGACTGAACCGCGTTCATCAGCTCCGCAGGCGCCCCGGGCAGAAGCCCCAGCAGTTCGCTCGCCCGCTCACGCAGGCGATGGGCCGCCGCTTCTGCAGACGTACCGACCGGTTCGTCCTCCAGCAGATCCACCCGTGCCAACAGGAAAGGCTCGGTGAAGAGCCATTCCCGCACTCGAAAACGGGAGACGCCCAGACAGACCAAATGCTGGGATGGCGGTGCAGGTGCCTCGACCGAGGGCTCGGTCGCGGTGCTGTGCGGAGCGGTCGACACGCCCTCCATCTGCACGCGCATCACCTGGACCCGTGTGCCGACCTCACACAGATCACCCGGACCGGGGGCATCGGCCTGCGCATCCTTCTGCAACATGAAGCCCAACGGGGGCGCCCGGTACGCCGTTGCACGAGTGGTCTCCGTTGCGGGTCGGTCCTGCAGACCATGCGGCTCCTGGTTCCTCCCGGCTTCATGGAGGGCCTGCTGCACCGCCAGCAGCGAGGCCGTGCGCCCGATGCTCACTGGCGTCAGGGCCTGAGGGAACAAGACCAGGTTGCGCATCGGCACGATGGCCAGCGCATCTTCCGGCCAGGGGCGCACAGGCTGTTCGGCTCTGGGTTCGTCTGGTGCTTCGGGGGTCTTGGCGGGTTCAGCGTCGCGGTCCATTCGGTTCACTCTAGGAGGGTTCCTTGTCGCGGCCTTGAGTGCACACAGCCCCTTAACGGTGTTCCCGCAGCAATCGCCCCCGGCGGTCCCCTCCCGGTGGCTCAGCTTGAGCGCCGACAAGGCCCTCCAGTGCGGCTCCTGCCCAATGGATGCCCATTTCCCATTCATTCCAGCAGGAGGACCCGTTTGATGAATACCGTTGGAACCATCTGCCAGCGCAGCGTCGTGACCATCGACAGCGACTGCTGCATCCAGGAGGCTGCTCAACAGATGCGCGAACACCATGTGGGTGCCCTCGTCGTCATCGCCGATGAGCGATCCCTGGGCGCCAACGCATCTCGCGTGTGTGGCGTCATCACCGATCGCGACCTGACGTTAGAAGCCCTGGCACGAGGGCTGGACCCTCAGGCCATCACCGTGGGCGCGCTGATCAGCGGCAAGGCCGTGGCCGTTCCCGAACAAGCCAGCGTGAGTGAAGCGATCGCGGTGATGCGGCAGGAGGGCGTGCGCCGCGTGCTGGTGACCGGTGCGCAGCGACAGCTCAGTGGCATCCTCTCCCTGGACGACGTGATGGGCGCACTGGCTGAGGAGTTGGGCGATCTGGCGGAGTCCATGCGCCGCGGCCTGGCCCGCGAGTCATTGACCCGCCGCCCGCTGGAGGGCGACGGCGCCGTGCCGGTGCAGGTACCCTTGGAAGCCCTCGCCAGGCCGTGGCGCGCTGTCGCCGCGATGACCGCAGGTGCCTGAACCGCATGACCGTACCGGTCAGAAAACCGGTCGGTCCGCGTGGGACTCCACAGATGGTTCCCGGGCCATCTCCTGCGCCCGAGCGCGCCGCGTGGCGCCTCCGCGGCCACCCGGCGGCTTGATCGCCGGCCCGCGTGTGACGCGCTTGAAGCGCTCCAAGCCGTCGGGATCGAGAATTTCGATCTCGCGGTGCTGCACCTCGATGTAGCCCCAATCGGCCAGCGCGGTCAATGACCGGCTCACCGTCTCGTGCGCGATGCCGAGGTGACTGGCGATATCGCGACGGCTCATGCGCAACACCATGCGGCGGGCCGAGTAGCCCTGTTCCGCCTGGCGTGCGATCAACTGCAGAAGAAAGCGCGCGAGGCGAACCTCCGCACCCACCGCTGCCATCACCTCGAGCGTCATGTTCTTGCGCCGAATTTCGCGTCCGCTGGCCAGGAAGATCAACTGCTCCAGCGCGGGCACCTGGCGGGAGGCGTTGAGCAGTTCACGAAAGGATGCGATGGCCACTGTGGCGTCTTCCAGTGCCACGGCATCCCCGCCGTACACGCCGTCGCTGAGCCCATCCAACCCGATGACGTCTCCACGCGCCAGAAAGCCCTGCACGAGTTCATAGCCATCGGGGTCGGTGTGCACGCACTTGAAACTGCCGGCGCTGATGAAGTAAAGGCTCTCAAAGGGCGCTCCTTCGTGCGTCACCAGCGTGCCGCCGCGCACCCGGCGCATCGGAAACACGATTTGGTCGGAGCGCGGTCCCACTTCATGGGCTATGCCCATCCAGCGCAACAGATCCGATCCTGAGCAGCGTGCCGATTGCAGCCCCCCAGGGCCATCCATGCGGTTTTCCATATCCATTCCTCCTGTCGATTGATGGTGCATTGAGCAGGATGAAGGTTCGCTTGCTGGCGCTGCTGCGGCTATCAGACGACGGCGCAACTCGGGATCGGAATGCAGCCCTAAGCGGCCGGGAGGATTTCCGAGCCTTGTCAGATTCGTCCTACAACGGTTGAGCCGGATCAAGTCAGCCTCCGGCGATGTCCGATATAAACGCCCAGGTAATGCAAGTCCTTCCATGGCTTGCGATAATCGAAGCTCGCCAACAAAGGGGAGAATCCTGATTGGCAACTGTTCGCACCCCCGACACCCATTGGGATGATCCCGGTGTGGCGCTGGTCTTGGTCGATGACCACCAACTCATGCGGGAGGGCGTTCGCCGTATCCTGCAGAGCCAAACCGGCTTGCGAATCGTCGGCGAAACCGATGATGGTCATGACGCCTTGCAACTCATCCATGACCTGAGTGCACAGGTGGCCGTCATCGACATGAGCATGCCTGGTCTTGCGGGGCTGAACCTGATCCGCCGTATTCGCTCGGACTTCCCCCGCTGCGCCATCCTGGTGCTCTCGATGCATGCTGAAGAGGTTTACGCCATGCGGGCGCTCAAGTCGGGTGCACAGGGATACCTGAGCAAGGATGCGCCGGCCGAAGAATTGGTGCATGCCGTGCGCAAGGTGGCTGCAGGGGGCTGCTATCTCTCTCGGGCCATGGCTGAGCGGGTGGCGGTGAGCCTCACCCAACGAGACGACACGCCGCGGCATGACCGTCTGACCGACCGCGAGTTCGAAGTCTTTCGCAGGTTGGTATCGGGTCAGCGCATCAGCAACATCTCACGCGCCATGCACCTCTCGATCAAGACCGTCAGCACGCACAAGAGCCGCATCCTGCAGAAGATGGAACTCGAAGGTACGGCGGCCTTGATTCGGTATGGTCTCGAACACCGCCTGTTCCCCGATGGCGACGGGTCTGATGATGCACACCACCAGGCTTCACCCCTGCCGCTGCGCCACTCAGATCCCAAGGGCTCGCCCCCGCGGCAGGCCAGCCTGTCCTTCTGAAGGATCATGGCGCGCGAGGCAGAGCGCGCTCAAGTTGTTTTGAGAAACCCGCGCAAAACTGGGCATGGATGCCCCGACTGCGTTCGTCCAGGGCATTCAACCGTCAACCGGAGATGCCATGCCCCGCACCCCTGCTCCCCAGAACCGGCGCCAAGCTGCCCAGGCCTCACCCCACCACCCAAGCGCTGCTTCGATCGCAAAGGCGCGTACGCCGCTGGAGGACGGGGCGGCGGAGACCGTGGCGCACAGCAGCGCGCAGCCCTCGCCCACCGACGTACCGGGATGGGTCGGGCAGTTGCGTCTCCCACTGTCCTGGAGTCTGCAGACCCTGATGCTGATGCTGCATGCCGGCGAAGAGTGGCAGCGGGCCCAGCTCGATTGTTGGCATCTTGCGCTCAAGCGCCACGAGCATGCCCACCAACGGTTGCTCGCTTGCGAAGACACGGCGGAAATGGCCAGTGTGCATGCCGACCTCCTGCGCTTTGACTCGGCCAATCTCACGCAGCTCGCGCAACGCTACATGGACACAGGGGTTCACCTGAACACCGACCTGGCCCGTTTGATCGCGCAGACGCTTGATGGCAGCCGCCACCAACTCATGCGCTCCGGATTCGAAGCGTTCCAGTCCGGCCTGCGGACAGGCTTTCGTCCCTTGGATGAGATCTTCTCAGCGCCGATCCTGCGCGAGCTGATGACACCCAAACCACAGGCCAGCTGAGGGTTCAGCGCTTGGCCACCAGGGTCAGGATGTCGTAGCTGGCCACGACCTCACCGCTCTGGTTGGTCACTTCGACATCCCAGGCGACGACGCCCTGGCCTTTCCCATCGGCGCCAAGCTTCATACGGTCAACCTTGCGCTTGGCCGTCAAGCGGGCCCGGATGGTGTCCCCGAGCGCCACCGGCTTGGTGAAGCGCAGGGTATCCAGGCCGTAGTTGGCCAAGAGCGGGCCCGGCGCAGTCCACACAAACAGGCCGGCCGCGGCCGACAGCACCAGGTAACCATGCGCGATGCGTTGGCCAAAGGGCGAGGCCTTGGCGGCTTCATCATCAAAGTGCATGTAGAAGGTATCACCCGTGAGGTCCCCAAAGGCTTGAACGTCCGCCTCGGTGATGGTGCGTGGCTCGGTCAGGAGGCTCTCGCCAATCTGCAGGTCTTCAAAGGCCTTGCGCATGGGATGCACATCGGTCTGAATGAGCGTGGCGCCTCGGATGTATTCACCGGTCACCGCCATCACCATATCGGGGGAGCCCTGCACAGCGCTTCGCTGCAGGTTGTGCTTGACGGCGCGGATACCGCCGAGTTCCTCGCCTCCACCGGCACGCCCTGGGCCACCGTGCTTGAGATAGGGCAGTGGTGAGCCGTGACCCGTGGACTCGGCTGCAGCCCTCGCGTCCAGTATGTGCAGCCGTCCATGCAGCGCGGCCGCCTGCGGGACGATGCGCGCCGCCACTGCCGGCGTCTTCGTGATCAAGGAGCCCACGAGACTCCCTCGGCCCCGCGCAGCCAGTTGCAGCGCCTCATCCAGGTCGTCAAAGGGCATCAGGGTGCTGACCGGTCCGAAGGCCTCGATGTCGTGCACCGACTCGACCTCCAAGGGGCGGTTGCACAGCAGGAGTGTGGGACTGAAAAAAGCGCCCTCCTCCACCCCTGGGCCCAGGGGCCTGAAACCGTCCGTCGTGCCATACACCTGGCTCATGTGCGGTGCGGCCAACAGTGCCCGCACCCGATCCGCGACATCGGCTTGCTGGGCATGTGATGCCAGCGCGCCCATCTTGACGCCTTCGATCGACGGATCACCCACCACCACCTTGGACAGGCGCTCGCGCAATCGCTGGGCCACCGCATCCAAATGGCGTCGCGGGACGATGGCACGGCGAATGGCTGTGCACTTCTGGCCGGCTTTGACGGTCATTTCGCGCGCAACTTCCTTGATGAAGAGATCGAACTCCGGGTCGTCCGGTGACACATCATCAGCCAAGATGGCGCAGTTCAAAGAGTCCGCTTCGGCGTTGAAGGGTATGCCGTTCCTCAGCAGATGCGGCCGTGCCCGCAGCAGCGCGGCCGTGTCGGCGCTTCCGGTGAAGGTGACCATGTCCTGGCCGTTGAGGCGGTCCAACAGGTCACCGGTGCCGCCGATCACCAACTGTATGGCGCCATCGGGCAGGAGCCCCGAGTCCATCATCATCCGAACCAGGGCCTCGGTGAGGTAACTGGTGGCCGTGGCCGGCTTGGCGATACAGGGTTGGCCCGCCAGGAAGCCGGGGGCAAATTTCTCTAGCAAGCCCCACACCGGGAAGTTGAATGCATTGATGTGCACCGCCAAGCCCCCTCGCGGCACCAGGATGTGCGTACCAACGAAGTGCCCCTCCTTGCCGAGGTTCACCACCGGCCCCTCATGCACCCGATTCCCCGACGGCAATTCGCTGCTGCCGATACTGGCATAGGCAAAGAGGGTTCCGGTGCCGCCTTCTATGTCGACCCAACTGTCGGTCCGCGTGGCCCCGGTGTGCGCCGACAGCGCGTAGAGCTCCTCCTTGCGGCTCACGAGGTACTTGGCCAAAGCCTTGAGGAGGGCCGCCCGCTGCTGAAAGTCGAGCTTCAGCAGTGAGGCCACGCCCACATGGCGGGCATGGTGAACGGCTGCCTCGAAGTCGGGGATTTGCGCATGGGTGAGCGCCACCACCTGCCCATTGACGGCACTGCGCAGTGCCTGTGCAGGTGAACCGCCCATCCATTGACCGGCAATCAAGCTCTGTAGAGAAGTGGGAGCGCTCATCGAGATATTTTTCAGAAATTGAAACATTTACCGCAAAAAAAGACCCCGAGGGACCACGCCGTCGGGGTCAGGCGCCGGGAATGCCCTCAGTCGCCGATGTACTTCCAGGTGCCGTTGCTGATGGTGACCATCACGCGGCCGCGCTGATCCAGGCCATTGTGGTCACCAGGAGACATGTTGAAGATTCCGTGGGCACCGGGCAGCTCCTTGACACCCTCCAGCGCATCACGCAGCGCCGCGCGGAAGGCGGGCGTGCCGGGTTGCGCCTTCTTCAGGGCCTCGGTGGCTGCACGCTGCATCAGCAGGCCCGCGTCCCAGCCGTGGCCGCCGAAAGTGGAAACGCTGCCCTTGCCGTACTTGGCCTCATAGGCGTTGACATACTCCAGTGCGCTCTTGCGCACGGGATGGTTGGCCGGCAGCTGGGACGCCACCAGCATGGGGCCGGCGGGCAGGACCGTGCCTTCCACGTCCTTGCCACCCACGCGAAGGAAATCGTTGTTGGCCACGCCGTGGGTCTGGTAGATCTTGCCGGTGTAGCCGCGCTCGCGCAGGGCCTTCTGCGGCAGGGCGGCCGGCGTGCCGGAGCCGGCGATCAGAATCGCGTCGGGCCGAGCGCTGGTGAGCTTCAGAACCTGACCAGTCACAGAGGTGTCGGTACGGTTGTAGCGCTCCACGGCCACCACACTCAGGCTCTTGATCCCGGCGGCCTTCTGGAATTCCTGAAGCCAGCCTTCACCATAGGCATCGGCAAAGCCGATGAAGCCCACACTCTTGATGCCCGCGTTGGACATGTGCTGGGCAATGGCGATGGCCATCATGATGTCGTTCTGAGGCGTCTTGAACACCCAGCGCTTCTTGGCATCCACCGGCTCCACGATCCGGGCAGAGGCGGCCATCGAGATCATCGGCGTCTGGCTTTCGCTGACCACATCGATCATCGCCAATGAGTTGGGGGTGGTCGTCGAGCCGATGATCACGTCAACCTTGTGCTCGGTGATGAGCTTACGGGCATTGGTCACCGCAGCCGTGGTGTCCGACGCATCGTCAAGCACCACATAGTTCACCTTGTACTTGCCGATCTGCTTGGGCATGAGATCGATCGTATTTTTCTCGGGAATCCCCAGTGAGGCGGCAGGGCCCGTGGCCGAGACGGTCACGCCGACCGTGATGTCGGCATGGGCCGCAAGCGCCACCGTTGCCAGCGCGGCGGCCGTGAGGCCTTTGAGGGATCTGAGGAACTTCATCGTGGGTCTCCTTCTACGGTTGTGGGACGAAAAACAGTCGCTCTTGTTGATCGCTGAAATGGGCTCCGGACGCTCAGGATACCCCGGCCTTGACCGACGGTGCCGAACGGCGAGCTGAGCCGAGAGATTTCCTGGGCGCACCCGACCCCGATCCGGTTCCCTTGCGGACCGATGGGGATCGGGTGGAACCTTCCGCGGCCGATGGCTGGGCCCGGATGGCCTGGATACCACCAAAGAAGAGGGCCACCACCATCTCGCCCATGTGTCCATGGCTGATGGTGCCATCGGGTCGGAGCCAGGTGAACATCCAATTGATCATGCCGAACAGCAGCATGGTCAGCGCCTTGTGCAGTCCCGCATCAGCCAGTTCGGGACGGAGTTCGCGCACCACGGCCGCAAAGGCGTTCACCACGCGGCGCTGCGCGGCCAACACTTGGCGCTGCTCCTGGGATTCGAGGAACTTGACGTCTTCCGTGAGCACCCGATGCTCATGCCGGGCTCCCGCATATTCATCGACAAACCGGAGGATGAGTAAACGCATGCGTTCCTCAGCCGGCAAGGGCTGCGACAGCACTTCGGCCGTGAGATGCTCCAGCCGCCCCACATGGGTCAGGGCAATCAGCATGAGCAGCTCGGACTTGTCGCGCACGTAGTGGTAGAGCGCAGCCTTGCTCACACCGCAGGCCTGTGCCACCTCGTTCATGCTGGTGCCGCCATAGCCGTGCAGTGCGAACAGCTCGGCTGCCTGATGCAGGATCCGGTCTCGCTGATCGTCGTAATTGGCAGCGCGGGGACGGGCCATGGGGATGGTGGGCTAGGAGGGTGTCGGTTGCGTGGGCGGTGGACGCTGCGTATTTAGCGTTCGTCGAAGCTCAGTACTACCCGTTCGGTCAGGGGGTGCGCCTGGCAGGACAGTACGAATCCCGCTTCGACTTCCTTCTTGTCCAGCGCAAAGTTGCGTTCCATGCGCACCTGGCCTTCCAAGACCTTGCACCGGCAAGTGCCACACACGCCCGAGGTGCAGGAAAACGGCACTTCCAAGCCGGCGGCTGAAGCGGCATCGAGGATGCTGGGCTGGTCGCGGCTGAAGTCGACCTCGCGCTGCAGGCCATCGCGGATGATGACCACCTTGGCCTTGTCCGCATCGCCAGGCTGCGCCTGGTGCATCACCGCACCGGCGACCGGGCCCGCTGAGGCCCCGGCCGCCTGGGCCACACCGAAGCGTTCGATGTGGATGCGCGCTTCGGGGACGCCAGCGGCCTCCAGCGCCGCCTGCGCCTCATCATTCATCTGAAAAGGGCCGCAGATGTAGGCGTGATCGATGGATGCCGCCGGCACCACGGTGCGCAGAAACTCACCGAGCTTGTCGCGGTTCATCAGCCCCATGTTCAAGGGAGCGTCCGTCGGTTCATCCGAGAAGACATGGTGCAGCACAACCCGGCTCATCCAGCGGTTCTTCAGGTCTTCCAGCTCCTCCTTGAACATGGTGCTGCGCAGTGCCCGGTTGCCGTAGATGAGCGTGAAGCGGGAATGCGGTTCGCGCACCATGATGGTCTTGAGGATCGACAGGATCGGCGTGATGCCGCTGCCGCCTGCGATGCCCAGGTGATGGCGGTGGGCGTGGGCATCCAGCGGCACGAAAAAGCGGCCCTGCGGTGCCATGACGCTGATCTGGTCACCGGGCTGCAGATGTTCATTGATCCAATTCGAGAAGACGCCGCCCTTGACCTTGCGGACACCGACCCGCAATTCACCGTCGTCCACACCCGCGCAGATGGAATAGGAGCGGCGCAGGTCCTGCCCATCGATGGTCTTGCGCAAGGTCAGGTACTGGCCCTGGGTAAACCCAAAGGTTTCGCGTAAGGCCAGCGGCACCTCAAAGGTGACGATCACCGCCTCGCTGGTGTCGGGCTCGATGCGACGGACGGTCAGATCATGGAACAGCGGTGCGTGGCTCATATCGGCTTGAAATGCTCGAAAGGTTCGCGGCAGGCGCGGCAGCGCCACAGGCTCTTGCAGGCCGTGGTACCAAAGGCCGACAGGCGCTCGGTGTCCCCGCTCTCGCAGCGGGGGCAGGCCACCGACTCCTGAGGCGACCGGCGCACGATCCGGATGGGCACGCTGCCGTCCGGCGCGGCGTTCAAGTGCGCGGGTGGCGCAATCCCGTAAGCCTTGAGCTTGGCACGGCCTTCGGCCGTGATCCAATCCGTGGTCCAGGCGGGCGCGCGCCTCAACTCGGTCTTTACGCGCTGGAAACCGGCCGCGTGGAGGGCCTCCCGAACCGCCGCCTCAATGGCCTCGGTGGCGGGACACCCCGAATAGGTGGGCGTAAGCCAGACCGAGAGCTCGCCCCGACCGGCGTCATACCGAACCTCTCGGACGATGCCGAGGTCACACACCGAAAGGGCGGGCACTTCCGGATCCAGCACCTGGTGCAGGACCGCCCAGGCGCGGTCTTCGGCCTGATGGAGGTCCGGTAGACCCGCGAGCTCGATAGGGCCGATGGCCTGCGGCTCCCCGCCGATCATCAGCGGAATCACCGGCGCTGAGGGCAAGACGTTCACCAAACGGTCCCTGGATGCGCGCGCTGCAAGGATTGCATTTCGGCCAGCAGATAGCCCATGTGCTCGGAATGCACCCCACGGCGACCCGTGCTGCGGAAGGGCGATTGGCCGGGCACGCTCATCGTGGCCTCGGCCAATACTGCCGTGATCTCAGCGTCCCATGCCTCGCGCAATTCGCTGGACCGCGGGCCCAAGCCCGCCGCAGCTGCGGCCTCATCGATCGCGTCGTCCTCGAACAATTCGGACACATAGGGCCACAGGCGTTGGAGGGCGCGCTGCATGCGTGCGCGCGATTCCTCCGTGCCGTCACCCAGACGCACCACCCAGTCGCCGTTGTGCTGCTGGTGGTAGCGGGCTTCTTTCAGTGCCTTGGCGGCAATGGCCGCGATTTCGGGGTCGGTGGACTGCGCAAGCCGGGTCCAGGCCTGCTTGAGCCAGGTGGCCACCATCAGGTTGCGCAGCACCGTGAAGGCAAAGTCGCCGGGACGGCTGCGGACATGCGCGGCGTCGTCAGCACTGTTGGGCAGCTCGCAGATCGTTGGGTTGAAGAAATCGCGCTCTTCGCGCAGGAAGGCCCATTGGTCTTCGTCGTAGGAAGGGCCGCCGGCGCGGGCATGCAATTGGCCGGCATGGGTGAGCAGCGCCCGCGACTGGCCGACCAGATCCAAGGCCATATTGGTCAAGGCGATGTCTTCCTCCAGAACCGGTGCATGGCCGCACCACTCCGAGAGTCGTTGCGAGAGGATGAGCGCCGCGTCGGCCAGGCGCAGCACGTAGCGCACTTCGGCCGAGGGCTTGAGTGTGATGGAGGTCATGTTCGCTTCACATGTGGTCGACCGCATCGGGCAGCTTGTAGAAGGTGGGGTGGCGGTACACCTTGTCTTCCATGGGGTCGAAGTACATGTCCTTGTCACGCGGGTCGCTGGCGGTGATGTCGCTGGCCTTGACCACCCAGACGCTGGACCCCTCCTGGCGCCGTGTGTAGACCTCTCGCGCCATCTGGATAGCCATCGCGGCATCTGGTGCATGCAGGCTGCCGCAATGCTTGTGGTCCAGACCGGCCCGGCTTCTGACGAAGACTTCCCAAAGGGGCCACTCTTGTTGGGCGCTCATGCGGCCTCCTGCTTGCTCGGTTGTTTGCGTGCATGGGCCAGCGCAGCTTCGCGCACCCAGCGTCCCTCTTCCCATGCGCGTACGCGCGTGGCCAGGCGTTCCTTGTTGCAGGGGCCGTTGCCCCCCACCACGGCCCAGAACTCGCTCCAATCGATGGCCCCAAAGTCCCAGTGGCCGCGCTCGTCGTTCCACTTCAGATCGGGGTCAGGCAAGGTCACACCCAGCACCTTGGCCTGTTCCACCGCAGCGTCCACAAACTTCTGGCGCAAGTCATCGTTGGACACACGCTTGATGCCCCAGCGCATGCCCTGCGCGCTGTTGGGGCTGTCTGCGTCGTGGGGACCGAACATCATGATGCTGGGCCACCACCAACGGTTCACCGCGTCTTGCACCATGGCCCGTTGACCGTCGGTTCCCTCACGCATCATGGTCAGCAGCGCGTCGTAGCCTTGGCGCTGATGGAAGCTTTCCTCCCGGCAGATGCGGATCATCGCGCGGGCGTATGGGGCATACGAGCATCGGCAGATGGGCACCTGGTTCATGATGGCCGCACCGTCCACCAACCAGCCGATCACGCCCACATCGGCCCAACTGAGCGTCGGGTAGTTGAAGATGGAGGAATACTTGGCCTTGCCGCTGTGCAGCGCCTCGAACATCTGGTCGCGACTGATGCCCAGCGTCTCAGCGGCGGAGTAAAGGTACAGGCCGTGGCCGCCTTCGTCCTGAATCTTGGCCAGCAAGATGGCCTTGCGCTTCAAGGTGGGGGCACGCGTGACCCAGTTTCCCTCGGGCAACATCCCCACGATTTCCGAATGCGCATGCTGGCTGATCTGGCGGATCAGGGTCTTGCGGTAGTCCTCGGGCATCCAGTCCTTGGCTTCGATGAATTCGCCGGCGTCGATGCGCTCATCGAAGCGTTCCTGAAGAACGGCTTCCTCCGCGGTACGGACTGCCTTGCGGGCCTCAGGCCCCTGGGTATCCATCGCTTGGGTGTACATCGTTTTCTCCTATTTGGGGCGACGGTCGAACACCCGGCGCGCCTTGCCTACCTCGATGCGCTTGATGCTGCCGGGCGCCAACACCTGCACCCGGGTGGAGATGCCCACCAGGGTCTTGATGCGTTGGTTGACCCACCGGGCGATGTCGTCGATCTGAGCAGCCGACACGCTGCTGTGTTGGGGCTGCAACTCGGTATGCACCTCGACCTCGTCCAGGTGACCGTCTCGGCTCACATGAATCTCGTACTGGCCCGAGAGATGCTCATGGGCCAGGATGATCTCTTCGATCTGCGTGGGAAACACATTGACCCCACGGATGATGAGCATGTCGTCACTGCGACCCACGATCTTGCCCATCCGCCGGAAGGACCGCGCCGTCGGCGGCAAAAGACGGGTGAGGTCTCGCGTGCGGTAGCGGATGATCGGAAGAGCTTCCTTGGTCAGCGCCGTGAACACCAGTTCACCCTCGCTTCCATCCGGCAGCACCTCACCGGTCTCCGGGTCGATGATCTCGGGGTAGAAATGATCTTCCCAAATGACGGGGCCGTCCTGTGTCTCGACACACTCGCTGGCCACGCCCGGGCCCATGACCTCCGACAGGCCATAGATGTCCACGGCCTTGATGTCCGCCTGACGCTCGATGTCGGCCCGCATCGCCTCGGTCCAGGGCTCAGCACCAAAGATGCCGATCTCAAGTGAGGACTCGCGGGGGTCCATGCCCAATTTCTGGAAGTGCTCGATGAGCACCTGCATATAGCTGGGCGTGACCATGATGACCCGGGGCTTGAAATCGGTGATGAGCTGAATCTGCTTTTCAGTCTGGCCGCCGCTCATGGGAATCACCGTGCAACCGAGCCGCTCCACCCCGTAATGCGCCCCCAGGCCGCCGGTGAACAGGCCGTAGCCGTAGGCCACGTGCACGATGTCACCCGGCCGTGTGCCAGCCGCGCGGATGGAACGCGCCACCAAGTCGGCCCAATTCGCGATGTCCTGCTTGGTATAGCCCACCACCGTGGGCTTGCCCGTAGTGCCCGACGAAGCATGGATCCGGACCACCTGCTCGCGCGGCACGGCGAAGAGGCCAAAGGGGTAGTTGTCGCGCAAATCCTTCTTCGTCGTGAAGGGGAATTTGGCGAGATCCGCCAGCGATCGGCAGTCCGAGGGATGCACTCCCTTTTCGTCAAAGGCCCGACGATAGTGCGGCACATGGTCGTAGGCGTGCTGCAGGCTCCACTGCAATCGCTGGAGTTGCAGCGCCGCAATCTCGTCGCGGCTGGCGCGCTCGATGGGATCCAGATCGGTCGGTGCGGGCGGTCGAACGTCCACCATGTTCTCGTGTCTCCTTGTTACGCCACAAGCTTCAGCCGGCCACCACCGGCTTGCCCTTCATCGTGTAGGAGCGGCCGCGAAACAGCGCAATGCGCTGCTGGGCCTGGTTGCGCACCTCCACGTCATAGACGCCTGTTCGCGCCGTCTTGTTCTGCTCCGTACACACGGCCGTGAGCACATCGCCTTCACGGGCAGGGGCCACGATGCTGATGTCAAAGCCCGAGGCCACCGTGATCTCGTTGTAGGCGTTGCAGGCGAAGGCAAAGGCGCTGTCTGCCAAGGTGGCGATGAAGCCGCCATGACAGGTGGCATGGCCATTGAGCATCCAACGCTGCACGGTCATGCAGGCCGTGGCCGAACCGGGCCCAACCTCGGCGATGGTGATGCCCATGTGGGCCGTGGCGTGATCCCCTTCGAGCATGGCCTCGCGCACGCGCGCGGCCAGGGCCATGGCTTGAACATGATTGTCCTGATCGTTCATCTCAGCGATCCTTGAACACCGGCGCACGCTTGGCCAGGAAGGCTGCGACGCCCTCCTGGTAGTCGTGCGCGGAGGAAAGCGCCGCCTGCAGCCGGCCTTCTTCGCTGAGCGCCGCGTCCAGGCCGAGGTGCTGCGCGCCGTCCATGGCCAGGCGGGTCGCCACCAGGGCACGGGTGGGCAGGGTCGCCAGACGGGCTGCCAGCGCATGGGCCGCGCCAGTCAGCTCGGCATCGGGTACGCACTGCCAGATCAAACCCATCTGCTGAGCCTGGGCGGCACTGAGCTTGTCGGCGGTCAGTGCCAGGCCCAGCGCGGTGGCGCGCCCCACCAGTCGGGGCAGCAGCCAGGTCCCGCCGCAATCCGGCACCAGGCCGATCTTGGCGAAGGCCTGAATGAAGGAAGCGGATTCTGCGGCCAGCACGATGTCACAGCCCAGCGCCAAATTTGCACCGGCTCCCGCGGCCACGCCATTGACAGCCGCCACCACGGGGACAGGCATCTGCCGCACCTGCAGCGCCAGGGGTTTGTAGAGTTCGAGCACCAGATCACCCACCCCCGGCGAACTGTCGGACACGATCTCGGCCAGGTCCTGACCCGCACAGAAGGCCCGGCCGGCACCCGTGAGCACCACGCAGCGCACGCTGGGGGTCTGCGCCGCCTGCGCCAGGGCCTCGCGCAGGGCATGGTGCATGGGCACGGTGAAGCTGTTGAGCGCCTGGGGACGGTTGAGGGTGATGGTGCGCACGGCACCCTCGTCGTGGACCAGAACCAACGCGTCAATACCGGCGGCAAGGGAAGTGGGAGCGTTCATGTGCGGGGCTAGGGGCTTGGCCTGTCTTGTGCAGAATCAGCCGTCATCGTATAGTTTACCGACCGGTCGGTCAACTAATGGATTCCCATGCCCTGCTATGCCCTGGACGGGCTCGTGCCCGTCGTCCATCCCACTGCCTTCGTCCACCCCAGCGCGGAGCTGATCGGTGATGTCTGGGTGGGTGCGAACTGCTACATCGGCCCCCTGGCCAGCCTGCGCGGCGACTTCGGCCGCATCGTGGTGCACGACGGAGCCAATGTGCAGGACACCTGCGTCATGCATGCCTTCCCCGGGAAGGATTGTGTGGTGGAAGTGGAGGGCCATATCGGTCACGGTGCGGTGCTGCACGGCTGCACCGTCGGGCGCAACGCCCTGGTGGGGATGAATGCCGTCGTCATGGACGAGGTGGAGGTCGGCGAGTCCAGCATCGTCGCGGCGGCCGCCTTCGTGCGCGCAGGCATGAAGGTGCCACCTCGCTCGCTGTTGGTGGGCTCGCCCGCTCGGGTGGTGCGCGAGCTTTCGGAGGACGAAGTGCGGTGGAAGAACCAGGGCACCAAGGTGTACCAGGCGCTGGCCCGACGCTGCCGGGCGAGCCTGGTGCCCACCCAAGCCCTGACGGAGGCAGACCCGGCACGACAACGCTTTACCCCCGCTCAGCTCACAGCGGGCGTGTCGGAGGCCGCGTTGGGCCTCAAGCCGCTGGTGGAAGTCAAGCGCAGCTGAACCCGTGGGCTGCGCCAGCCTCCCCTAATAGAAAGCCTGCACGAGCCCCAGTGCCAGCGCCGGAAACATCAAGACCAGCAAGAGGCGCAGCACATCCCAGGCCAGGAAGGGCATGACGCCCCTGTAGGTTTCGCTCATCGGCACCTCGCGGGCCAGATTGTTGACCACGTAGACGCACAGGCCCACTGGCGGGGCCGTCATGCCGATGCCCACCGTCATCAGCACCAGAATGCCGAACCAGATCGCCTTGAGCTCCGGCGTGAGGCCCCACAAGTCCAGGCCCATGATGGTCGGAAACAGCACCGGGATGGTCAAGAGCATCATGGACAGTTCGTCCATCACGCAGCCCAGCAGCACGTAGAAGGCCAGCACGGCGCCGACGATGAGCAAGGGGGACACGGGCAGCGTTCCCACCCAGGACGCCAGAGCGGCCGGCAATTGGGTGAGCGCCAGACTCGCATTCATCATGTCGGCGCCCAGGAAGATCAGGAACACCATGGCACTGGTCTCCGCGGTTCCCAGGAAGCTGCGCCGGATGCCCGCACCATCGAGTTCCCGCCGCGCCAATCCCACCACGAAGGTGGCAGCTGCCCCCACCGCCGCACCTTCGGTGGGCGAAAACACGCCGCCGTAGATGCCGCCGAACACCAGCAGGAACACGAGCACGATGGGCCAGATGCCCAGCACCGCGCGCACCCGCTCCGCCCAGCCGACGGCTGGCGATGCTGGTGCCTGTTCCGGATTGGCGCGGCTGATCAGGGCCAGGACCACGATATAGCCGAACATCGCCAGCAAACCCGGGACCATGGCTGCTGCAAACAGCTTGGCGATGTTCTGTTCGGTCAAGATGGCATACACGACCAAGGGCACCGACGGCGGAATCAGAATGCCCAGGGTGCCACCGGTGGCCAATGTGGCGGTGCTCAGGCGCCCTGCATAACCATGCGCCTTCATTTGCGGATAGGCCACTTGGGTGATCGTGGCGGCGGTGGCCACGGAAGAACCACACACCGCGCCGAAGGCCCCGGCGGCCAGGATGGAGGCCATGCCGAGCCCGCCCCGGATGTGGCCCACCACCGATGCCGCCGCCCGAAACAGTGCACGGCTGAGACCACCTTGCGTTGCGAACTGCCCCATGAGCAGGAACAGTGGAATGACCGACAAGTCGTAGACCGTCAATCGCGCCACCGAGGCCCCCTTGAGGTGATTGAGCAGCGCCGTTTCGTTGGTCAGCGCCCAGTAACCCACGGCACCCGGCACGAACATGGCCACCGCGATGGGGATGCGCAGCGCCATCAACAGCAGCATGGACCCGAACATCAGCAGACCGATGGCCGCCCCACTCACGCCGGTTCCTCCAGGGCCTGGTCGGCGCCAGTTGCCTGCCCAGCGGTCAGTCTCTTGGCCTGCCAAAGGGCCACCACCGCGCTGAGCAGCAGGCCTGGTGCCAGCCCGGCGTAAGCCCACCACATGGGCAAACCCAGGATCATCGTCTGCTCGAAGGCATCGGCCACTGAGAAAGCCCCGATCAGGGTTCGCCAGGCCAACAACAGGCCCATCACCGCCATCAGCATGCAACCCAGCGCATCAAGCGTCCGCTGCACGCCCGGGCCCATGCGCTGGGTGAAGAAGTCCACGATGATGTGGGCGCGCCGCCATTGGCACCAGGGCAGGCACAGCGAGATGGACAGGGCAATGCCCATCTGTGTGATCTCGACATCCCCCATGAGGGGGCGACTGAGCAGGTAGCGCCCGGCGATGCTCCACACCGCCATGGCCGCCACCAGCAAGGCCACGCCCGCACCGGCCAGGGCAAACCAACGGGACAGTCGGCTCAGCCACCGCTCCATGGCCTGGCCTCAGGCGCGGGGCCGACCGATCACTTGCGGAAACGCACGAGGAGTTCGCGAGCCTCGGCCAGCAAAGCCTTGCCGTTGGCGCCGCGCTTGTCCATGTCGGTCACCCAGTCGTCATACAGCGGCGCAGAGGCCTTGACCCAGTTGTCCAACTCCGATCCGGGAATGGTGTGGAAGGTGTTGCCCCGGTCCTGCGCGGCCTTGCGTCCCGCCGCCTGGCTGTTGTCCCAGATCTTGCCGATCTGCTGAGACAGTGCCGCACCGCTGTTGTTGTCGATGACCTTCTTCAGATCGGCCGGCAGGCTGTCGTACTTGGCCTGGTTCATGGCGAAGACAAACACCGCGCTGTACAAGGCCGGGCGGGACGGGTCAGTCTCGCTGTGGAACTTGACCATCTCATGCAGCTTGAGCGAGGGCATCACTTCCCAGGGCAGCAGGAAACCATCGATGGTGCCCTTGCTCACCGCATCGGGAATCGCCGGCAAGGGCATCCCCACCGGCGTGGCGCCGAGCGAGGCCAGCAGCTTGTTGGTCTGGCGTGTGGGGGCCCGCATCTTCAGTCCCTTGAAGTCCGCCAGCGTCTTCACCTGCCGCCCATTGGTGTGGACATAGCCCTCATCGTGCACCCAGGTGGCCAGCAGCTTGGTGCCGGGAAATTCCTTGGTGGAGTGCTTGTTCATGTAGACCCAGGTGGCTTGGGCGCCCACTTCAGCCGAATTGCACATGAAAGGCAACTCGAATACTTCGGTGCTGGGGAAGCGTCCGGCGGTGTAGCCCGGCAAGGTGATCACAACATCGTCCACACCGTCCTTGACACGGTCCACCAGCTGCGCCGGCGTGCCACCTCCGCTCATGGCCGGCAGGATTTGGCACTTCATCCGGTTGTTGGATTCCCTGGCGATCTTCTCGCACCAAGGGCCGATCACATTGACCGAGGCCATGGCCTGGGGGTTCCAGATGTGGTGGAACTTGAGCGTGACTTCCTGCGCCTGCGCCGGCGACACCGGCGCGGCGATCGCAGCCATCAGGGCCGCAGCCGACAGGGCGCGTTGCAAGGGATGGCGTGTATTCATGGTGGTCTCCTTGTGGTGGTTGATCGGGGCTATCGTCGGGGAAGCGGCGCTCATGTGCCCCAGACTTCCTGTGCGGTCTCCACGACCAAACGCAGCTTGCTGCGCTGGTCTTCCACCGCGATATTGTTACCGTGCACGGTGCTCGAAAAGCCGCACTGGGGGCTCAGGCACAACTGCTCCAGCGGCACGTAGCGCGCAGCTTCGTCGATGCGCCGCTTGAGCGTATCCTTGCTTTCGAGTTGGCCGAACTTCGTGGTCACCAGGCCCAACACGACCACCTTGCCCTTGCCCAGGAAGCGCAGGGGACGAAAGTCTCCCGAGCGGTCATCATCGTATTCCAAGAAGAATGCATCGAGTCGCATCTCGGACAACAGTGCCTCGGCCACTGGCTCATAGTTGCCCGAAGCCGCGTGAGTGCTCTTGAAATTCCCACGGCACAGGTGCATGGCCAGCGTCATGCCTGCGGGCTTGCGATCCACCACCTTGTTGATGAACTGCGCATACCGATGCGGCAGTTCATTGGGATCATCACCCCGCTGACGGGCGGCCTCACGCATCTTCTCGTCGCAGAGGTAGGCCAGGTTGGTGTCGTCCATCTGCACATAGCGGCACCCCGCCTCATACAGGCTGTGCAGCTCTTCGGCATAGGCCTGCGCCACGTCGTCGTAAAAGACCGGGTCGAGTTCGGGGTAGGCCTCACGGCTGATACCCGCGCGCCCCCCGCGGAAGTGCAGCATGGTGGGCGAGGGAATGGTGACCTTGGGCGTGAGGGCCGGTTCTCCGAGCGCCGCCACCTGTTGCTGCAGGTAGTGGAAGTCAGCCCCTTGGATGTCGCGAACGTGGCGAACCTTGTCCACGACGCGGATCACCGGCGGCGCCAACTCCTCGGTGCCATCGGGCCGCCGCACCGTCACGGGAATGTCGGTTTTCACGCCCCCCATCTGTTGCAGGAAATCGATGTGGAAATAGGTTCGTCGGAACTCGCCGTCGGTGATGCTGTGCAGCCCCACATCGCGCTGGAAGCGCACGATCTCGGCGATCGCCCGGTCCTCGACCTCCCGCAACTGCTCGGCGGTGAGGGTCTTGTGGACAAAATGCGCCTCGCGCGCCTCCAGCAGATAAGACGGTCTGAGGAAACTGCCGACGTGATCGGCACGAAACGGGGGTACGGTACGGTCGCTCAAGGCCTTCCTCCAACTCCACCACGCTCAGCGCGCGGGCACTCAGGAGGATAGGGCAAGGCGGTACCCAAGCGCCTGGGGGGTACTACTCAGGCCGCTCAGACCGGCCAGGCCCACCCCATCTGGCGCTGCAGGCGCCGGCGCTCCGTGGCGGACATCGCCGCCAGGTTCAACAGGGCCAGCGCCAGATCATCGTCATCACAGTAGAGAAAGGCCAGCGGGACGCCCAACTCCAGGGCCAGGAGCCGCGCGGTGGCGATGGGCGGTTCGTGCACGCCCGTCTCGTAGCGGCTGATCCGTGCACTGCTGGTGGTCTCATCCAGCCCAATGGCCACCCCCAAACGATCCTGCGGCAATCCCGCCCACTTGCGTGCCTGTCGAAGCCGCCGTCCAAGCACCGGCGCATCGGCACGATGATTCCGATTTGACATAGACGCGAACTATCGTTGGGACCGCCCCTTCAGTCTCTACGAAAAGCGGAATCGATTGCGATTCCCCAACAATGGCGGACGGTACTTGCTAGTCAAATCAAACTCAAGTGCAGGCCAAGCCGGCACGCACCCAGTTGACGAATGCGTCGGGACACTCGGCCACGCTGAGGTGGCTGGCCTGCGGCAACACCGTCAAGCGGGCCGCCGGAATGCGCTGTGCAATGGCCTGCGCCATTTCCGGCGTGGCACCTGCGTCCAGCCCGCCGGCCAACACATGTACCGGGCAGCGGATGCGACTCAAGGCGTCCGCATAGTCCACCGCCGCCACCGCTTCACAGGCGGCGGCGTACGAGGCCGCATCCTGTTGAAGCAGAACCCGGCGCAAGCCTTGTTCCAGATGGGGCTGCGCATGGCGACAGGCTTCGTGCAGGTAGCGCTGCACCACCAGATCCACCACAGCGGCCATACCCCCGGCGCGTACTGCATCCACCCGAGCGGCCCAGGCCGAACGGGCAGCCTCGGGATAGCCGCTGGTGGTGTTCGCGAGGAACAGACTCGACACGCAATCGGGGTGCTCGATGGCCAGCCCCTGTCCCACCATGCCACCCATGGATAGTCCGATGAAAGCCACCGGGCCACGACCCCATTCGCGTATCAGCCGCGCAGCGTCATCCACCCAATCGGACAAGCGCAGCGCACCGTTGATGCGCGCTGACTCGCCATGCCCGCGGTGGTCATAGCGCAACACGGGGTGGTCGCTCGCCAAGGCCGCCGCGAGTTCGTCCCACATGTGCAGGTCCAATCCCAGCGCGTGGCTGAGCACCACCGGTTGACCCTGCTCCACGCCCTGCAGCGCCACGCGGAGCTGAGGCTGGCTGAAGGTGTGGTGGAACTGCACACGGTTGCCAGCGGTCAGGGGTGCGGGACCGGGCAACACGCCCTCTTCCCGCAGGATCGCCGTGGTGAGCTTGAACGCCGTGTTGGCCGCTGGAACACCGCAGTAGATGGCGCCCTGCATCAGCGTCTCCTGAATCTTCTCCAGGGGAACCCCAGCCCGAACAGCAGCCCGGCAATGCAGTTCGAATTCCTCCCAGCGGGCCAACCCCATCGTCATGCCCAAGACCAGCAGGCGCCGCGTGGTGGAGTCGAGCCCCGGGCGGCCCCAGATCTCATGCCAGGCGTAACGGGTGATGAGGTTTTGGAAATCGGCATTGAAACCATTGGCGCCCGCTGTGGACTGGCGCACCCATTCCTCGCCCAGCATGGCGCGACGGTTGCGCAGGCCTCGGTCGAAATCATCCTCACGCGAAGCGGGCAGGTGATCGCTCATTCCTCACTCCTTGTTGGCGGGGTCAGTTCCTGTGCCAATTGAGCCCACCACCGGCCACGCTCGGCGCGAAGGCCGTCATCCTTTTGAAAGGCTCCATGGGCCTGCTCGAATGCACTCACGTGGGCGCGCACGGCCTGGGGGTTCACCACGGCGCCTTCAAGGGCCTGGGCCATGGCCGAGGCTGCGCCGGCCACGATCAGCCAGAGCTCGACCAGCTCGGCCCCTTCGGCCTGCCAAGGCCCGAGTGCACGCTCCTGCGACTGCGCCATGCTGCCGATGACGGCGGCCACCCGCTGGGGTGCGCGCTGCAGGGCCGACAGCGCCACCATGGCGCCCACCGGGTTGCGTTTGTGGGGCATGGCCGACGACCCGCCCCGGCCCGGCGCCGAAGACTCCTGCAGTTCGTCCACTTCAGCCTGGCTCATCAGTGCGACGTCGATGGCCACCTTGCCCAAAGCCCCAGCGGTGATCCCGAGTTCGGCCGCCAAGCGCGCCAGTCGATCGCGCTGCACCTGCCAACTGAACGGCTGCAGCGGCAGAGCCATCCGTCGTGCCACTCCCTCGCGCAGCGCGCCGGCCTTCGCGCCCCAAGCGGCTGCGGTACCCACCGGGCCGGACAACTGCAGCGTCAGGGCCTCCTGTGCACACTGCGCCAGACGCTCCCGGCAGCGGTGCAGGGGCATCGCCCAATTGATCAGCCGATGCTCCAGCACCGTCACCGCGGCGGGCTGCATCAGCGTGCGGGCCAAGAGCGGCTCGGCGCCATGCGCTTGCTGGAGGCGCAGAATCGCCCGCAGGATGCGCTCCAACCGCACATCGATGCAGGCCATGGCCTTGAGTCCCTGGACCGACAAGGCACTGTCGATGAGGTCCTGACTGGTCGCGCCGACGTGCACCGCCGCCAAGGCCTGCTCGTCGCGGGAGCGAACCTTTGCGCGCAAGGCCTGCACCAGTGGGATGGCCAAACTCCCGGCCTCGGCGGCCCGGACGACCAAATCATCGGCCTGCAAGCCCTCCAGGCTGCAACAGTCCGACACGGTGGCCGCATGGGCCGAAGCCACCATGCCCAGAGCCGCCTGTTCCAGCACCAGGGCACGCTCCAAATCCAGCATCGCCTGCAGGACGGGCACCGGCTCAAACAGCCCGGCGACCTCGGCGTCTTCGAGCATGCGGGCGTAGGCGTTTCCCATGTTGGCCCGACGATGTGGTTTCAGGCCGCGGGGGCCTGCGCCAGGCGCCGTTCCACCAGGCGCCGCATCACCCCCATGGATGCCAGTTGCGCATGGACCAGGGCCAGGACGCCGCTGCGGTGCAATTCACCGATGGTGGGATCCGGCAGCTCGGCAAGTTTCTTCTCGTCGATGGCCAGGAATCCATCGACCACCAGCGATTCCCCGTCGGGCAACTGCGCGTCAAAGCGCATGTCCTGCAACAGACCCAACTCCACCAAACGCTGGCAGAAGGCGCGCGTGCGCTGCATTTCGGCATCGATCTGCTCCAGGTAGGTCTGGACACCCTTCATGAACTCGGTGGCCTCGCCAGCGTCGTCAAACAGCCGCTCGCCTTCCTGTTCGGAAAAGCCTGTCCAAGCCTTGTCGAAGCAGACCACCGAATTGGTGTCATCGGTTCGCACCAGCACGAAGGGGTAGGCCCGCAAAGAGGCCGGCACATAGTCGGCGGTCCAGCCGCCATCGGCCTTGAGGAACAGGTTCTCGCCGCGCTGCAGGCCCAGCACCGCCATCGGTGCCACTTCCAGCGTGCCGCCGGTGGCCGAGCCGTCGCTCGCGCGCACGAACACGACGGGGTATTCGCGGGCCAGGTCGATGAACTCCACCGCATTGGCATAGATCGCATTCATGCCCCGCGATGGGCTGTAGTCGGTGTGGATCAGACGGGACAGGCGCAGGGCCCGATGGGCCACGCGATCCAGGGCCTGCGGATCGGCGTACAGGTTCTCTTTGGCGGGCGCCGGGGTGGCGGTCGAGGGGGTGCTCATGGATTCATTTCTCCGGGTGGTACAGGGGGTGTGGCCAGCACCTTATCGATGCGCTTGCCGTCCAGATCCACCACCTCGAAGCGCCAACCGGCCCATTGGACCGAATCGGCTGTGCGCGGCACGCGGCCCAACAGCAACATGATCATGCCGGCCAAGGTGTTGTAGCGGCTGCGCTCCTCGTCGGGCAGCTCCTTGATGTCCAGCCGATCCTTGAGCTCCGGGGCGGGGATCAGGCCGTCGAGCAGCCAGGACCCGTCCTCCCGCTCGACAGCCCAGGGATTGTCGTCGCTCGGCGGGGTGAACTCGCCGGTAATGGCTTCCAGCAGGTCGCGCACCGTGATGACACCCTGCACTTCACCGTACTCGTCCACCACGAAGACCAGTTCGTCACGGGAAAGCCTGAACTGCTCCAGGAGCTCCATCCCCGTCAGCGTCTCCGGCACGAACACCGCGGGCTGCAACAGTCGAGCGATGTCCAGCGTCTCCCCGCGCGCCAAGGCCGGCAAGGCCGCGCTGGACGACACCACACCCACCACATCGTGCAAACCGTCGCGGCACACCGGGTAGCGGCTGTGGGCGTGCTCACCGATGATGCGCAGCTGTTCAGCCAGGGGCGCATTGATGTCCAACCACACCACATCGTTGCGGGGCACCATCATGGAACCGACTTGGCGCTCATCCAATCGGAACACATTGCGCACCATCTGGTGCTCCTGTTCCTCGATGACACCACTCTCAAGGCCTTCTTCCAGGCTGGCTGCAATCTCTTCTTCCGTGACCCCCGGGCCCGCGCGACGGTGCTGTCCCAAGAGGCGCAGTACCGCATCGGTGCACAGGGACAGCAAGGCCACCAAAGGCCGGGTGGCCCGCGAGAGCGCATTCATGGGCCGGGCCATCACCACCGCCACAGCCTCCGGATGCAATTGGCCGATGCGCTTGGGTACCAGCTCGCCGAAAATGATCGTGAGGACGGTGATGATGGCCACCACCAGGCCCGTGGCGGTCCAAGACGCCGCCGTCGGGGACAGGGGGAGGTGGTCCAGCAACCAGGCCGACAAGGGCCCTGCAAAGGCCGCCTCGCCCACGATGCCGTTGAGCACGCCGATGGAGGTGATGCCGATTTGGACGGTACTCAGGAATTTCGTGGGCCTGTCGTGCAGGTCCATGGCGGCTGCCGCGCCGGGTGTACCGGACTCCAACAGCACCTGCAGACGCGCTTTGCGGCTGGCCGAAAGGGCCATCTCCGACATCGCAAAGATCGCGTTGAGCAGGATCAGGCCGAGGAGCAGGACAAGGTCCATGGTGTCGCCGCGCGGCAAGGGATGCACGGGGCACCGGGCGCGGCGGCTGGAAATGCAGACGCTGCAAAGCGTAGCAGAATCAGGCGATGCACCTGCTCATCGGCGATCTGCAGGGGTGCCTCGGCGCTTTCGAGCGGCTGCTGGCCCTCTGGGACTTCTCTCCCTCGCGCCACCGACTGACGGTGCTGGGCGACCTGGTCAACCGCGGCCCCCAGTCCGCTGACACCTTGCGGCGGTTGATGGCCATGGGCAGCAGCGCACAGGCCCTGCTGGGCAATCACGATCTCCACCTGCTGGCCGTGGCGCAGGGGGTGCGCAAGGTCCATTCAAGCGACACCCTGGATGACGTGCTGCAGGCGCCGGATCGCGAGGATTTGCTGAACTGGTTGCGCCAGCGGCCCCTGGCGCTGATGGCCGAGGGCTGGTTGTGCGTCCATGCCGGCGCCGCACCAGCGTGGAGTGCCGATCAAACCTTGTCGCTGGCCGCGGAGGTGCAGTCGATGATGGCTGGCGCGGACTTCGCTTCTTTTCTGCCGCAGATGTACGGCAATGAGCCGGCGCGATGGAGCGAGGATTGGACCGGGGCCGACCGCTGGCGCTGCATCATCAACACCCTCACGCGCCTGCGCTGGTGCCACGCAGACGGAACGCCTGACTTCCGGGTCAAGGAGGGCACGCGGGACGCCCCGGCGGGTCTGGTGCCCTGGTTCGATTTGCCGCAGCGCCGCTGCGCCGGTGTTCCGATGGCCTTCGGCCACTGGAGCACGCTGGGATTGATCAGCCGACCGGACCTGTTGGCCTTGGACACCGGCTGCGTGTGGGGCGGCACGCTCAGCGCCGCGCGGGTCGATGCCGGGCGACGGGAAGTGCTCCAGGTGCCCTGTGAGGCCGCACAGGTGCCGGGCCGCTAAAATTCAGGCCTCGACGGAGGCTTGGGGGAGTGGTTTAACCCAGCAGTCTTGAAAACTGCCGGCCCGCAAGGGCCCGTGAGTTCGAATCTCACAGCCTCCGCCACCCCCTGCGCAGGCTCATCCTCGCCCGCTCGCTTTCGTGCACCCTGGGCTCCTTGGCCGCAGCGCTGCGGCGCCCCCCGAGGAGCCGCGCTGTCCCGCCCCGCCCAACCCCCGTCCCCCCCCCCCCCGGGCCGCCGCCCCCCCCCCGCCCGCGTGCTGCGCGAAGAACGCCACGATGCCTACCGCTCAGACGAAAAGGCCGCCAGTGGCACCACCTGCCCCGACTGCCATGCACAGGTCCAAGAAGGCCGCTGGCAGTGGCCGAGCGCCCATGCAAAAGGCGCCGGCCACCCCCCAAGCGCCCATCGCGCCGCCATCGCCCCCCCCAGCCCCGCCGGTGGGCGTCTGCACGCGCACGACCCCGCGGGCGAACTCACCCTGACAGGCCGCTATGTCCAGGCCCACGAAGCGGAGTTGCGTGCCCTGATGCATCACGAGGCCCAGCGCGAAGCCGCCTTCCACCCGCTAGAGCGCCTGATGAGTCTGGACAAGCTGCCCGAGGGTGGCCTTCGCATCACCACCACCGGCCTGCACCTGCCGCGCATGCTGGCGCATGCGCTGGAGCGCGCGCACCACGGCAGCCTGCAAATCACCTATGCCGATGGCGAGTCTCGAGTGCGCGTGAAGTGGCATCGCGAAGGCTGAATCGCCTTCGCACCGCGCAGGGCATGGTCGGCGTGGCGCAACAGGTCGGCCACCGAGCCACCGGCATCGGGGAACAGGCTCAGGCCGATGCTGGCCGTGATGCCGCACACCTGGCCTTCCAGCCGCATCGGCTTGCACAGCACCTCGCGCATCCGACGCGACACCCGATCGGCATCAGCGCGGGAGCCGACCTCAGGCAACAGGGCGACGAACTCATCACCGCCCCAGCGACCGACCCCCTCGTGGTCACGGTGTGAACGGGCACGGCGGCCCCATGACAGGCCCTCCTGCACTTCGTCGGCATGGCGGACGCAGTGCCTCAGTCGCTGCGCCACCTCCACCAGCAGCGCGTCTCCCGTGCTGTGGCCCATGCGGTCATTGACCCGCTTGAAACCGTCCAGGTCCACCAGCAGGAGGGCCATTCGATGCCCCTCTCGGCGTGCCGCCTCTAGCGCCTGCTCGGTCCGCCAGAGCATCTGCCGCCGATTTGGCAGGCCCGTGAGGGAATCCCGGTGGGCCAACTGCCGGTAATGGTCTTGCGTTTGCCAGCGGTCGGTGAGATCCTGAACCAGTCCCTCGTAGCGGATCACACCCTCAGGTGCCTGGTGATCGAGCCGCGCCCTCAGGTGCACCATGCAGCATCGCCCATCGTGCCCACGCAGGCCGATATCGGCGCTCAGGTCGGGCTGCCCTTGGGCGGACCGGCGCAGCAGGTCCAGCAGCCCGGGACGGTCCTCAGGTCGGGCGCGGCGAAGGAGGTTCCGGGCGGGCGCTCGGTCGTGAAGGCCCAGGCCCAGCACGGACCGGGCCAAGGGGGACAGCCGCAAGGTCAAGCGCCCACCATCACGGCTCACCCACCAGACCAGGCCGCCGATCCCCGCACCCGCGCACATGCGCACCAGGGCCTTAGGGCTTGGTGCGGTGTCCAGCGACTGCGAGAAAGGGCGCAGCAGAGACCTCAGGATGCCCATACGCCGCTCAGTGGGTGTTGCCTTTCGGATGGACATTGTCTCGGTCGACGGCCTGCAACCCACCGGGTCAGCCCCCCCAAGACCCGCTGCGTTGAGGGCGTGCACGTGACCAAAGGCCGGAATCGGGGCGGCTGCGGTCGGGATGTTCTTCCGCGACAATCCCCCCCAGCCCCGACCGCACGACCATGACAAAGATCCTCCTCATCAACGGCCCCAATCTCAACCTGCTGGGTACCCGAGAGCCCGAGGTGTACGGCCGCACCGCGCTGGCGGATATCGAGCGAGCGCTCTCGGCACAGGCGCAGGCCGAGGGCGCCACGCTGCTGTCGTTCCAGTCCAACCACGAGGGTGAATTGGTCGACCGCATCCAAAAGGCCAAGGCCGAGGGCGTGGACTGGGTGATCATCAACCCCGGCGCCTACACCCACACCAGCGTGGCCCTGCGCGATGCGTTCGCGGGCACTGCCCTGCCCTTCATCGAAGTGCACATCAGCAATGTGCACGCCCGCGAGCCTTTCCGCCAGCACTCCTATCTCAGCGACATCGCCCGGGGCACCATCGTCGGACTGGGTGTCTCCGGCTACCGACTGGCCCTGCTGCACATCCTGTCCACCCGGGATGGAGCCCACTGATTCCCGTCCACCTTCATGGCCACCAATCCCCTCGACAACAAGCAGCAGGCCTGGTCGGCACTGTTCAGCGAGCCGATGAGCGAGCTCGTCAAGCGCTACACCGCCAGCGTCTTCTTCGACAAGCGCCTTTGGCAGGCCGACATCGAAGGCAGCTTGGCGCACGCCGAGATGCTGTGCGCCCAGGGGGTGATCGGGGCGCAAGATCTCGCCGACATCCAGCGCGGTATGGCGCAGATCCGCCAGGAAATCGAGTCGGGCGCCATGGAATGGAAGCTGGAGTTGGAAGACGTGCACCTCAACATCGAGGCGCGCCTGACCCAACTCGTGGGCGATGCCGGCAAGCGGCTGCACACCGGCCGATCGCGCAACGATCAGGTGGCCACCGACGTGCGGCTGTGGCTGCGCGGGGAAATCGACCAGCTGCTGCCGCTGCTGCGCCAAATGCAGACCGCCTTGGTGGAGCTTGCAGCCGGCCACGCCCACACCATCATGCCCGGATACACCCATCTTCAGGTCGCCCAGCCGGTGAGTTTTGCGCACCATCTGCTGGCCTATGTGGAGATGTTCGCGCGTGATGAACAGCGGCTCCGCGAAGTTCGCAGCCGCGTGAACACCTTGCCGCTGGGTGCTGCCGCGCTGGCCGGCACCAGTTACCCATTGGACCGGGAGCGCGTGGCGCGCACCTTGGGGATGGTGGATGCGGCAGGCACGCCGCAGGTGTGCCGCAACAGTCTGGATGCGGTGAGCGATCGCGACTTTGCGATCGAGTTCGCCAGCTTTTCATCCTTGGTGATGATGCACGTCTCGCGCCTGAGCGAGGAAATCATCATCTGGATGAACCAGAACTTCGGCTACATCGACCTCGCCGATCGCTACTGCACGGGCTCGTCGATCATGCCGCAGAAGCGCAACCCCGATGTGGCCGAACTGGCACGGGGCAAGACGGCGCGCGTGTATGGACATCTGAATGCCCTACTGGTTCTGATGAAGGGGCAGCCCCTGACCTACAACAAGGACAACCAGGAAGACAAGGAACCCCTGTTCGATACCGTAGACACCGTGCGGGACACGCTGCGCATCATGGCCGAAATGGTGGAGGGCATCCGTGTCAAGCCGGAGGCCATGGAGCGCGCCGCCCTGCGGGGATACGCCACCGCCACGGACCTGGCTGATTACCTGGTGAAGAAGGGCCTGCCGTTCCGCGATGCCCACGAGGTGGTGGCCCATGCGGTGAAAACCGCCCTCGCGCGCGGCGTCGACCTGTCGGAACTGAGCCTGTCCGACCTGCAGGCGTTCGATGCGCGCATACAGGCCGATGTGCACGGCGTGTTGAGCTTGGCGGGCTCTTTGGAGGCCCGTCAGGTGCTCGGCGGCACTGCACCCGTGCGGGTGTTGGAAGAAGTGCAGCGTCACCGCCAGCGGCTGTCGTCGGGGTGATGGCTTCGTGATCGCCGGGTGAGGGCTTCATGATCCGAGCGGCTTGACGGCCATGCGCCGTTGGATCGCCCATCTGGACATGGACGCGTTCTACGCGTCGGTGGAGCTGCTGCGCTACCCCGAGCTCCGGGGTGCCCCGGTGGTCATCGGGGGCAGCCGTCGCCACGCACCCGAACGGCAGGCACATGGACAGTGGCGGTTTTCCACACTGCAAGGCTACCGCGGCCGCGGCGTGGCCACCACCGCCACATACGAAGCGCGGGCACTGGGCCTGCACTCGGGCATGTCCCTGGCCAAGGCCGCCGAACGGGCCCCGCAAGCGGTTCTCCTGCCGGTGGACTTCGATGAATACCGCCGTTGCTCCCGCCTGTTCAAGGCGGCCGTGGCTGAAGTGGCGCCGGTCATCGAGGACCGCGGCATCGACGAGATCTACATCGACTTGACCGAGGTGCCGGGTTCGCAGGAGGTGGTGGGCCATGACCCTTATGGTGGGGTACGGGCCGTGGGACAGGCCATCCGCAATTCCGTCCGGCAGGCCACGGGACTGAGCTGCTCGGTGGGGATCACACCGAACAAGCTGCTCAGCAAGCTGGCCTCCGAACTTGAAAAGCCCAACGGACTGACCGTGTTGACGCTGGAGGACCTGCCCACCCGGATCTGGCCCCTGTCGGTCGCACGGGTCAACGGCATCGGTCCGAAAGCGCAGAAGGCACTCGCGGCGCTGGGCGTGCACACCATCGGCGAACTGGCGGCTTTCGACGCCACAACGCTTCGCGCGCACTTCGGTCGCAGCTGGGGTCAGTGGCTGCATGAGGCCGCGCACGGACGCGATGACCGGCCTGTGGTGACGTACAGCGAGCCGTTGTCGATGAGCCGCGAAACCACCTTCGAACGCGACCTCCACGTCCGGCATGACCGCTCGGCGCTTGGAGAGGCCCTGGACAGCCTGGTGATGCGCCTGGCCACGGACCTTCAACGCAAGGGCTACACCGCACGCACCGTGGGCATCAAGCTCAAGTTCGAGGACTTCAAAACCGTCACCCGCGAATGGACGCTGCCGCTTCCGATCCAGGATGCCGCAGCGCTGCGCACGGCTTGCGGCCAGTGCCTCAAGCGCGTGCCCATCGAGCGCAGAATCCGCCTGCTCGGTGTGCGGGCGGGTGGCCTTTGCCGGCCGGAAGCTTCGGAGCCCGGATAGGATGGTGGTCGAACCGCCATGCCGATGCCCAAGCCCAGGGGCAGCGAGCCGCTGTGCACACCCCAGGGTCGCCTAACTGTCAGGAAGTTCTCCATGTCCGTCATCACCAACATCGAAGACCTGCGCGTGCTGGCGCAACAGCGCGTCCCGCGGATGTTCTACGACTACGCCGACTCGGGCTCTTGGACCGAGGGCACCTACCGCGCCAACGAGACCGAGTTTCAGCGCATCAAGCTGCGCCAGCGCGTGGCGGTGAACATGGAAAACCGCAGCACCGCGGTTCAGATGGTGGGCCAACTTGCGAAGATGCCGGTGGCTATTGCCCCGGTGGGCCTGACCGGGATGCAGCATGCCGATGGCGAGATTCACGCCGCGCGTGCAGCCGAGAAGTTCGGCATTCCCTTTGCGCTGTCCACCATGAGCATCTGCTCCATCGAGGACGTCGCCGAAAACACCAGCGCGCCTTTTTGGTTTCAGCTCTACATGATGCGTGACCGCGAGGCGATGGCCCGCATGATCGAGCGTTGCAAGGCCGCGCGCTGCTCGGCCCTCATCCTCACGCTGGACCTGCAGGTCATCGGCCAGCGGCATAAGGACCTGAAGAATGGGCTGTCTGCGCCCCCGCGGCCCACGGTGCGCAACATCCTGAACCTGGCCACCAAGCCGCGTTGGCTGTGGGGCATGGCGCAAACGAATCGCCACACCTTCCGCAACCTCGTGGGCCACGTCAAGGGCGTCAGCGACATGAAATCCCTTTCGGCCTGGACCAACGAGCAGTTCGATCCGCGGCTGAACTGGGACGACGTCGCCTGGGTCAAGGAGCGGTGGGGCGGCAAGCTGATTCTCAAGGGCATCATGGAAGTCGAAGATGCCGAACTGGCGGTAAAGGCCGGTGCGGACGCCATCGTGGTGAGCAACCACGGCGGCCGGCAACTTGACGGTGCACCGGCCAGCATCGAAGCCCTGCCGGCCATCGTGCAGGCGGTGGGCTCGAAGACCGAGGTGTGGATGGACGGGGGCATCCGCAGTGGGCAGGACGTGCTCAAAGCCTGGGCCTTGGGTGCTCGCGGCACCATGATCGGCCGCGCGATGGTCTACGGCCTGGGTGCCATGGGTGAAGCCGGTGTCACCAAGGCGCTGCAGATCCTGCACAAGGAGCTCGATGTCACCATGGCCTTCTGCGGCCATACGCAGCTGTCGAACGTGGGCCACTCCATCCTGGTGCCGGGCACCTACCCGGTGCCGGTCGTGGGCTGAAGGGGCCTCGCAGGCCGAGTGGGCCGGATCAGGTCTTGGGCAGGGTGACCCCGCGCTGCCCCTGGTACTTCCCACCGCGGTCCTTGTACGAGGTCTCGCACACCTCGTCGCTTTCAAAGAACAGCACCTGCGCACAGCCCTCGCCGGCATAGATCTTGGCCGGCAGGGGGGTGGTGTTGCTGAACTCCAGCGTCACATACCCTTCCCACTCGGGCTCGAAGGGCGTGACATTGACGATGATGCCGCAGCGCGCATAGGTGCTCTTGCCCAGGCAGATGGTCAGCACATTGCGCGGGATCCGGAAATACTCCACCGTGCGGGCCAAAGCGAAGCTGTTGGGCGGGATGATGCACACGTCGGCTTCGATGTCCACGAAGCTCTTCTCGTCGAAGTTCTTCGGATCCACCACGGTGCTGTGGATGTTGGTGAAGACCTTGAACTCCGGGGCACAGCGGATGTCGTAGCCGTAGCTGCTGGTGCCGTAGCTCACGATCTTGTGGCCATCCGCGGCGTGGCGCACCTGGCCAGGCTCAAAGGGTTCGATCATGCCGTGCTGCTGGGCCATGCGGCGGATCCAGCGGTCGCTCTTGATGCTCATCGGGGCTCCTGCGGGTGGTGGCGGGATTCTAGGGAAGCTCCGGGGGGGTCTTCGGCGGATTCGGGATTAGCATTTCCCGCCATGAGAGACACCACCACCCTGCTGGTGCAGTACGCGCGCTACCACCGTGACCCGCGCAACATTGCCACCCATCTGCTGGGAATACCGCTCATCGTGTTGGGCGTGGGCGTGTTGCTGTCGCGTCCGGGCATTCCCCTGGACCCCGGATCGGCGTGGATGTTCTCGCCGGGTTGGGCGCTGTGGTCGGCTGCTGCGCTCTGGTACATCACACGCGGGGGTTGGGTGATCCCACTGAGCGTGATCCTGGTCAACGCCGTGCTCATGGCTTTGGCCCACTGGGTGGCGCTGCAGGTCGAATCCGATTGGGTGTTTTGGGGATTGGGCCTGTTCACCATCGGCTGGGTGATCCAGTTCATCGGTCATTACTACGAAGGGCGCAAGCCGGCCTTCGTGGACGACCTGATCGGCCTGCTCGTGGGGCCGATGTTCGTCTGCGCCGAGGTCCTGTTTGCACTGCGCCTGTGCCGCCCCACACGCGAAGCCATCGAGGCCGAGGCCGGTCCGGTCCGTCTGCGCGACATCCACGCCAGCGCCCTTCGCTGAGGGCCATCCGGCCGATCAGGCCACGATGCCCTTCGCGCGCAACTGGGCGATCTGCTCTGCGTTCAAGCCCATTTCGCGCAGCACCGCGTCGGTGTCCTCCCCCAGGCCAGGCGCGGCGCTTCGCACCGTGCCGGGTGTCGCCGAGAGCTTGGGCACGATCCCCGGCACTTCAACCGAATAGCCCTCGCGCGTTTGCTGCGTGAGGATCATCTCGCGCGCGCGGTAGTGCGGGTCGCTTGCGATGTCCGCCACCGTGTACACCTTGCCCGCCGGCACCTTGGCCGCGCCCAGTTCGTCCAGCACCACCTGCACCGCGCGGGTGACGGTCCACGCCTCAATCGCCGCATCGATCTCGGCCACGCGCTCGACCCGACCGGCATTGCCGGACAGCCCGGGGTCGCGCCCCAGATCTGTCCGCCCGATCACCTCCATCAATCGCTTGAAGATGCTGTCGCCGTTGCCGGCGATCAGCACATAGCCGTCACAGCACCGGTAGGCGTTGGACGGCGCGATCCCGGGCAGCGCCGATCCGGCAGCCTCGCGCACGGCCCCGAAGGCGCTGTACTCCGGCAGCAGACTCTCCATGACATTGAACACCGCCTCGTGCAGGGCCACATCGATCACCTGACCTCGGCCGCCGCGCTGATCACGGTGGTACAGGGCCATCATCACCCCGATCACTGCGTGCAGCGCCGCCAAGGTATCGCCGATCGAAACCCCCACGCGTACCGGCACGCGGCCCGGCTCGCCGGTCAGGTGCCGCAGACCGCCCATCGCTTCACCGATGGCGCCGAAGCCCGGCAGGTCCCGGTAGGGGCCGGTCTGGCCGTAGCCCGAGATGCGGGCCATGACCAGCCGGGGATTGAGCGCCAGCAGTTGCTCGGGCCCCATGCCCCAGCCCTCCAGCGTGCCCGGGCGGAAGTTCTCGATGAGCACATCGGCCTGCGCAATCAGGTCGCGCGCCAACTGTTGACCCTCAGCCTGCCGCAGGTCCAGGGCCACCGAACGCTTGTTGCGGCTTTGCACCTGCCACCACACCGAAGTGCCGTCCTTGATGAGCCGCCATTGGCGCAGCGGATCCCCTGCGCCGGGTGGCTCGATCTTGACCACCTCGGCACCGAACTCGGCCAGCGTCTTGCCGCAGAAGGGGCCGGCGATCAACTGCCCCATTTCCACCACCTTCACGCCTTTCAGCGCAAGCGGATTGGGCTGGGCGGGGGTGGCTGGGCTCATGGTTCAGCTGTCCAGGGAGTGCTCGCCAGAGGAAGACACCACACGCACGGTGGGGCGCATGGGCTCGGGTTCGGAATCGAAACGCTCGAAGCCACAGTAGCACAGGAAGTGGCGGTTGGAGGCACGCCCGAAAAGCGTCATGCCCAGGCGCGTGGCCAGGTCATGGCCCATCTGCGTGACGCCGTTGCGCGAGACGATGATGGGCACGCCCATGTGTGCGGCCTTCATCACCATTTCACTGGTCAGGCGGCCCGTGGTGTAGAACAGCTTGTCGCCGCCGCGGATGCCGTGTAGGGCCATCCACCCGGCGATAGCATCAATGGCGTTGTGACGGCCCACATCCTCCACGAACATCAGAAGTTCATCGCCTTGAAACAGTGCGCAGCCGTGCACACTGCCGGCACGGCGGTGAACGCTGTCCTGCTGGCGCATGGTTTCCAGGACGCCGTGCAGCGTCCCCTGGCGAATCCGGGCCTGCGAGGCATCGGGCAGCACGATGGCCTCCAGCCCTGCCATCACATCGCCGAACACCGTCCCCTGGCCGCAACCGGTGGTCACCACGCGCTTGGCGGTGCGCGCCTCGATGTGTTCAATGCCCACACGGGTGTGCACTGCCGCGGCCGAAACATCCCAATCCACGGTGATGGACTCCACATCGGTGGGCGAGGCAATCAGGCGCTGATTGATGAGATAGCCCAGCACCAGCAGTTCCGGAGCCGATCCCAGGGTCATCAGCGTCACCAGTTCACGCTTGTCCACGAAGACGGTGAGCGGCCGCTCAATGGGGATGGCGATGGCCCGGCGTTGGCCGTATTCGTCGAGGATGGTGATCTCGCGGGTCAGCGCACTGCCGGCCTGGGTCATCCGGGGCAGGGTGGCCGCCAGCAGGTGGCCGCCCGCTTGGGCAGGGGCGGCAATCGGTTCAGGCGTAGGACCCAGCATGTCAGGATTGTCCTCCAGGCCGCATCGCCCTTGCGCCGGGGGGGTTCGGGGCGTCGGACACCCGTGTAGGATGAACCGGTATTCGATGCATTCCCTGGAGACGCAAGCATGATCGTCGGCACCGCCGGCCACATCGACCACGGCAAGACCTCTCTGGTGAAGGCACTCACCGGCGTGGATGCCGATCGGCTGAAGGAAGAAAAGGAACGCGGCATCACGGTGGACCTCGGTTTTGCTTACCAGGCGCAGACCGATGGGCACGTCCTGGGCTTTGTGGATGTGCCGGGTCATGAGAAGTTGGTGCGCAACATGCTGGCTGGTGCCACCGGTATCGATCATGTGATGTTGGTGGTGGCCGCCGACGACGGTCCCATGCCGCAAACGCGTGAGCACCTGGCCATCCTGGACCTGCTCGGCCTGCAGCAGGGCGTGGTGGCCCTGAGCAAGTGCGATCTGGTGGACGCGGAACGCCTGACGCAAGTCAGCGCGGACATCCGGGCCCTGCTGCGGGGCACGGCCCTGGCAGACGCCCCGGTGCTCCCGGTGTCCAGCGTCAGCGGCCAGGGCATCGAGACCCTGCGCAGCCACCTCGATGCCGCCCGGCATCAGTCCCCGCCGCGCGCCCGCGAGGGGCCGTTCCGTTTGGCAGTGGACCGCAGTTTCACCTTGTCGGGCATCGGCACCGTGGTCACCGGCACGGCCGTGAGCGGTCGCGTCCGGGTTGGCGAGCGGCTGAGCCTGACCCCTTCGGGTCTTGAAGTGCGGGTGCGGGGATTGCATGCGCAGAACCGCGCATCCGAAGAAGGCGAGGCGGGGCAGCGACTGGCCATCAATCTGGTGGGCGTGGAAAAGCAGCAGGTGCAGCGCGGCCATTGGTTGGTGGCCGAAGCGCTGCACGCGCCCACCGAACGCCTTGCAGCACGGCTGCGCCTCTTGCCTTCCGAAGCGAAGGCGCTGGCCCACTGGACCCCCGTACACCTGCACTTGGGGGCTGAGGATGTGAACGCACGCGTGGCCCTGCTGGAGGGCACGTCACTGCAGCCCGGCGGTGATGCACTGGTGCAGTTCGACCTGGACCGTCCGATCGGCGCTCTGCGCGGCGACCGCTTCATCATCCGCGACCAGTCTGCATTGCGGACCCTTGGCGGCGGCCAGGTGGTCGACCCTTTTCCACCACCCACCCGGCGCCACCGCGCGCAGCTGGTGCAAGCCCTGCGGGCCATGGAGGCCCCGACAGCCTCGGCCGCGCTGCAGGGCCTGCTGGCGCTGGGCTCGCCCTATGGCATTGAGCGGCGGTCCTTCGCCCTGGCGTGGAATCTCACGCCCGAGGCCTTGGTGTCGGTGGAGCAGACGGTGGCCCAGGCGGTGCCCCTGGACACCGTGGGTGAAGGTCAGGCCGAACTGTGGTTCACCCGTGCGCAACTGCAGCAGTACCAAGAGCGCATCACCGAGGCACTGGGTGCGCACCACCGGCGCACGCCCGACAGCCCTGGCTTGAGTCAGGAACAACTGTCGCGCCAGGTCCGTGACAAGCCCACCGCGACGGTGTTCACGCTCCTGGTGGCCCAATTGGTGCGTGCTGGTGCGCTGCGGCGCAACGGCGCGGCGCTGGCACTGGCCGGTCATGAGGCGACCCTGCAAGGCACCGAAAAGCTGATCTGGGAACGCCTCAAGCCCTGGCTGGACGAGAACGGCTTCCTGCCGCCGCGCCTGTCCGAACTGCTCGAGCGAGACCGCAGCCTGCGCAAGGACCAGGTGCTGCGCACCTTGCAACGCTTGCAGCGCATGGGCAAGGTTCACCCGGTTGGTGCCGAGTATTGGTTTCAAACCGAGCAGATGCTGGAACTCAGCCTGCGCGCCAAGGCACTGGCCGAAGCAGACCCGAACCAGCGATTGAACGTGCGGGCCCTGAGGGAATCGGTGGGCGTGAGCCGCCACCTCTCGGTCCCTTTGGTAGAGTACTTCGATGAGATCGGTTTGACCGAGCGTGATGCGGTAGGGCGGCACTTCAAACGCGACCCCCGCAAGATGTTCGGCGGCTGAATTCGATTGCCGCAGGAGGCGGATCGTCCCCCGGTGGGGCGTCCGGTCTGCAAAACCGGGTGGGGCTGCTCAGTGGTCCCAGGTGGGTTCGACTCCCACCCACCTCCGCCATCTTTGTTGCGCGCATGAAACCAGAACACCAGGCCGCCGGTCGGCCACCCTCGATGGACCGCCTGCTCGAACGCCCCGCCCTGCGGGTGCTTCAAGGCAGCCACGGCCGCCAAGCCACGCTGAATGCGGCACGCGCGGCACTGGAGGCCTGGCGCGCGGCTGCAGCGCCCAGCGGTGCGCCCTTCGATCCGGATGCCTTCGACCGAACCGTGGACACGGCGCTGGAGCGCGCGGCCCGTGCGGCGCTGCGCCCGGTGATCAACCTCACCGGAACCGTCCTGCACACCAACCTGGGCCGCGCGGTGATGGCGCCCGAAGCGATCGAAGCCGTGACCGCCGTGATGCGGGGCTACAGCAACCTCGAATTCGACCTCGCACGCGGCGCACGGGGTGACCGCGACGATCACATCGAAGGCCTGCTGCGCGAGTTCACGGGGGCCGAAGCGGCCACCGCCGTAAACAACAATGCTGCCGCCGTGATGCTGGTGCTCAGTGCCCTGGCAGAGAAGAAGGAGGTTCCCGTTTCTCGCGGCGAACTGGTTGAGATCGGCGGGGCCTTCCGAATCCCGGACATCATGCGGCGTGCAGGTTGCAAGCTGGTGGAAGTCGGCACCACCAACCGAACGCACCTGCGCGACTTCGAGGAAGCCATGGGCCCGAAGACCGGCATGGTGATGAAGGTGCACACCAGCAATTACCAGGTGCAGGGGTTCACCGCGGCGGTGCCGCCGGCTGAGTTGGCGGCCTTGTGCCACAGCCGGGGGATCCCGTTTTCTGAAGACCTGGGTGCGGGCACCTTGATGGACCTCACGCGCTGGGGTCTGCCGCACGAGCCCACGCCCGCCGAATCGATCGCCAACGGTGTGGATGTGGTCACCTTCAGCGGCGACAAGCTGCTCGGCGGGCCGCAGTCAGGCCTCATCGTGGGCCGCAAGGACCTGATCGCCCGCATCAAGAAGTGTCCGCTCAAGCGTTCGCTTCGATTGGACAAGATGACGATTGCGGCCTTGGAGGCCACGCTTCGGCTGTACCGAGACCCCGATCGCTTGGCGCAGCGGCTGCCCGCTCTGCGGCTGCTGACGCGCCCGGCGCACGAGATCCGCGCGCAGGCGCAGCGGCTGCTGCCGGCGGTTCAACAGGCCTTTGGGCCGAAGGCGGTGGTGCGCGTGATGGACTGCCGAAGCCAGATCGGCAGCGGCTCCTTGCCCATCGACCGGCTGGACAGTGCGGGCCTGTCCATCGCCTCGCCCACGGGAGGCAAGCGGTCGGGTGCCTTCCCCGAGCGCATGGCCCAACGGCTGCGCGAGCAGCCGATTCCCATCATCGGCCGCATCGAAGAGGGCGAACTCAGGTTGGATCTGCGCTGCCTGGACGGCGCGGAAACGGAACAACAATTCCTGGCCCAGCTGGCTGGGATTCGGCCATCGCTGGGCCACTGAGGCCGGCGGTCACCGCGTCCACGGGTTCGACGTGAAGCAGGTGCACCACCTCGGCCCGAGCAGTGGCCACAGCCGCTGCACCGGGCGCCTCTGAAGCCCGCTCGGCATCCACGGTCTCAGGATCAAACCCCGCATCCTGCGGCGGGGCCGCCGGATCCCGGTCGTCGTCCGCATTCGGATGGGTCGAAGCCGCCGCGGTGCTCGTGTCGGTACCCACCTCAGGGCCCGGTGACACCGGGTCCGGCGGCGGGAGGTCCTGTTCCTTCAACTCATCGTCGATCAGTCCCAAGGCGCGGGCCTGCACCAGCGTCTTCATCACCGCCACCGGCAGTGGATTGGGCGTGTTGTAGTCGTCGATGTACACGTCCAAGCCATCCATCACATTGAAGTGCGGGTCGGAGTGGAAGAGCTTCTTGAAGGCGGCATTGCGCACCTGGGGGTCCACGTCGCGGGCCACGAAGGAGCGGTAGTCGGATGAGGCATCCAGTTGCTCCACGTCCTGCAGCGTGGGCCGGGGCACTTCGGCTGCGGCGCTGTGGTCGGCCGAGACCGCCGCGCCCGTGCCGGTACCCGCAAGGGCCCTGGCCGCCACCGCCGACTCAGCGGGGGCACCCGCCGCGGGCACTGCCGGACTGGCGCTGGGCTGGGCTGGCGCAACCGGGGCTTCAGCCGTGGCCTCCCCGCTCTGGCGCACCTGCGCCTTGCGGCGCGACCACCTCGACAGGAAGCCGGCATCGGCAGGGCGCTCGCTGTTGTCGGGCTCGTTCATCTTGGGAGGGGGTCCACGCGGGCGGTTGCTGCGTTTCAGTTGAGGTCGTTGCCCTGGCGCTGTTGCCAGCGCCTGGCGTGAAGTTCACGCTCTTCGGGGCTCAGGAAGGACATGGCGCGGACCTTGCGCTTTTCATCGGGGACGAAATGCTTGTTGGTGTAGTCCTGCAGCCATTCGCACAGCTCGGGCGCCAGCGGCACGCTTTCCACCTGCTCGCCGGCAAACAGGCGCCGATCGGCTTCGACATAGGACACGCTGGCCGCCGTCACCTCCATCATCGATGGATCGTCGTCGATGAGGCGGTAGGACACGAACCAACTGGGATTGCCCGAGGTCAGGTTGAGGAAGTAGCCCTTGCACTCGTCGGGAAACAGCTCCAGTCGGAAGCCGGGAAACAGCCAGCGGGAGCGCTTGCCGTCGTCGAACACCATTCGGGGTTCGGTGCCGAAGGCCGCTTCGTGCGGCACCACCTCCAACACACGGAAGGCCCAGTCTTGCCAGGCATTTGGGTTCGCGGTGCGCTCCAACACAACGGCCACGTCGATGCGTGGCCGTGGAGTGCCGGGGGCGATGACCGCCCCCGTGGGTGCGCTGCAGTCCTGCAAAGCGCCGGGCGTCAGGACTTCTTCGGCGCGGCCGGTGCAGCCGCAGCCGGAGGAGCGCCCGCGGCGGCGGGCTTGGCCGCTGCCGCAGGAGCCGCCGCCACCGGCGGGGTGTAGACGAAGGGGCCCGGGTCGGCGCAGGGCGGCGTCGGCGTGGGCGCCACCGCCTTGCCGGCCCTCTTCTGCGCCGCAGCATACTTCGCCGCCACATCGTTCATCGACAGGCACAGCTTGTAGTTGGCCACCTTGTCGCCGTGTGCGTTCTTGGCCGCAGTCTCGGCGGCCTTGGCCTTGGCTTCGTCGCTCGGGGGCGGCAGCTTGGCGGCAGCCGTACCGGCCAGGGCCACGGCGCTGAGCGCCACCAGGGTCTTGATCAGAGTCGAGGTTCTCATGCGATCTTGCTCCTCCATCCGTTTCAGGCGCTGGGCTTGGCCACGGCCTGGCCACCGCCCTCGGGCGGCGTGCGCTGTGCCGGGATCTTGCCCGCCTTGATGTCGTTGTACCAAAGCTCGTGGTGCTCCTTGGCCCAGGCCTCATCGACATAGCCGGTGCGCATGGCCTTGTAGGCGCCGTCCATGCCAAGCGTTCCGATGTAGATGTGGCCTGCGAACATGGCCATCATCAGCACGGTGGCCACCGCATGAACCATGTGGGCCACCTGCATGTCGGTGCGGAGGTACTGCAAGCCGGGGATCACCTTGTCCAGCCACAGTCCGGACACCACCACGATGGCGCCCAGGAAGAACACGCCCGCCCAGAACACCACCTTCTCGGCGGCATTGAAGCGATGCGAGGGCACCTCGTTGCCGCTGAGCAGGCCGCCGCCCTTGAGCAGCCAGTTCAGATCGCCCTTGGCCGGCCAGTTGTCCTTCAGGAAGGTGAGGAACACGATGACCAGCGAAACCGCGAACAGCGGGCCGGCGAAGTTGTGCACGTTCTTCAACAGGTAGGTGAGCCAACCGAACAGCGTGCTGCCGATGATGGGCAACAGGAAGTACTTGCCCCAGGCCATCACGATGCCGGAAATGGCCAGCGAGACAAAGGTGATCGCGTTCGTCCAATGGGCCGCTCGCTCAAAGGGCGTGAAGCGCTCGATCACGCGGCCAGTGTCGGTGCTGTGTCCGCCGAGTTTGCCCACGCGCCAATAGAACAGCGCGATCGCCAGGCCCACGATGAACAGCAGGGACCCGCCGTAGGGAATGATGATCTTGTTGCGCACCTGGCGCCAGGCTTCGCCGGCGTTGGTGTAGTCCGATCCCGGGTACTGGGTGAACTTTTGCACCAGCACGCCCATCTCCGCGCCGGGCAGCGAGGTGGAGCCCGGCGCCGTGCCGGAGTCGTGCACCCCGCGCCAGAACGGCGCGTTGTTGCCCGGTTGGGACTTCGCCCGTTCGGCCGTGTTCTCGTCGGCCTTGGGGGCCGCCGGCGCCACGCACCCCGCGGGCGGCCCGGTCTTGTCGGGCGCGGCCGGGGTGGCCGCGTGCTGGGCCCAGGCACTGCTGGCTCAGGCCGCGGCCAAGGCCGCCCCCGCCAACAGGGCCTTGACCTGCTGGAAACTGTGCAAGGAGGAAGACAGGACTGTCATCACCGCTCCATGTCAATCAAAAAAGGGGCCCGCCCTGCGCTTCAAGACGCCACGCGCTGAAGCGACGGCGAGCCCCGGTTCAGGTCCTCAACGACCGTACTCGTTTTGACCCTTGTTGCGCTCGCGCATCTGGCCTTCCCAGCTGGTCTTGTCGCCGGGCTTCCAGCCCTTCTCCGAGTACCCGCTGACGGTAGAGCCGCTGTAGGCGGTGGCGTCGACCTTGCGCTGGGTGGCGGTCTGCGGCTTCTCACCACAGCCCGACACCATCAGCGCGGTGCCGATACCCACCGCCAAAGCCACGATCACGCCGGGCTTCATGCCTTGCTTCCTTCGGCCGGCTTGCCGCCCGTGGGTTTGCCGTAGGCCGTGCCCCAGCCCCACACTTCGGAGCCCTTGCCGCGCGACAGCACGCGGGTGCGGAAGATGTCGGCCACGATGTCGCCGTCACCACCCAAGAGGGCCTTGGTCGAGCACATCTCGGCGCAGACGGGCAACTTGCCTTCAGCCAAGCGGTTGCGGCCGTACTTCTCGTTTTCGGCTGCCGAACCGTTGGCCTCGGGGCCACCCGCGCAGAAGGTGCACTTGTCCATCTTGCCGCGCAGGCCGAAGGTGCCGTTGGTGGGGAACTGCGGCGCACCGAAGGGGCAGGCATAGCTGCAGTAGCCGCAACCGATGCACACGTCCTTGTCGTGCAGCACCACACCATCGTCGGTGCGGTAGAAGCAGTCCACCGGACACACGGCCATGCAGGGTGCATCGCTGCAGTGCATGCAGGCCACCGAGATGCTGCGCTCTTGTCCGACCACGCCGTCGTTGAGGGTGACCACGCGGCGGCGGTTCACCCCCCACGGAACATCGTGCTCAGCCTTGCAGGCTGTGACGCAACCGTTGCACTCGATGCAGCGCTCGGCGTCACATATGAACTTCATTCGTGCCATACATGAACTCCTTAGGCGACCTTCTCGACCTGGCAGACCGTGGTCTTGGTTTCCTGCATCATCGTGACGATGTCGTAACCATAGGTCGTACCGGTGTTGACGGCTTCACCCAACACGAGCGGCGCAGCGCCGGCCGGGTAGTACTTCTTCATGTCCATGCCTTGCCAGGAACCGGCAAAGTGGTAGGGCATGAAGGTCGTCGTCTTGTCCACCCGCTCGGTCAGCATCGCCCGCACCTTCAGCTTGGCGCCTGTGGGCATGGTCACCCACACCCATTCGCCATTGCGGATGCCGCGGTCGTGCGCCGCTGCCGGGTTGATCTCGATGAACATCTCCTGCTGCAGTTCGGCGAGGTAGCGGTTGGAACGCG
>JBMSQF010000013.1:0-43931 GCA_049423145.1 Burkholderiaceae bacterium
AGTCAGGGACTCACCCCGGCTTTCGGCACGCCACCAGGTAGTTCACGCTGGTGTCCCCAGAGAGCCAATAGCGCTTGGTCAGGGGGTTGTATTCCATGCCCTTCATGCCCTGAGGGGCCAGGCCTGCGTCGCGCGCCCACCGGGTGAGTTCACTGGGGCGGATGAACTTGGCGTATTCATGCGTGCCCTTGGGCAGCAGCTTGAGCACGTATTCCGCGCCCACGATGGCGAACAGGAAGCTCTTGGGGTTGCGGTTGAGTGTGGAGAAGAACACCCAGCCCCCGGGCTTGGCCAATTGGGTGCAGGCCTGCACCACCGATGCGGGGTCCGGCACATGTTCGAGCATTTCCATGCAGGTGACCACATCGAAGGTACCGGGCTGTTCGGCGGCCAGGGCTTCGGCGGCCACTTCGCGGTACTGCACATTCGGCACGCCGGCTTCCAGCGCATGGAGTTGCGCCACGCGCAGGGGCTTCAAGGCGAGGTCAATGCCCGTGACCTGCGCCGCACCTTTGCGCGCCATGGCTTCGGCCAGGATGCCGCCTCCGCAGCCCACGTCCAGCACCTGCTTGCCCGCGATGGGCGCCAGACCGTTGATCCACTCCAGCCGCAAGGGGTTGATCTGGTGCAGGGGCCGGAATTCGCTTTCCGGGTCCCACCAACGGTGGGCAAGGTCGCTGAATTTGGCGAGTTCTTGGGGGTCGGCGTTGAGCATGGCAACATTGTCCCACCGGCCGAAAGAGAGCGCCGGTTCAGGGGCGCTCCTGGTGAGGACGAATCGGCCCCACGATGGGGCGCATCGGCCCCGCAGCCCTGCTGCAAGCCGAGCGTTGTCTAGCCGTGTTCTTGGGAATCGCTGATTGAAAAATAAAAAGCCCCGGCATTTCTGCCGAGGCTTTCATCCGAAGGGTTAGAGGCGTGAGGCCTCAACCGATCAGCGCTTGCGCGTGCCGACGACCTCGATTTCCACGCGACGGTTCTTTGCGCGGCCTTCAGCGGTCTTGTTGTCGGCCACGGGCTGCTTCTCGCCCTTGCCTTCGGTGTAGATGCGGTTCTTCTCGATGCCCTTGCTCACCAGGTAGGCCTTGATGGCTTCAGCGCGGCGAACCGACAGCTTCTGGTTGTAGGCATCCGCGCCCACCGAGTCGGTGTGACCGACCGCGATGATGACTTCCAGGGCGATGGCGCCAGTCTTGCCGACCAGGTCGTCGAGCTTGGCCTTGGCTTCCTTCTTCACCACAGCCTTGTCGAAATCAAAGAAGGCGTCGGCGGCGTAGGTGACCTTTTCGCTCACCGGTGCGGCTGGCGCAGCCGGCGCAGCCTTCGGAGCGGGAGCGGGCGCGGGAGCCGGAGCGGGCCTCGGAGCCGGAGCGGGAGCCGGAGCCGGAGCCGGCGGCTTGACCTCGCCATCGCAACCCGGTGCGGCCGTTGCGGGCGTCCAAGCGGAGTCGCGCCAGCACAGTTGGCCCGTGCCGTTTCTCCAGGGGGTGCCGTCCACACCGCGCCAGTTGTCGACAGCCTTGGGGGCAGAAGCAGTATGGCCGGCGGCCATGGATGCCACCGGCGCCACCAGAGCCGCTGAGGCGAACAGCGCCGCGAGCGTCGTCATCTTTTTCATCAAATCTCCTCTAGAGCTGAGCCACAGGTTTCCCTGCCGTAAAGCGATGTGCAAGCACATTCCACGCTAAGGATACCAATGGTTACCCCCGCGGTGGTGACTATTCTGCCATTGGGTGCACCGTTGGCCGCCACAGGCCGGTTTCGGGGCCTTGAGGCGCCTCGCGGCACCCCCAAACGAGGGCCGCCTGTTGCACCCGTACCACACTGACGCGCCCCATAGAATGGCGGGTTGCCCATTTTTGGCCTCCATTCATGACCCAATTCGCCAAGGAAACCCTGCCCATCAGCCTGGAAGAGGAGATGCGGCGTTCCTACCTGGATTACGCCATGAGCGTGATCGTGGGGCGCGCACTGCCCGATGCGCGTGATGGCCTCAAGCCCGTTCACAGACGCGTGCTGTTCGCAATGAACGAGCTGAACAACGACTGGAATCGACCTTACAAGAAGAGCGCCCGTATCGTGGGCGACGTGATCGGCAAATACCACCCCCACGGCGATACGGCGGTCTACGACACGATCGTGCGCATGGCGCAGGATTTTTCACTGCGCCACATGCTCATCGACGGCCAGGGGAACTTCGGCAGCGTGGATGGCGACAACGCGGCGGCGATGCGCTACACGGAAATCCGCCTTTCGAAGATCGCGCACGAAATGTTGGCCGACATCGACAAGGAAACCGTCGATTTCGCGCCGAACTATGACGGCTCGGAGAAGGAGCCCACGGTGCTGCCGGCGCGGCTGCCGAACCTGCTGGTGAACGGCTCGGCCGGTATCGCGGTGGGAATGGCCACCAACATCCCGCCGCACAACCTCAACGAAGTGGTGGATGCCTGCCTGCACTTGCTGAGGAACCCGGGCGCTTCCATCGATGAGCTGATGGAAATCGTGCCGGCGCCGGACTTTCCCACTGCCGGGATCATCTACGGGCTCAACGGTGTGCGCGAGGGCTACCGCACCGGTCGCGGCAAGGTGGTCATGCGCGCCAAGACGCATTTTGAGGACATCGACCGCGGGCAGCGCCAGGCCATCATCGTTGACGAGATCCCTTACCAGGTCAACAAGAAGTCTCTGCTGGAGCGCATGGCCGAACTGGTGCGCGAGAAGAAGCTCGAAGGCATCAGCCACATCCAAGACGAGTCGGACAAGTCCGGCATGCGGGTGGTGATTGAGCTCAAGCGCGGCGAAGTGCCCGAAGTGGTGCTGAACAACCTGTACAAGCAGACACAACTGCAAGACAGCTTCGGCATCAACATGGTGGCCTTGGTGGATGGTCAGCCCAAGCTGTGCAACCTGAAGGATCTCCTGCAGATCTTCCTGGAGCACCGCCGTGAGGTGGTGACGCGGCGCACGGTTTTCGAGCTGCGAAAGGCGCGTGAACGCGGCCATGTGTTGGAAGGCCTGGCCGTGGCCCTGGCCAACATCGACGAGTTCATCGAAACCATCAAGACCAGTCCCACCCCACCGGCTGCGAAGGCCGCCTTGATGGGCAAGAGCTGGGATTCATCCCTGGTGCGCGAGATGCTGGCGCGCGCGGAAAGCGACACGCCCGGCGGCCGAGAAGCGTATCGACCCGAAGGACTGCCGCGTTCGTATGGCCTGCAGCCCGATGGCCTGTACCGCCTGAGCGACGACCAAGCCCAGGAAATTCTGCAGATGCGATTGCAGCGCCTGACGGGCCTGGAGCAGGACAAGGTGATCGGCGAGTACAAGGATGTGATGGCGCAGATTGCGGATCTGCTGGACATCCTGGCCAAGGCCGAACGCGTGACCTTCATCATTTCCGAAGAGCTGACGGCCCTGAAGCAGGAGTTCGGCCAGACCAAGGTGGGCGCGCGGCGCAGTGTGATTGAACACAATGTGCAGGAACTGGGTACAGAAGACCTGATCACGCCCACCGACATGGTGGTCACGCTCAGCCACGGCGGCTACATCAAGAGCCAGCCCTTGAGCGAGTACCGCGCGCAGCGACGCGGCGGCCGGGGCAAGCAGGCCACGGCCACCAAGGAAGACGATTGGGTGGACCAACTCTTCATCGCCAACACGCACGACTGGATGCTGTGCTTCAGCAACCGCGGCCGCGTGTACTGGCTCAAGGTGTGGGAAGTGCCGCAGGGTGGGCGGGCCAGCCGCGGCAAGCCCATCGTGAACATGTTCCCGCTGGCCGATGGCGAGAAGGTCACCGTGGTGCTGCCACTGACCGGAGAGTTCCGATCCTTCCCAGGCGACCACTATGTGTTCATGTGCACCGCACTGGGTACGGTGAAGAAAACGGCGCTGGATGAATTCAGCAACCCGCGCAAGGCCGGCATCATTGCGGTGGACCTGGACGAGGGCGACCATTTGATTGGCGCCGCCCTCACCGACGGCAAGCACGACGTGATGCTGTTCTCGGATGGCGGCAAGGCCGTACGGTTTGATGAGGACGATGTACGCGCCATGGGCCGCACGGCGCGGGGCGTGCGTGGAATGATGTTGGAGGAAGGCCAGCGCGTGATCGCGATGCTGGTGGCCGAAGACGAAACGCAGAGCGTGCTGACCGCCACCGAGAACGGTTATGGCAAGCGCACCTCCATCGTGGAGTACACGCGCCACGGACGCGGCACCAAGGGGATGATCGCGATCCAACAGAGCGAGCGCAACGGCCGCGTGGTCGGCGCGACGCTGGTGCGGCCAGCTGACGAGATCATGTTGATCACCGACAAGGGCGTGCTGGTCCGCACGCGCGTCAGCGAGATCCGTGAATTGGGTCGCGCCACACAAGGCGTGACGCTGATTGCCTTGGATGGCGGCTCCAAGCTCAGCGGTTTGCAGCGCGTCGCCGAGAACGATGCGGAAGGCGAGTCTGCTGACGGTGGCGACAACGGTGAGGGTGATGCCCCGGCCGTTTAACTTCTCCGCGGGCCCCGCAGCGCTGCCCGAGGCGGTGCTGCAGCAGGCCGCCGCCGAGATGCTGGATTGGCATGACCCATCCGGCCGCTCCTGCGGGATGAGCGTGATGGAGATGAGCCACCGCGGCCAGGATTTCATCTCGATTGCTGAACAGGCCGAACGCGACCTGCGCGAACTCCTGCAGGTGCCCACGGGTTTTCACCTCCTGTTCATGCAGGGCGGCGGCCTGGCCGAAAACGCCATCGTGCCGATGAACCTGGCGGGGCCAGGCTCTGCCCTGGACGCTGAAGTGGATATCGTGATCACGGGCGCGTGGTCACAGAAGTCTGCCGCAGAAGCCCGGCGCTATGCCGATGTGCGGGTGGCCGCATCCAATGAACTCGACACCGGATCAGGCGCGCATACCCGCCTGCCCGCCCCAAGAGAATGGTCCTTGCGGGGCAGTGCCCGCTATGTGCACATCTGCTCCAACGAGACCATCCACGGCGTGGAGTTTCCAGAACTGCCGGACCTGCGTGCGCTAGGCTGCGATGCTCCCCTGGTGGTGGATGCTTCTTCCCACATCCTCTCGCGGCCGGTGGAATGGAGCCGTGTGGGTTTGGTATTCGCCGGTGCGCAGAAAAACATCGGCCCTGCCGGATTGACCCTCGTCATGGTTCGGGACGATTTGCTGGACCGCGCGCTGTCCATTTGTCCCAGCGCCTTCAGTTACAAAAACGTGGCCGCGGCGCAAAGCATGTACAACACGCCGCCCACCTATGGCATCTACATCGCAGGCCTGGTGTTCCAGTGGATCAAGGCGCAAGGAGGCGTGGCCGAGATGGAGCGGCGTGCGGTGGAGCGCTCGTCGATGTTATACGCGGCGGTCGACGGATCGGGCGGCTTCTATGTGAACCGCGTGGCGCATACAGCACGATCGCGCATGAACATTCCCTTCTTTATGGCCGACGATCGCCTTTACGACGATTTCCTGAGCGGCGCCCGGGCTGCAGGCCTGTTGCAGTTGAAGGGTCACAAGAGCGTGGGCGGCCTTCGGGCCTCCCTCTACAACGCCATGCCGGTTCAGGGCGTACGCGTGCTCGTGGACTACATGAGGGACTTCCAGAGGCGATATGGCTGAATCGATGAAGCCCGATGCCAATGCCAACCTGGCACCGCTGCGTGCACAGATCGATGCTTTGGATCGCCAGATTCTGGAACTGCTCAACCAGCGGGCGCAGGTGGCCGAGCGAGTGGGCGAGATCAAGCGCGCGGAGGGCACGCCCTTCTTCCGGCCGGACCGTGTGGCGCAGGTGATCGAGAGGATCACACAGGCCAACGCAGGGCCCTTGCTGAACCCCCATGTCACGGCCATCTGGCGCGAAATCATGAGCGCTTGCCTGGCACTGGAAGCGCCGCAGCGCGTGGCGGTGCTGGGCCCACAAGGCACATTCTGTGAACAGGCCGCCATAGAGTTCTTCGGCAGTGCGGCCAATCTGATCTATTGCGCCAACTTCGATGAGGTGTTCCACGCGACCGCGGCGGGCACGGCTCAGTTCGGTGTGGTGGGCGTGGAGAACTCCACCGAGGGGGTGGTGGCGCGTACCCTGGACCTGTTCTTGCGGTCGCCCGTGCACGTAGTGGGTGAAGTGAGCCTGCTGGTGCGCCACAACCTGCTGAGGCAGGCGAGCGGGCTGGAAGGGATCGAGGTGGTGATGGCGCACCCCCAGGCCCTGGCCCAATGCCAAGGCTGGCTGTCCCAGCACCTGCCCCATGCCGAACGGCGTGCGGTGAGCAGCAACGCAGAGGGCGCCCGTCTGGCGGCGTCCAACCCCGCTTGGGCGGCACTGGCCAGCGAACGCGCCGCAGCGCAGTTCGGCTTGCACATCGTGCACCACGCCATTCAGGATGAGGCCTACAACCGGACCCGGTTTTCAATCATTTGCCTGCCCCAGACGCTGGGCACTCCGCCAGCCTCCGGCAAGGACTGCACGAGCCTCGTGGTGAGCGTGCCCAACCGGCCTGGCGCCGTGCACGACCTGTTGGTGCCGCTGAAGCAACACGGCGTCTCGATGACACGCTTTGAATCCCGTCCCGCCAAGAGTGGGCAGTGGGAGTACTACTTCTACATCGACGTGCAGGGTCATGTGGACCAGCCGCATGTGGCTGCGGCCCTGAAGGAACTGCAGGCGGGCTGCGCCTACTTCAAGATCCTGGGTTCCTACCCGGTGAGTGAATAGAGGCGGGACGTGTTCCACAAGTTGGCCGTGATCGGCTGCGGCCTGATGGGTGGGTCGTTCGCCCTGGCGCTGCGGGCTGCAGGTGCCGTGCAGCAGGTGAGCGGCTATAGCCTCCGGGCACAGAGCGCGCAGTGGGCACGAGAACACGGGATCATTGACGAAACGGCCGACGGCGCTGCAACTGCAGTGGCGGATGCGGACCTGGTGCTGATCGCCGTTCCAGTGGGCACGACGCGGACGGTGCTGACCGAGTTGCTGCCCGCACTCTCGCCGCGGGCCCTGGTCATGGATGTGGGTTCAACCAAGCGGGGTGTGGTGGCAGCTGCCCAGGCCGCCATGGGTGATCGTGTCAGCCAGTTTGTGCCGGCACACCCGATTGCGGGCAAGGAAACAGGCGGGATCGGACAGGCCGAGGCGGCGCTCTATGAAGGCCGGACCACCATCCTCACCCCCCTGCCCTCGAACCCAGGCGAATCGCTGACCCGCGCGCAGGCCGCCTGGGAAGCGGTGGGCAGCCGAGTGGTGCAGATGAGCCCGCAGGCCCATGACCAGATTTTTGCGGCAGTGAGCCACCTACCGCACCTGTTGGCCTTTTCCTACATACAGGGGCTGATGGGCCAAGGCGATGAAGCACTGGCGCAGGCACTCGCCGTGGCAGGCCCTGGGTTCCGCGACTTCAGCCGTATCGCCAGCAGCACCAGCGCGATCTGGCGCGACATCTTCAACGGTAACCGCGACGAGGTGCTGGCTCAACTGGTGCAGTTTGAGGCGGCACTGGCCGCATTCAAGCAGGCCCTGAGCGAAGGACGGGATGAAGACCTCGCTCGGCTGGTGGATGGGGCATCGGCCGTGCGTTCGCGCTGGTCCGCGTGAAGGCATTCACAAGCGCGCCTCCATGTACACCCTACCCTTCCTCGACATTCCGCCGCTGACCGGTGCTTCCGGCACCGTGCGACTGCCCGGCTCCAAGAGCATCTCCAACCGGGTGCTGTTGTTGGCGGGCCTGAGCGCGGGTACGACCACGGTCCAGGACCTGCTGGATTCGGATGACACGCGGGTGATGGTGAAGGCCCTGGAGCAACTGGGCTGCACCTTGATGCACCGCACGGAGCGGGGCCGCCCGGTGCTGGACATCGCCGGTATCGGCGGCCATCTGCGCACGCGCGAAGCCTCACTGTTTCTGGGCAATGCAGGGACGGCGATGCGCCCGCTGACGGCTGCGCTGGCGGTCCTGGTGACGCTGCAGGGTGGATCGTTCGACTTGAGTGGCGTGCCGCGCATGCACGAGCGGCCCATTGGCGATCTGGTGGATGCCCTTCGCGGATTGGGCTGCGAAATCGACGACCTGGGGCAACCGGGCTACCCGCCGCTGCGTCTGCGCGGTGCAGCCGGCGGCGCGCTGCGTCTGCAAGCGCCGGTGCGCGTGCGGGGCGATGTCTCGAGTCAGTTCCTCACCGCCCTGCTGCTGGCCCTGCCCCTGGCCTCGGCCACCCAGGACGTGGTGATCGAGGTGCAAGGCGAATTGATTTCCAAGCCCTACATCGACATCACGCTGGCGCTGCTGCAGCGGTTTGGCATCACTGTTCAGCGTGAAGGCTGGCAACGCTTCACGGTTCCGCAGGGCAGCGCCTACCGCTCACCGGGGTCGATCCCTGTGGAAGGCGATGCCTCTTCTGCGTCTTACTTCGTGGCGCTCGGTGCGATTGCAGCGGCAAGCGAACCGGTTCGTATTGAAGGCGTCGGCGCGGATTCGATCCAAGGCGATATCCGCTTCGTCGAGGCGGCACAGGCCATGGGTGCGGAAGTGGCTGCTGGCCCTGGCTGGCTGGAAGTGCGGCGCGGAGCCTGGCCCTTGAACGCGATCCATCTGGACTGCAACCACATTCCCGATGCCGCCATGACGCTGGCGGTGATGGCCCTGTATGCGCCAGGCACGACACGGCTGACGAATATCGGCAGTTGGCGTGTCAAGGAGACCGACCGTATCGCAGCCCTGGCAACCGAACTGCGCAAGCTCGGCGCGGTGGTGGACGAGGGTCCGGACTGGATCGCCGTGACCCCGCCCGCGAGGGATGCCTGGCGCCATGCCAGCGTCCACACCTATGACGACCATCGCATGGCCATGTGCCTGTCACTGGCGGCGTTCAATCCCCTGGTGGGTGCGGTTCCGGCAACGGGTGTGCGGATTGAGGACCCACGATGCGTGGCCAAGACCTTCCCCGATTACTTCGAGGCCCTGTTCGCGCTGGCGCGGACGGACACTGCACGCATTCCGGTCATTGCCATCGACGGGCCCAGTTCATCCGGCAAGGGCACCCTGGCGAGCCTGGTGGCTCAGCGACTGGGCTGGCACTACCTGGACTCCGGGGTGCTGTATCGGGCGGTGGGCGTGGTGGCCCATGACCGGGGCCTGCTGCCGGCTGACGCAGACCAAGCGGTTGCGGATTCCGCTGTGCAGTCCATCGCCCGCGTGGCGGCGGACCTGGATGTGCGCTTCGAGGGGGATCGCATTGTTCTTGAAGGCCGCGACCGCAGCCTGGAGGTTCGCAGTGAAGGCGGTGGAGCGCTGGCCTCGCGGGTGTCGGCCCTGGGCCCGGTGCGTGCGGCACTGCACGAGCGGCAACTGGCTTTTCGCACCCTGCCCGGCCTGGTGGCCGACGGCCGCGACATGGGCACGGTGGTGTTTCCAGACGCGGCGCTGAAGGTGTTCCTGACTGCAGATGCCGCCACCCGGGCCACGCGGCGGCATAAGCAGTTGATTTCCAAAGGGATTTCCGCTAACATTCACAACCTTCGCCTGGATTTGGAGGCGCGCGACGAGCGGGACAAAACCCGAAGCGTGGCGCCGCTGAAACCAGCTGAAGGCGCGGTGATGTTCGACAACTCCGGCACCACCATCGAGGAATCGGTGGATCGCGTGTTGCAGTGGTGGGACCAACGCGCGGGGGCCTGAGGCTCCCTGGCCCATCGCCTCGTGGCTGGCCTTCTGCAATGGAAGGCACGCTGGATGCGGTGGTTCGTCAACGCAACCGCAGCACCTGCTGCAAACCCCGCCGGGTACCGCACGAACGGTCTGTCGCCCGGCCCATAGGAAACTTCATGTCTCAACTCCAAACTGCCACCACCGGCGGCGAATCCTTTGCTGCCCTGTTCGAAGAAAGCCTGAAGAAGCGCGACATGCGTTCGGGCGAAGTGATCTCGGCCGAAGTCGTCCGCATCGATCACAGCTTCGTGGTGGTCAACGCCGGCCTCAAGTCCGAGGCCTATGTACCCATTGAAGAGTTCAAGAACGACCAAGGCGACCTAGAAGTCCAGATCGGCGACTACGTGTCAGTGGCCATTGATGCGTTTGAGAACGGCTACGGTGACACCATCCTTTCGCGCGACAAGGCCAAGCGCTTGGCGTCGTGGCTGAGCCTGGAAACGGCACTGGAGTCCGGCGAATTCGTCACCGGCACCGTCAGCGGCAAGGTCAAGGGTGGTCTCACCGTCCTGGTCAATGGCATCCGCGCCTTCCTGCCCGGTTCGCTGCTGGACACGCGCCCGGTCAAGGACTTGTCCCCGTTCGAGGGCAAGACCATGGAGTTCAAGGTCATCAAGCTCGACCGCAAGCGCAACAACGTGGTGCTCAGCCGCCGCGCCGTGGTGGAAGCCTCCATGGGTGAAGAGCGCGCCAAGCTGCTCGAGACCCTCAGCGAAGGCGCCATCGTGCAGGGCGTGGTCAAGAACATCACCGAGTACGGTGCGTTCGTCGACCTCGGCGGCATCGACGGCCTGCTGCACATCACCGACATGGCTTGGCGCCGTGTGCGTCACCCCTCCGAGGTGGTGACCGTCGGCCAGGAATTGACGGCCAAGGTTCTCAAGTTCGACAGCGAAAAGAACCGCGTGTCGCTGGGCCTGAAGCAGTTGGGCGACGATCCCTGGATGGGCGTGGCCCGCCGCTACCCGGCCAACACGCGCCTGTTCGGCAAGGTCACGAACATCGCCGACTACGGCGCGTTCGTGGAAATCGAGCCGGGTATCGAAGGCCTGGTGCATGTCTCCGAGATGGACTGGACCAACAAGAACGTCAGCCCCTCCAAGATCGTAGCCCTGGGCGACGAAGTCGAAGTGATGGTGCTGGAAATCGACGAGGACAAGCGCCGCATTTCGCTGGGCATGAAGCAGTGCAAGGCCAACCCTTGGGAAGAGTTCTCGTCGACCGTCAAGCGCGGCGACAAGGTCAAGGGACCGGTCAAGTCGATCACCGACTTCGGCGTGTTCGTGGGCCTGGCCCAGGGCATCGACGGCCTGGTGCACCTCTCCGACCTTTCCTGGCACGAGCCGGGTGAGGCGGCCGTTCGTAACTACAAGAAGGGACAGGAAGTCGAAGCCATCGTGTTGGCGGTGGACGTCGAGCGCGAGCGCATCTCCCTGGGCATCAAGCAGTTGGATGGCGATCCCTTCGCCACATTCACCACCATCAACGACCGTGGCGCCCTGGTGACCGGTAAGGTGAAGATGGTGGACGCCCGTGGCGCCGAGATCCAATTGGCCGATGACGTCACTGGCTACCTGCGCGCTTCGGAAATCTCCCGCGACCGTGTGGAAGACGCCCGCAATGTGCTGAAGGAAGGCGACGAAGTCAACGCCATGATCATCAACGTCGACCGCAAAACGCGTTCGATCCAGTTGTCGGTCAAGGCCAAGGACAGCGCCGACCAGCAGGAAGCCATGCAGCGCCTGTCGCAGTCCAACGAGCGCGAAGCCGCCGGCACCACCAGCCTGGGCGCCCTGCTGCGTGCCAAGCTGGATCAGGGCGGCCAGGGCTGATCGCCCGCGCTGCACGAGGACCGCACGATGGTGATGACGAGATCGGAACTGGTGGCGGAGTTGGCCGAGCACTTTGGCCACCTCACCCAGAAGGACACCGATTTCGCGGTCAAGACCATCCTCGACGCGATGACCGAGGCCCTGTCCAAGGGACATCGCGTCGAGATCCGCGGTTTCGGCAGCTTCTCCATCAACCGCCGGCCGCCGCGCGTGGGACGCAACCCCCGCAACGGCGAGCAGGTGGTGGTCCCTGAAAAGCTCGTCCCCCACTTCAAGCCGGGCAAAGCCCTGCGCGAAGCGGTGGATGCGGCCAAATCATCCCCGCCAGCCTCGGGCCACTCGCCAAGGGGCTGAGTGCGACACTACAGCCTATGCGGCTGTTCATCTGGCTCCTGCGGGCCTTCGTCTTCTTCACACTCTTTGCGTTCGCGCTGAACAATCAGCAGGCGGTAACGGTCCGTTGGTTCTTCGGCCTGGACTGGCACGCGCCGCTGGTGATCGTGGTGGTGCTGGCTTTCGGGCTGGGCTGCGCCGTGGGCGTGCTGGCCATGGTGCCGGCTTGGTGGCGACAGCGTCGTGCAGGGCAGGCAGCCGTCGGAAGCGCCGCGGCAGATGGCCGGAGTGGACACGACGGCACCGCCGGCCCCGCCAGCGGTGTGGACCTGCGATGACCGAACTGAGCCTGACCTGGCTGCTCCTGCTGCCCGCCCTGGGGTTTGCGGTGGGTTGGCTGGCTTCGCGTTTGGACCTCCGCCAGATTCGGCGTGAGGAACGTGACGCACCGCGGGCCTACTACAAGGGCTTGAACCTGCTGCTCAATGAGCAGCAGGACAAGGCGATCGACGCCTTCATCGAAGCGGTGCAGAACGATCCCGACACCACCGAACTGCACTTCGCCTTGGGCAACCTGTTCCGCCGCCGCGGGGAATTCGAAAGGGCCGTACGGGTACACCAGCACCTCCTGTCGCGCGCCGATCTGAGCGCCGGCGACCGCGATCGCGCCCAGCATGCACTGGCACAGGACTTCTTCAAGGCCGGTCTGTTCGACAGGGCAGAAGCCGCCTACCGCGCCCTGGAGGGAACCCCGTTTTCCACCGAAGCCCGCCGAGCCCTGCTGGACCTGTACGAGCGCTCGCACGAATGGCCACAGGCACACGAGATCGCCACCAAGCTGGAGTCCGGTGGTGCGGGCTCGTATGCGGTGCGGATCTCCCACCACCTTTGTGAACAGGCCTTGGCCATGATGCCGACGGACGGTGCGCGTGAGCTGCTGCAACAAGCCCGGCTGAGGGCTCCCCAGGCCGCTCGCCCGGTGGTGATGCTGGGCCAATGGCATGCCCTGCGCGGCGAAGGCCCAGAAGCGGTGCACACCTGGTCGGCCCTGCTGAACCTGCCGCAGCAGCCGGTGGCCTTGGTGGCCGAGGAAGTGGTCCGGCTGTGCGCTTCATCGGGCGATCCGGGTCTGCGTGAACAGGGCCTTGACCTCTTGCACGCCGGCTATGCCGCGGAGGCGAGCCTCGTGGTTCTGCAAGGCCTCAACGCCCTGGACCCCGCAGCGGCTGCAAGCCGGTTGCAGGCGCACCTCGCGCGGCAGCCCAGCCTGTCGGCGGCGGCTGCCTTGCTGCGCCTACCCGCCGAGCAATGGCAGGCGCAGGGATGGAGCCCTGTGGAACGCGCGCTGGAGCACAGCGCCCAGCCGCTGCAGCGCTACCGGTGCGCGGCCTGTGGCTTTGAGGCGCAGCGCTACTTTTGGCAGTGCCCGGGCTGCCTCAGCTGGGACAGCTACCCGCCCCAGCGAATCGAAGAACTTTGAACGCCTAGGTGGACGTGTTCAGGCGGCCCAAGTCCGCTGAATCCGCCACCCGCAGCACGGCATCGCGCACCTCGTCCCAACTGGGCTGCTGCCCCTTACCGCCCAGCGACGCACCGGGAGCGGGACCGGTGATGCCGGTCAGGCCTGGTTCATGATCGCAGTAGATGCCCACCACGGGCTTGCCCAAGGCCGCAGCCACATGTGAAAACCCAGTGTCGAGCCCAACGACGATCTGCGACCCGGCCAGGAGTTGAGCGGCCTCCTCCACCTTCAAAAAGGGCGGTACCCAGCCCCCGCAGGCCTGTGCGATGCGTTGCGCCATGGCTTCCTCCGAAGGGCTACCCCACAAGACCACGGGCAGCAGGCCGTTGGCGGCCAACAGAGTGCCCATGGCCTGCCAGTGGGGCTCCGGCCAGTGTTTCTCGGGACGGCTGGCATTGGGAATGAGCACGGCAAAAGGGCCTTGCAGAGCCTCATGCTGATAGGGCGTCACCTGCTGAAGGCCGTAGTCGACGGGTGGAAGCGGTTCACCGGGACCGGGTGCGATGGAGCAACCCAGGGCGCGCGAAGCCGCTGCAGCCAAGCGACGGCAACGGTCCACCGCGTGGAGGTGGCGCGGCACTGCGACGGTATAGCGGTAGAGCCCACTGGCCAGCGGCTCACGGATGCTGTCGCGGTCATAACCAGCCACCGGTACCCCGGCCTGTCGGGCCCACAAGGCGCTTTTGAGCAAACCCTGGGCGTCGATCACCCAATCGTAATGCTGTGCCCGCAAGTTGTTGCGCAGGCCTGCCATGGCCTGCCAAGTGCTGCGCTGCAGCAGGGCGCGGCGCCAGCGGCGCCAGGGCAACCGATGCACGGTCGCCATGTCGCGGTGCATGCCGGGCATGGCCGCGAACGCAGGTTCCACCAACCAGTCGATGTCAGCTTGCGGCCACCAACGCCGAAGGTCACTGACCATGGGCAAGGCATGGACGACATCGCCCATGCTGGAGGTCTTGACGATCAGAAGGCGCATCAGCGCCGGGACTCCATCACTTCTTCGCCGCCGCTTCGGCCACCAACACCGGGTTGAAGCGGGGGTCGTTGTACATCTTGAACTGCCGATAGACCTTGAAGTAGGCGCGGCCCTCCAAGGCATCGCACAGCAGTGCATCCAGACAAGCCGCCAAATCCTGGCGTTGCTGTTCCAGCCGATGCAGTTTTCCCCGGCTGGCCTCACGGTGCCCTTCATCGACATCCCGGCGCAGCGTCTGCTGCCGCATCGCATGCACCTTCAAGGCCATGATGGACAAGCGGTCGACCATGCTGCCGGCTGTTTCGCTGTTGAGCCGGGCGCCAGGGGGCACCAGCGAACGCGGGGTGTCGGTGCGGGCTGATTCGGGGTCCACCAGCCGCAGCGACTGCAAGAGCAATTCGTCCACGCGTTCGGTGGCATCGTTGCGAGCCTGGTTGTAGCGGTCGATGGCCCGCTTGTTGGCGGCGATCTCAGAATCAGCCACCTGGGTTCGACGCGCGAGGTCTTCCTCGGCCCACAAAAGGCTGTTGTAGCGGTGATTGGTGCCCACCCAGTACCACACATCGTGGATGTCGCCCGCGGCCTGTGCCGGGCTGTCTGCGGCGGCGGAGGGCCACTGCGGATCGGACAGCAGGCGGTCTTGTAGGGCCATCACATCCGGTGCCCGCAAAGGGGGCGCCTTCAGGGGAACCCGAGAGTCGGTGTTCGGTTCCATCGGGGTGTTTTGTATGATGAAGCGAGGATTATCACGGGTGCGACGCCCACCGACCGATGCGGCCCCACGCGCCTGAGTGGCCTATACCGACACCCGAGCCCACGGAAGTTCCTGCACTGACCGCCTTGGACATGCCCGGAACGAGGCCCATTCGCGTGATGCACGTGGCCAGCGGTGGTTTTTCCGGCGCCACACAAGTGGCACTGGATCTCACCATGGGCGGCATGCCGCTTCACGACACCCTGCTGGTGCTGCGGGCCAAGCGACACACACCCGCGGCTCGGGTTCAGCAGTTGCGCCAGCAGGGTGTACCCCTGGCCTTGTTGCCGGGCTGGAGCCACGCCGCCACCCTCTGGGCGATGCGTGCACTGTGCCGGCACTGGCAACCGGACGTGGTGGTGGGGCACGGTTTTCCGGAACATCTGCTCGCACGCTGGGGCGCTGTGTGGGCCGGTGTGCCCCATCGGGTTCAGGTCGAGCACAACATGCGCGAGCGCTACACCGCGTTCAAGCGCTGGCAGGTGCGGCAATTGGCGCCGCACACGGCGGTCTTCATCGGGGTTTCGGATGCCGTGTCGGGCGTTTTGTGCGAAATGGGTCTGCCAGCACAGCGGGTGCGGACCTTGCGTAACGGAACCAACCTCGCCGTCTACGCCGACAGTGAATCTCAAGCCTACGCGCAGCGTGAACCGGCCATCCTGATGGGCGCGCGGTTTGGCGCTCAAAAAGACCAGGAGACGCTGATCAAGAGCCTCGTGCCTTTGCGGGAACGGCATGGCCTTTCACCCCAGTTGCGCTTGGCAGGAGGCGGTTCGAGCCGTCATCGGCAGAGGGCCGAGTTGCTCGTGCAATCGCTGAGTCTGCAAAACCAAGTGCAGTTCCTGGGCCACCGCCAGGACATGCCGGCGCTCTTGATGCAGCACCGCGTGGCCGCGCTGAGCACGCACTGGGAAGGCCTGCCACTGAGCCTGGCCGAGGCGATGGCGGCGGGCTGTGCGGTGGTGGGATCGGATGTGGCGGCCGTGCGCGAAACCTTGGGTGACGGCCGCTGGGGGGTGCTGGCACGGCCGAGCGACCCGGCTCATTGGGCCGATGCCCTGGCGGGTATCCTGCGGGACCCGGAAGCCGCGGCAGCACGCGCCGATGCGGCACGGCGTCATGCACGGACGGCGCTCTCAAGGGAGCGCATGGTGCACGACTATGCTCTGCTGTTTGAACAGCTTGTGAGAGGGCCGAAATGAAGCGCCCCTGGCTGAGCGTGCTGATACCGGCGCACAACCCGGGCATCTATCTGGCTGAAGCGCTGGACTCGGTATTGGGTCAAGTCGATGATCAGGTCGAGGTTCTGGTGTTCGACGATGCGAGCACCGATGGAACCGCCGATTTGGTGGCGCAGCGCGTGGCCGCCGCCGGCCGTGTCGGCAGCCAACTGAGGCTGCTCCCATCCGATGGTGCAACAGCGCTTGGGGTGAGTGCAGCCCGCAACGCGCTGCTGGAAGCGGCTCAAGGGCAATGGCTCTGGTTCTTGGATGCGGACGACCGTCTGCGTCCGCATGCCCTTGCACGCGTTCGCAGCTTGGTCGAATCGGAGCCCGGGCTGCAGGCCATCGTGGTGGACCATGCCGTGCTGCGGGTGCGTGCCACGCTGAAGCACCGGCTGCGCGGCGAAGGCCATCGACGCAGCATGCAAGGGCCCGGCGGTGCGGTACGGCCGCCCGCCGCACTGATGCCGCGCCTTTTGGCCCGTGGTCAGTGGCATGTCTGGGGCAAGGTGGTTCGGCGTGACGCCTGGCCCGCTGAGCTGCGGTTCCCGGCGGGGCGGGTATTCGAAGATCTGAGCGTTGTGCCACGCCTGATGGGCGGGTTGCATCCTGTCTGGTACCTCGACACCCCACTGGTGGACTACCGGAGCAACCCGTCGAGCATCTTGGGTTCGATGAATGTCCGCAAGCTGCAGGATTGGGCACGGGCGCTGGAGGATCTGGTCGACCATCCGGGATTCGACCGCCACTGGGCCGACTTCGTCGTCCAACAGGCCCTGCGCTTGCGGCAGGTTGAACAGCGTCTCGGTGCCCGGCTCGACGAACGGGATGCCTGGTGGGCGCTGTTGTGCCGTCGACAACCCCTGCTGCAACCCATTCTGAAGGGCTGGGTGTTCCGTCCACGCCGATGGGTGTCTTGGCTCAAGGCCCGAGGCTGCGGCTGGACGCAAGCGGACCATGGCCACGGTAAGGGCTCGACGGGAGGACAGGCATGAAGGCGCCCACCGCCGCGCTTCTGGCGCTGGCCTTGGTTTTCACGGTGCTGGTTCCCTTGCACAGTGATCTGGCTGCATGGACCTGGAGCTGGTGGCTGCTGGCTTCACTGTCCTGCTGGGGGTGGGCGCGCCAACCCGCAACCGATTCCTTTCCTGTGGCAGGTTCATCCGCCACCCGTGCCGGCCCTCTGGGATGGCCCCTGATCGGACCGGCGGCAGTGGCGCTCCTCGTCGCCTGCCTGATCGGTCTGGCCATGGGCACCTGGCACGAAGAGGGCTGGCGCGGCATGCGACAAGACGGCAAGGTGTTGATGGTCTTGCCCATGGTGGGCGTACTTTCAGGGCTGCTCTTGGATTCGCGGATCCCGGGTTCATCGGTACCGGCATGGCGTGAACAGCTGGGCTGGGCCCTCGGGCTGCAGTTGGCGGTTGCGGCTGCGGTGGCACTGCTGTGGCCGCGCGCCCAGCTTCCAGCCACCGCCATCCCATGGGCCACCGCGGTGGCGCTGACCATGGCTGTGTTGGGGCCCTTGGTGCTGATCCGCGATGGTGTGCATCCCGATTCCCGCGCATGGCGCATCGGTTTGACCCTGGCGCTCCTGGCCGGTGCGACAGCGGTGGTGTGGAGCCGAAGCCGTGCGGCATGGGTCGTGCTGCCCTGGCTGATGCTGGTGGCTGTGGCACTTGCCCAGCGGCCTGCGCGCGCGGTGCTGTGGAGCCTGGTCGTGGCCGTCCTGGCCGGGGGGACGGGTGTGCTCTACGACAGCCTGCAGCCCCCGCAGGTCGAACGCGGCTTGCGCCTGCTGGACCTGTTGCAGGAGTTGGGTCAACTCGGGACGCCCGATGGCGCCTCGTCCCTGGGATCCCGCGTGGTGTTGTGGCAAACCGCGTGGGACAGCCTGTGGCAGCACCCCTTGACGGGGATCGGGGTCAGCCAGCGCATCGCGCTGGTGCAAGCGGTGATTCCGCCGGAGGCCCTACCCGATGTGGCACCCTTGGTGCACGTGCACCAGCAGTTCCTGAATCAAGCGGTGGACCATGGTCTGCCCGGGCTCCTGGCGGCGGTGCTGAGTGCTGCGGCCCCTTGGGCCTTGGCGTGGCGCGCAGGGCCGGGCCTGATGCGCTGGCAGTGCATGGGCATCGGTACGGTCCATGGCACGGGGCTGCTGTTCAATGCCAACATGACCCATGGCACCTATGCATTCAACCTGGGACTCTGCCTGATGGCGGTCCTCCTGATACGGGCCGAGTCCGAGCAGCAGGCGCGCGGCGCTGGCACGCCTGCCGGTCTGCGCTGATGGCCCTCTGGTCGCCCGATGCCCTGGAACCCGGCAACCGCCGAGGTCCGCTGATCGTTCGCCTGCGCAACTGGGTGGGGGACGTGGTGCTGTCCACGCCGGTTTTACAGCGCCTGGAAGCGCAGGGTCACGCATTGACGCTGGTGGGCAAAGGGTGGGCGTCGAGCCTGTTGGCTGGTTTTGGATGGCCAGTCTTGAAGCTCGGCGCCACACACCGAGAGCGCGTGGCGCAACTCGCGCAATGGCGGCGCGAGGTGGCGCATCAGCCCTGGGGCTCCCCAGGCGGCATCAATGCCATCAGCTTTCCCTACTCGGCGTCCAGTGCCTTGGAGATGCGCCTGGCAGGGCTGCGGGCGGTCGGTTACGACGGCGAAGGGCGTGCCCTGCTGTTGCACCGCAGCTGGCCCCGGCCCCGATTCGGGAAGGGTGGGCACGAATTGGAGGTCTATTGGCAGCTGGGCCAACACCTGCTGGGCACGCAAGAGCCGCCACCAGCGAACTTGAGCTGGCGCAGCACCCACGCCCAAGAGCGTGCAGCCCAGACGCTTATGCGCGCACATGGCCTGCAACCCGGCTTTGTGATGATCTGCCCGTTTGCCGGTGGGACCTTTGAAGGGCTCGAAAAGCGCTGGCCCGACTTTGAAGCCTTTGTGGCCACTCACGGGCCCGGCATGGGCCGGCCGATCGTGGTCTGCCCGGGGCCGGGCGAGGAAGCACAGGCCCGGCAGGGCTACCCCCAAGCGGTGGTCTTGCCCGACGTCGATCTGGGGACCTGTGCAGCCCTGATGTCCAAGGGCGCGTTGATGATCAGCAATGACACGGGACCGGGGCATCTCGCTGCAGCAGTCGGCATGCCCTTGCTGTCCGTCCTCGGGCCCACCGAACCGGGGCACTGGGGGGCATGGGGCGGTTCGGTACAGATTGAACGCCGCTGGCCTCGATGGCCCACCGTGGACGAGGTTGCCGCCCGCGCCCGCCAGATGCTGGGTCTGGGTTGATGCAAAGGCTTGGACACGAGGCCTCGATGGGTTGGCAGGTCGGGGTGCGGCGTGGTACCTACAACGGCGTCACGCGCCGCCGGGCGCTTGGGATCGCCTTCAGAGCGGCCTGGCTTGCGACCGCATCAGCCGCCATGGTCTGGGCCTCACCACCACCGGGCACGATGATCGACCTGAATCAGGCCACGCGAGCCGAAATCGAAGCGGTGCGCGGGGTGGGCGTTGAACTGGCCGAGCGGGTGCTGTCCGCACGCGCCCACGGACCCTTTCGTGATTGGCAGGACGCTCGCCGTCGTGTCAAAGGATTGGGAAAACGCGCCATGGCGGGATTGGCTGAAGCGCAGTTCCACATCGCAGGAGAAAAGGCTTCGGCGCCTGGGTACTCGCTTGAGGCGCCCGCCTCGGAATCGCGGCGCCCATGAACCGAGTGGTTCAGGACGCGGCTGCTTCGTACACCACCATCGCCTGGCCCTCATGGGCCAAGGCCCGCCACCGCACCAGCGCCTCTTCGGCCGGCCAGAAACGTGAGGCATCACCGAGGTCCAACTCGCCCTCTGCGCCCAAAGGCATGAAGTCTTCGCCCCCAAGGGAAGACTGGGGGCCCGACGCCGGGCCACTGCGCGGGGGCGACCGATGCACCCGAACCCGAACCCGCAAACCATGCACCGTCTCACCCTCTTGGGTGCTGCGAACCACGGGTGGCCACAGGGCCAAGACATCCTGGACCGGCAGGGCTTCACCGTGAACGGTCACGGACAGATACCGTCCGAAGCGGGCTCGAGCGGTCGGCAGGTCGAAGATCTGCTGGGCATTCAGGCGCACACCTGAATACTTGTCGGGCTGGACGCGGCCCTGGACGACGACAAGCTCATCCTCCTTGAGCACATCCTTGAGCGCCTCCAGCTGGCGTTCGTCCACCGCCACTTCCACCGAATCGCTCTGATCGTCGAGCCTGAAAATGCCCAGACGGCCCCGGTGATTGTTGATCACCTTCGTTTCACCGACGATACCCGCCAAGAGAACCGGCTCGCGCGACTCGGTGAGTTCGGCGATCCGGCGCGGAACGAAGCGGCGCACCTCGGTGGCATGCTGTTCGAAGAGGTGCCCGCTGAGATAGAAGCCCAGCGCCATCTTTTCGGCCATCAAGCGGTCGCGGATGCTCCAAACAGGCGCCTCCAAAAGCTCGGGCTCATGCATGCTGGAGCCGTGGGTGTCGCCGAAATCAAAGAGTCCACCCTGAAGGGCATTGGCCTGCTGGTCATCGGCCCATTCGAAGGCCAAGGACACGCTGGCCAGCGCACGGGCACGGTCCGGGTGCAGAGCATCAAAGGCGCCCGCCTTGATCAGGGCTTCGACGACGCGTTTGTTGACCTTGCTGCGGTCCACGCGTGCGGCGAAGTCGAAGAGACTTTTGAACGGGGCAGCGCCTTGACCTTCATAAGGACCGGTTCCATCGCGCGCGGCCACGATCGCCTCGATCGCGCCGCGGCCGGTCCCCTTGACCGCGCTGAGGCCATAGCGGATCCGCCGATCGCCCTCGCGCCCGGGGGCAGGCTCGAAACGCCAGGTGCCTTGGTTGATGTCCGGTGGGTCGAAGGTGATGCCGAAGTTCTGCACCGCGTCCTGGCGCAAGACCTTGAGCTTGTCGGTGTCGTCCAGTTCGATGGTCATGTTGGCCGCAAAGAATTCGGCCGTGCAATGCACCTTCAGCCAAGCCGTGTGATAGGCCAACAGTGAGTACGCCGCGGCATGGCTCTTGTTGAAGCCGTAGCCAGCGAACTTCTCCATGAGGTTGAAGACCTCGTCGGCCTTCTCAGCACCGATGCCCTTGGCAGCCGCACCGGTGCGGAAGATCTCGCGGTGCTGGGCCATCTCCTCGGCCTTCTTCTTGCCCATGGCGCGGCGCAAGAGGTCTGCGCCGCCGAGCGAATAGCCGCCCATGAACTGCGCGGCCTGCATCACCTGCTCCTGGTAGACGAAGATGCCGTAGGTTTCGGAGAGCACCTTCTCCAAGAGGGGATGCGGGTAGCTGATGGGCTCACGGCCATGCTTGCGCGCGCAGAAACTGGGAATGTTTTCCATCGGCCCTGGCCGGAACATGGCGTTCAGGGCGATGAGGTCCTCCAGTCGCGTGGGCTTGGCCTCACGCAGCATGGCCTGCATGCCCCGGCTTTCAAACTGGAACACCGCCTCGGTCAAGCCTTCTGAAAACAGCTTGTAGACCTTGGGGTCATCCAGGGGCAACGTTTCGTAAGTGAAGTTCAGGTGCTCGGGACGGCGCTCGACGATGAAGTCTTTGGCCATCTCCAGGATGGTGAGCGTGGCCAAGCCCAGGAAGTCGAACTTCACCAAGCCGATCGATTCCACATCGTCCTTGTCGTACTGACTGACGGCTGAATCGCTACCGGGCTGCTGGTACAGGGGACAGAAGTCGGTGATCCTGCCGGGGGCAATCAGCACACCGCCCGCATGCATACCCACATTGCGCACGATACCTTCAACACGCGTGGCCAAGCTCAGCAACTCGGCAACCTCCTCCTCGGCCGCCTCGCGCTGCTCCAGCTCCGGCGCCACCTTGCGCGCGTAGATGGTGGGATCCTTGTCGGGGTCATAGCCCTCGGGCACCGGCGCGAGGGTCACGGTCCTGCCTGGCGGAGCGGGAATCAGCTTGGCGATGCTGTCCACATGACCGTAGCCCATGCCCAACACACGACCCACATCCCGCAAGGCCGCCTTGGCAGCCATGGTGCCGAAGGTGGCGATTTGACTCACCGCCTCGCGACCATACTTGTTCTTGACGTAGTCGATCACGCGATCGCGGTTGGCCTGGCAAAAGTCCACGTCAAAGTCCGGCATGGACACGCGTTCGGGGTTGAGAAAGCGCTCAAACAGGAGTTCGTATCGCAGCGGGTCCAGGTCGGTGATGCTCAGGGCGTAGGCCACCAGTGAGCCGGCACCCGACCCGCGGCCCGGGCCCACGGGGCAGCCGTTGCGCTTGGCCCACTGGATGAAGTCCGAGACGATGAGGAAGTACCCGGGGAAGCCCATCTTGAGGATGGTGGTGATCTCGAACTCCAAGCGCTCGAGGTAACGACTGCGTTGCGCTTCGCGCTCGGCAGCATCGGGAAACAACACATCCAACCGCTGCTCCAGCCCTTCGATTGAGGCCTGTCGGAAATAGTCGGCAATGGGCATCCGCGTGCCATCAGGCTGAACGGGCGTGGGGAAGTCGGGCAGTTGCGGCTTGCCCAGCACCAGGGACAGGTTGCAGCGTTGGGCGATGCGTACCGTGTTCTCGACAGCCGCTGGCAGATCAGCAAACAAGGCCTGCATCTGTTGTTGCGTCTTGAAATGCTGTTCGCGCGTGAACCGCTTGATGCGTTTGGGGTTGGTGAGTGTCTCCCCCTCGGCGATGCACACACGCGCCTCGTGGGCCTCAAAATCATCGGGCTGCAAAAATTGAACCGGATGGGTGGCGACCAGGGGCAGGCCCTCCTGGGCGGCGAAGAGAACGGCCGCGCGGACATGAGCCTCTTGTTGGGGCAGACCGGCACGCTGGATTTCCACATAGAAGCGGTTTCCAAAGACGGATCGGTACCGCTGCGCCAATTCTTGTGCGCGGATGAGGTCGTTGCTCAGCAGGGCCTGGCCCAGTGCGCCGCCCTCGGCGCCTGACAGGACGATGAGCCCTTCGTGCAGTTCGGCAACCCACTCCCATTTCACCCAGGCCTGTGCTCGATTCACATTGCCGGTCCATGCGCGGGCCAGCAGTTCCGAGAGATGGAGATAGCCGCGCGCGTTCTGCACCAGCATCAACAGGCGGTTGGCCGGGCGATCGGTGCCCGCTTCAGGTTCGATCCACAGATCGACCCCGATGAGGGGTTTGATGCCCTTGCCGCGGCATGCCTGGTAGAACTTCACCGCGCCGAACAGGTTGCCCAGGTCGGTGATGGCCAGGGCCGCCTGGCGGTCGGCTGCAGCCGCCGCGGCAGCCTCGTCGACGCGCAAGGTACCGTCGACAACAGAGAACTCGGTATGTGTCCGCAGGTGGATGAAAGCCATCGCTGCATTGTAGGAAGGCGCCGCGGTCGCGGGACAGGGACCGCACCTAGAATTTCAGGGTGAGCACAGTTCTCAACATCGCGGCCTACCGCTTTGTGCCGCTTCGGAATTTGCCGGATTGGAAGGCCCAACTCAGCGCCCGTGCCGAGTCACTGGATCTCAAGGGAACGGTCTTGTTGGCCGAGGAAGGCCTCAACTTGTTTCTGGCCGGCTCACCTACCCCCATTCGCGAATGGATGTCCTGTTTGTGCCATCTCAGCGATGCCGATGGCAGCCAGCCGTTCCACGGGCTCAAGGCCAAAGAAAGTTGGAGCGATTCGGTGCCCTTCCGACGGCTGAGGGTGCGGATCAAGCGAGAGATCATCCGCATGAATCTGCCAACCGTGATTCCCGCAGCAGGCCGTGCACCGGCCGTTGAGGCGGCCACATTGGCCCGATGGCTGGATCAAGGCCAGGATGACGAGGGTCGCCCTGTGGTGACGCTGGACACCCGGAACCAATTTGAAGTGGATGAAGGAACTTTTGAGGGCGCGATCGACTGGGGCCTGAGCAAGTTCAGCGACTTTCCAAGAGCGCTGGCCGCCCATGCCGACGAACTGCGCAACAAGACCGTGGTGAGCTTTTGCACCGGGGGCATTCGGTGCGAGAAGGCCGCGCTGGTGATGCGCGAAGCAGGCCTGACCCATGTGTTCCAGTTGGAGGGTGGGATCCTGCAGTACTTCGAAGACACTGCGGGCGCACCCCACTGGCGCGGCCGCTGTGTGGTGTTCGACGAGCGCGGTTCGCTCAATCCCGCGCTGAAGGCCGATTAAGCCGGGACAAGGCGTTGGCGGCGCTGCCGCAAGGCCTCATACAGGCATACGGCTGAGGCCACCGACACGTTGAGGCTTTCCACTGCGCCGGTCATCGGGATGTGAACCAACTCATCACACGTCTTGCGGGTCAGCTGCCGCATGCCCGCGCCCTCAGCGCCCAACACCAGCGCCGTCGGCCCTCTCAGGTCCACCTCGTAGACCGACTTTGGTGCATCGTCACTGGTCCCGATGATGCGGATCTGCCGCTCTTTGAGCTCACCCAAGGCGCGTGCAAGGTTGACCACCATGAAGTAGGGAACGGTCTCGGCCGCGCCACTGGCGACTTTAGCGACGGTCGCGTTGATCCCGACGGCATGGTCACGCGGCGCAATCACCGCCTGGGCACCAGCGCCATCGGCAACCCGCAGGCAGGCGCCCAAATTATGGGGGTCGGTGACACCGTCCAGCACGAGCAAGAGGGGGGTATCACCCGCGGCTTGCACGCCGTCGAGATGATCGTCGAGCGAATGCTGAACCTTGAGGGGCTTGACCCTGGCCACGATCCCCTGGTGCGGCGCGCGTCCGGCCAGTTGCGCCAAGCCTTGGGCGCTGCTTTCCACCAACTTCACGCCGACGTCCTGCGCGCGCTGCAGCAGGCTGCGCATTCGGCCATCGCGCCGCTGCACATCGTGGTGGACTTCCAGCACCGATTCAGGCGCGGTCTTCAGCCGCACGGTAACGGCGTGAAAGCCGAAGAGTAATTTGTTGGTCATCGTGCCATTTTCGCGCCACTGGACGGCAATCATCCACACGGAGTGGCCATCAGGGCAAGCCCAAGCGACTGAGCAGGAGCAAAACGCCCCAGAAGAGTGGTTGGTGCAGCATGTAGATGCTCAAGGGCCACTGACCGATCAAGGCGATCATGCGGATGGCGGGGTTGGGGGTCAGGGGCAAGCAGGACAAGCGTTGACCCAGAGCCAAACCGAGCCACACCATGCCCATCCACGGAAAGATCGGCGCATAGTCTTCAGTGACTGGCTTTTGCGTGACCAACCCAAGCCCGTTGAGCCATCGACTGTCGAATACGGGATGTTGGATGAGATGGGGCAAGGTCATTGCTCCGATTCCCAGGGCCCACAACAGTCGTGGCGAAAGGCTGGCCGTCAACCGAGCCAGTAGCACCATCGCGGCCAGACCATGGAGCACGCCAAAGCTGATCCAGGACTGCGGAAAGACGAACCAGGTGGCCACACTGACCAGACCGGCGCATCCGGCCACCTGCATCCACCGCCGCCAAAAGCGAGCCCAGGACGAACCCGACCGGTGGGCGAGCGCCTGTGAGGCACCGGCGCAAAACATGAAGAGACCCACGATGCAGACCCGCTGCCCCGTCCAGAACGGGTCCGCGAGAAACTGCTGCGGTGGATGCAGCAGGCCAAAGTGGTTGAGATCGAAGCACAGGTGGAAGGCGATCATCCACAGGATCGCGACGCCGCGCAGGGCGTCTAGGGTCATCAGGCGGCTGGTTTGTTCGACAGGCAGCATGGCTTTGAATTGGACACCAGGCTCAGCCGTTACCATCCGGCGCATGAGCGCTCACCATCATGCCCCGCGACGCAGCGCTGCCGAACAGCACAAGCTGGAGGCTGCGATCCATCATTTGGCCGAAGACCAGATCGCCTTCAACCGCGTGCTGGGTATGAAGATGGAAGAATTCAGTGGGCCCAACGGCACGGTTTGCCGCTTTGACATGCGGGCCGATCTGGTGGGCCACTACATTCACGGCCGCCTGCATGGCGGGGTAACGGCAGCCGTGCTGGATGCCACGGCTGGTATGGCCCTGATGGTGGCCTTGGGCGAAAAATACGCTCACGAGAGCGCCGAGCAGGTCATGCACCGATTCGGCAAGATGGGCACGATCGACATGCGGATCGACTACCTGCGGCCGGGGTTGGGCGCTTACTTCCTGGCCCAGGCCATGGTGACCCGACTGGGTGGAAGGATCGGGTCGACGCAGATGCGGCTGCTCAACGACCAGGGTACGCTGATCGCCACGGGAGCAGGGGCGTATGTGATTGCATGAGTCCATTTCCCAGACCCCATTTCCCGCAGACCCCTTTGCCCACTGAATGCCAGCGTGGAGCTCACACGATGACCGGCTCCGGCTCGAGTCGGATACCGAAGCGCTCGTAAACGCTGGTTTGGATGGCGCGGGCGAGTGTCAGCACCTCCGCGCCGGTGGCGCCGCCACGGTTGATCAGGACCAGCGCCTGCTTTTCATAGACCGCAGCCCCACCAATGCTGCGGCCCTTCCAGCCGCAGGCGTCGATCAGCCAACCAGCCGCCAGCTTCACAGCGCCATCTTCCAGGGGATAGTGGACGATCCCCGGATCACGCGCAATGATGTCGCGGCACTGCTCGGCGCTGACCACGGGATTCTTGAAAAAGCTGCCGACATTGCCCACCACCGCAGGATCGGGCAGTTTCGCTCGGCGAATGTCACAAACCCAGGTGAAGACCTGATGGGCAGAGGGCTCCTTCACGCCGGTTTCGTCGACCCGGCGCTGCAAGTCCAGGTAGCCGAGCACGGGCTGCCAGTGCTTGGGCAGTCGCAAGCGAACCCGGGTGATGAGGGTCTTGCCGGCCAAACCTCCAAACCCGTCTCGCTTGAAGACGCTGTCGCGGTATGCGAAGGCACAGGCACGGGCATCGAGCTCCACGGTTCGCCCCGTGACCCAGTCCACGGCCAGCACCGAATGGAACCGGTCCTTGAGTTCAACGCCGTAGGCGCCAATGTTCTGCACGGGCGCAGCACCGACGGTGCCGGGAATGAGCGCCAGGTTTTCCAAGCCAGGGAGGCCCTGCTCCAGGGTCCAGCACACCAGCTCATGCCAACCGACCCCTGCGCCAGCCTCCACGATCACGGCACCGGCTTCCTCACCCAGCACCCGCAGGCCTGGGACCTCGACCTTGACCACCAGGGCCTGTGGATCGCGCGTGAAGACGAGGTTGCTGCCGCCCCCCAGGACCAATTTGGGAACCCGGCCCCACCGGGGATGGTCGACGACCCGACGGACGGACGCCTCACTGTCGACGCGAACCAGGTGGTCCGCGACCGCCGGCAGCCCCAGCGTGTTCAGTCGGCGCAGGCTCACAGACGCCTCCACAGCCCCGCCAGGTGGTGAGGCCGGAGGAGAGCCGGGCGCAGCGGGCGGCCAAGAGTCGCTCATGGCAAAATTTTCCCCCAGAACACACAGGCAGCCCCTGCCCCCTGAACATGCCGAGTTTTGATGTGGTCGTGGAACCCAACCTGGTCGAGGTGCGCAACGCCGTGGACCAGAGCAACAAGGAAATCGGTACCCGCTTTGATTTCAAGGGCAGCGATGCGCGTGTGGAGCTCTCCGACAAGGGCATCAACAAGGAGCTCCTGCTCTTTGCCGACAGCGACTTCCAGCTGCAGCAGGTCAAGGACATCCTGCTGGCCAAACTGACCAAGCGCAGCGTCGACATCCGCTTTCTGGACGACTCTGCCAAACCCGAGAAAATCGGCGGGGACAAGCTCAAACAGCTGGTCAAGATCAAGACCGGCATCGAATCTGAACTGGGCAAAAGGATCCAAACTTTGATCAAGCAAAGCAAGGTCAAGGTCCAGGCCGCCATTCAAGGCGATTCGGTCCGTGTGAGCGGTGCCAAACGCGATGACCTGCAAACAGCCATCGCCCTGCTGAAGAAGGAAGTGGCTGATGCGCCGCTGACCTTCAATAACTTCCGCGACTAGCTTGACCCTGCTCTACATCATCGTGGCCACCGGCGCGGGCGGCCTGCTGTCCGTGCTGGCCGCTGCCAGCCTCACGACGCATGTATTGGGTCGCATCGTGCACAGCCTGGTCAGCCTCTCTGCGGGCGTGCTGCTGGGCACTGCCCTGCTCAACGTCCTGCCGGAGGCGTTTGAATCCGGGCAAGCCGACACCCACGAACTCTTTCTCACGCTGTTGGGTGGCCTTCTGTTCTTCTTCCTGCTGGAGAAGGCCGAGTTGTACCGGCACAGCCACCATCACGAAGGAGACCACCCACACCACCACCACCACCACGGCTTCGATGCGGAACAGGCCGGAGCGGGCGGATGGTCGGTGCTATTGGGCGACAGCATCCACAATTTCGTGGACGGCGTGATCATCGCGGCGGCCTTCCTCACCGATGTGAAGTTGGGCGTGGTGACGACGCTGGCGATCGTGGCCCATGAAATCCCGCAGGAGATCGGAGACTTCATCGTGCTGCTCAATGCGGGGCTGTCGCGCGCACGGGCGCTGCTGTTCAATGCCCTGTCGGGACTCGCGGCCGTGGCGGGTGGCCTGGTGGGGTACTTCGGCGTGGGCCAGGTCGAACAGGTGTTTCCGTATCTGCTGGTGGTGGCCGCCAGCAGTTTCATCTATGTGGCGGTGGCCGATCTACTGCCGCAAATGCAGCGCCGGCTCGCGTTTCGCGAAACCCTGCATCAGGTGCTGTGGCTGGCAGGGGGACTGGTGCTGGTCTTGGTGGCCAGCGAACTGCTGCACGCCCACTGACGCGCGCCCTACTTCACCACCAAGACCGGTACCGGGCTGTGCAACAGCACCCGCTGGGTCTCACTGCCCAGCAGCAGGGCGGCCACCCCGCGCCGCCCGTGAGAGGCCATGACAATCAAATCGCACTGTTTGTCTTTGGCATGGTCCAGGATGGCCTCCCAGGGATGAAGGGACTCCACGGTGTAGCCACTACAGGCCACCTGCCGAGCGCGCGCCGCCTCCACCACGGCATCCACGCGTTCACGGGCCACCCGTTCCTGGGCCTCATAAAACTCTTGCGGTGCAATCGGCTGCACTTCGCTGATGGCGCTGTAGGGAAAGGGCTCCTTCACTGACACGGCAAAGATCTGTGCGTCCATGCGACGCGCGAGCTCAATGGCCGTCTGCACAGCCTTGCGGGTGATTTCGGAGCCGTCGGTGGGCACCAGGATGCGGCTGTACATGGGCAAACTCCTGAAGAGATGGGCAGCGCCTGGACGCAAAAACGGACTCAGTATGGGTCGACAAGGCCGCAAGGAGCCTTGCCCGTGATCAAGAAACCATGATTCAGCCCACCGCCACGGGACGCGAGGGATCGGCCGACCATTCGCTCCAGGATCCCGGGTACAGAACGCCCAGGCCCAGGCCCGCATGCGCCATGGCCAGGAGGTTGTGGCAGGCGGTCACGCCCGAGCCGCACTGGTGCACGACCGGCTGGCCGGCCTGGAGCAGCGGTAACCACTCCGCCTTCAACGCTTCAACCGGTTTGAAGCGCCCATTGGGCTGCAGGTTGTCCTTGAAGAAGCGGTTGACCGCTCCGGGTATGTGACCTGCGCGGGTATCCAGGGGTTCGGTTTCTCCCCGATACCGTTCGCCCGCCCGCGCGTCCACCAGACAGACACGACCCAATTGCTGGGCCAGCGCTTCAGCTGTGAGGGTGGGCATGGACGACTCACCCGCCGGATAAGCGGGGGCAACGGTCACGGCTGTGTTCGCGCACTCCAACGCGCCACCATCCTCCCGCCAAGCCGCCAGACCGCCGTCCAGAACGGCCGCGCGCTCATGGCCGATCCAACGCAACATCCACCAGGCTCGCGCCGCATAGCACCCGCCCTGGCCGTCGTAAGCCACCACGATGGTCTCCGGTGTGATGCCCCAACGACCCAGGCGGCTCGCCCATTCCTCGCGCGCCGGCAGCGGGTGACGCCCTCCGTCGACCGGCCCCCGCACCGACTTCAAGCCGCTGAGATCACGGTCGAGATGGACATAGCGCGCGCCCGGTAGATGTCCAGCTGCATAGGCCCGCTCGCCCGCGTCGACATCGAACAAGTCGAAGCTGCAGTCCAAAATAACGAGTTCCGGATGCTGGGCGTGCAAAGCCTTGAGTTCGGCTGCGTCGATGAGCGGCTTCATCGGGACCGCCTCGACCTCAGCGCAGCCTCGCGGGCGCGGTCATCGCGACGCGATACCACTCGTGGAAGTGCTGCATGCCGTCTTCCATGGGACTCTGGTAGGGCCCCGCCTCGTCATCCCCGCGCTCCATCAGTGCGCGCCGTCCAGCGTCCATGCGCAACGCGATTTCATCATCCTCCACACAGGTCTCCATGTAGGCCGCCTGCTCGGCCTCCACGAACTCCCGTTCGAAGGCTGCAATCTCTTCGGGGTAGAAGAACTCCACCACGTTGAGCGTCTTCTGTGGCCCCTTGGGAATGAGATGGCTGACGACCAGAACGTGCGGATACCACTCCACCATCAGGGTGGGGTAGTAGGTCAACCAGATCGCGCCGTGCGCAGGCGCCTGGCCGTTGCGATAGTTCAGCACCGCCTGCTGCCACCGTTGGTAGGTGGGTGAACCCGCCTTCTGCAGGGCCTGGTGAACGCCTACGGTCTGGACGCTGTGGTGGGCACCAAACTCCCAGCGCAGGTCTTCACAGGTGACGAAGGAACCCAAGCCCGGGTGGAAGGGACCGACGTGGTAATCCTCGAGGTACACCTCGATGAAGGTCTTCCAGTTGTACGCGCACTCATGGACGTGGACCTTGTCGAGCACATAGCCGCTGAAGTCCAGTTCTCGCGCGGGACCCAGCCGAGCGAGGTCGGCTGCCACACTGCGCTCGCTGGCCTCGAAAACCAGTCCGTTCCAAGTCTGCACCGGATAGTTGCGCAGATTCAGACAGGGGTCGTCGGTGAAATGGGGAGCGCCGATCAACCGACCATGCAGATCGTAGGTCCACCGGTGCAGCGGGCAGACCACATTGCTTCGTGTGTGGCCCCGGCCCTTGAGCATGACCGCCTGGCGGTGGCGGCAGACGTTGGAGATCAGTTCTACGCCGTCCCGCGTGCGCACCAAGGCGCGACCCTCGCCTTCAGCCGGCAGGGCGTGGTAGTCACCGATTTCGGGCACTGCCAGTTCATGCCCGATATAGCGCGGAGCGCCATGGAAGATCAGCCGCTGTTCCTCCTGGAACAACGCCTCGCTGAAGTACGACGAAACCGAGAGTTGAGAGCGACTGCGCTCCAGGGCTTCCAGCCCGATGCTCAGGTCCGACATGATCCCCAGGAATCTCCAAAAAACCGATGTCAAACCGGCTACCGACCCCGGTTGAGTGCCGGGGGTCCTTGCCGGAAAAGGGACGGGATTCTACCCACAGCGCAAATCCTGCAACAGGAGCAAGATGACCCGACCGCATGTCAACCCAAATTGACACTTGAGGGAAGCCTACAATCGCACCATGACGAAATCCTCCTCCCAGGGCGTCCAAACTCCCCCGGCGGACGCCCCCTTGCCCGAGCGCTATGAGGATGCGCTGGCCGAGCTTGACGACCTGGTGCAGGCCATGGAGTCCGGTCGCCTACCCCTGGATGAACTGCTGGTCGCCTACCGACGCGGCGCGGCCTTGCTGACCTTCTGCAGGGACCGCCTGCAGGCGGTGGAAGACCAGGTCAAGGTGCTGGAAGACGGTCAGCTCAAGCCTTGGAGGGCCTCATGACCCTTATGACCCTCCTGCCCCCCACGACCGCCCTGCCCTTCGATACCTGGATGGCCCAGGAACTGCGGCGCGTGGAAGCGGCGCTGTCGGCCTGGGTGCCCGCCGATGCGCCGGCCAGTTTGGGGCAGTCCATGCGATACGGCGTCCTGGACGGTGGCAAGCGCCTGCGGCCCTTGCTGGTACTGGCCGCGGCCCAGGCGGTGGACGGTCGACCGGCGGCAGCGCTGCGCGCAGCCTGCGCCGTGGAACTCATCCACGCCTACTCCCTGGTCCATGACGACATGCCCTGCATGGACAACGACGTCCTCCGAAGGGGCAAGCCCACGGTCCATGTCCAGTTCGGCCAAGCACAGGCGATGCTCGCCGGCGACGCGATGCAGGCACTGGCCTTTGAACTGTTGACACCGGCGGACGAGAGCGAGTTGGATGTGCGCCTGCAGGCCCGGCTGGTGGCACTGCTGTCCCGCAGTGCCGGCCATGCGGGCATGGCCGGCGGTCAGGCCATCGACTTGGCGAGCATCGGCTGCTCGCTCTCGGAATCGCAGTTACGCCGCATGCACGAACTCAAGACGGGGGCCTTGCTGCAGGCCAGCGTGGAGATGGGCGCGGCCTGCGGCCACGCCAGCCCGATGGCGCAAGCCGCACTGGGCCGCTACGGCCACGCGATCGGCCTGGCCTTCCAGGTGGTGGACGACATCCTTGACGTGACCCAGGACACCGATGTGCTGGGCAAGACCGCCGGCAAGGATCGGGAACAATCCAAACCGACCTACGTATCCTTGATGGGGTTGGAAAGCGCACAGCGCCATGCCCGCCAGTTGCACGAGCAGGCCCTGCAGGCACTGTCGGCCAGCGGGCTGACCGACACCCAAAGGCTGCACGAGATCGCAGACCTGGTGGTGCACCGCCAACACTGATGCGGCACCCCTGATTGCCGGAGGATTTTCATGTCCAACCCGACCTACCCCCTGTTGCAAACCATCAACACCCCGGCTGAGCTGCGGCGCCTATCCCGACTCGAGCTGAAGTCGCTGGCGCGCGAGCTGCGAGAATTCCTGCTGCACTCAGTGGGCAAGACGGGCGGACACCTCTCCAGCAATCTGGGCACGGTGGAACTCACCATCGCGCTGCATGCCGTGTTCAACACGCCAGAAGACCGACTGGTTTGGGATGTGGGCCACCAGACCTACCCCCACAAGATCCTGACCGGCCGTCGCGAACGGTTCCACACCCTGCGCCAACTGGGCGGCCTGTCCGGCTTTCCCCGACGCGATGAAAGCGAGTACGACACTTTCGGTACCGCACACTCGTCCACCTCGATATCGGCGGCCCTGGGTATGGCCCTGGGCGCACAACTCAAGGGTGAGAACCGCAAGGCCGTGGCCATCATCGGTGACGGCGCGATGAGCGCCGGTATGGCCTTCGAAGCCTTGAACAACGGTGGAGTGCCGCATGGCGGCATCACCGCTGATCTCCTGGTCATCCTGAACGACAACGACATGTCGATCAGCCCACCCGTGGGCGCGCTCAACAAGTACCTGGCGCGTCTGATGAGCGGAAAGTTCTACGCAGCCGCGCGGGAGTCGGCCAAGAGCGTGCTGCGCAACGCACCACCGCTCTTTGAGTTGGCGCGCCGATTCGAGGAACATGCCAAGGGCATGGTCGCGCCCTCAACCATCTTTGAGGAGTTCGGATTCAACTATGTCGGCCCAATCGACGGACACGACCTGGACGCGCTGATTCCCACACTGGAGAACATGCGGCAGATGAAGGGGCCGCAGTTCCTGCATGTGGTCACCCGCAAGGGCTACGGCTACAAGTTGGCCGAGGCCGATCCGATCAAGTACCACGGGCCCTCGCCGTTCGATCCCTCTCAGGGGATCCAGAAGCCGGTCACGCCGCCCAAGCCGACATTCACGCAGGTGTTCGGAAACTGGCTGTGCGACATGGCCGAGGCCGATGCGCGCCTTGTCGGCATCACGCCCGCGATGCTGGAAGGCTCGGGCATGGTCGAGTTCCAGAAACGATTCCCGCGACGCTGCCACGATGTGGGCATCGCCGAGCAGCATGCAGTCACCTTTGCAGGCGGCCTGGCATGCGAAGGCCTCAAGCCCGTGGTGGCCATCTATTCCACTTTCCTGCAGCGGGGCTATGACCAGTTGATCCACGACGTGGCGCTGCAGAACCTGCCGATGGTGTTTGCGCTGGATCGCGCCGGGATCGTGGGCGCGGATGGCGCCACCCATGCGGGGGCCTACGACATTGCCTTCGTGCGCTGCGTCCCCAACATGAGTCTGCTGACGCCCTCGGATGAGCGGGAGTGCCGGATGGCCCTGTCCACCGCCCACGGACAGTCCCACCCGGTGGCGGTTCGCTACCCGCGCGGCGCGGGCGTGGGAGCCGATGCAGGCACCGACTTGGCCACCTTCGAATGGGGCAAGGGCGTGGTTCGGCGGACGATGACGCCGGCACTGGCAGGGCAACCGCGTGTGGCGATACTGGCATTTGGCACGCTGCTGCATGCAGCCTTGAAGGCCGCCGATGCGCTGAACGCGACCGTGGCAGACATGCGTTTCGTCAAGCCCTTGGATGGTGAACTGGTCATGGAGTTGGCGCGCTCCCACGATGCGCTGGTGACGGTTGAGGACGGCTGTCTCATGGGCGGTGCGGGCTCAGCGGTGCTGGAGTTCCTGCAGGCTCGGGCCATCGTGATGCCGGTCCTGAACCTGGGATACCCCGACCTGTTCATCGAGCACGGTGACCCCGGTAAGCTCAATGCATCCCTGGGACTGGACGCTGCCGGCATCGAGCGGTCCATCCGCGAGCGGTTCTGCGCGGCCCCTGCGGCAGCCGTTGCCGCGGCGGCCTGATCGCTTTGCGCAGGGCATTGGGCGCGATGGCCGGGCCTGGGCGACAATCGAGGGTTTGGGGTTGAAACCCTCGGTTCTTTCATGACGCACCCTTCAGACGCCCTGCCGATCCCGGATACGCAAAGTGAGCGCGATGAGCGCCGCTTGGCGATCCAGCGCGTGGGCGTCAAGGGCGTGCGCTATCCGCTGAAGGTTTGCGTGGCCGGTCGCGTGCAACAGACGGCAGCCGATTGGACGCTGGATGTGGCCTTGCCGGCCGACAAGAAAGGCACCCACATGTCCCGCTTTGTGGCGTGGCTCAATGATCTGGATGCCTCCGATCAGGCCCTGGATGCGCAGGCCTTGCGCGCGGGCCTTGAGAATATGTTGCAGCGCCTGACCGCAGATGAGGGACGCATCGAAGCATCCTTTGCCTTCTTCATCCGAAAGCGGGCGCCTGTCTCGGGTGTGGCCAGCCTTCTGGATTATCAGGGGCGCTGGATTGCCGAGCGGCGCAACGGCGTCTCCAAGATCTGGTGCGAAGTGGCGGTGCCGGTGAAGAGTCTGTGCCCCTGTTCGAAGGAAATCTCGGACTATGGTGCGCACAACCAACGCTCGACGGTGACGATACGCGCCGAACCGCTGCGATCGATGCCCTGGGAAGACCTGGTTCGCTTCGCCGAAGAAAGCGCCTCCAGCGAGATCTGGCCGCTGCTCAAGCGCCCGGATGAAAAGTGGATCACCGAGCGGGCCTACGAGAACCCCAAGTTCGTCGAGGACCTGGTTCGCGATGTGGCCCTGCGGCTCGATGCCGAACCCGGCATTGGGGCGTATACAGTGGATGTGGAAAACTTTGAAAGCATCCACAACCACTCGGCTTTCGCGCGGATTGAGCGGAACTGAATGGGATCAGTGCGCCTGCTCCCAGTTGGCGCCAACGCCCACTTCCGCCAAGAGAGGCACTTTCAACTGCGCCACGCCAGCCATCAACTGGGGTAGGGCCTCCCGGGCCCAGGTCACTTCCGCCTCGGGCACTTCGAGCACCAATTCATCGTGGACCTGCATCACCATGCGGGTGGTGCGGCGCTGCTCGTCCAGGGCCTTCTGAACCGCCATCATGGCCAGCTTGATGAGGTCGGCCGCGGTTCCCTGCATGGGGGCATTGATGGCCTGGCGTTCAGCGGCGGCACGACGCGGACCGCTGCCACCCTTGATTTCCGGCAGGTACAGACGCCGGCCGAACACGGTTTCCACATAGCCGCATTCGGCGGCACGAGCCTTGGTCTCGTCCATGTAGCGCTTCACACCGGCAAACCGTGCGAAATAGCGGTCGATATAGTCGCGCGCGGCCTTCTGTTCGATGCCCAGGTTCGACGCCAGGCCAAAGGCGCCCATGCCGTAGATGAGGCCGAAGTTGATGACCTTGGCATACCGGCGCTGTTCTGAAGAAACCGCCTCGAGCGGTACGCCAAACACCTCGCTGGCAGTGGCCTTGTGCACATCCCGGCCCTCAGCAAAGGCGCGAAGCAGGCCGGGGTCCTCGCTGATGTGGGCCATGATGCGCAGCTCGATCTGCGAATAGTCGGCGCTCATCAGCACATGGCCCGGTGGGGCCACAAAAGCCTCGCGGATGCGCCGCCCCTCGGCGGTGCGGATGGGGATGTTCTGCAGATTGGGCTCATTGCTTGAAAGACGCCCCGTGACCGCCACCGCCTGCTGATAACTGGTGTGCACGCGACCCGTGCGGCTGTTGACCATCTGCGGCAGCTTGTCGGTGTAGGTGCTCTTGAGCTTGGACAGGCTGCGGTGCTCCAACAACTTGGCCGGCAGCGGGAAGTCCGCAGCCAGCTCTTGCAACACCTCTTCGTCGGTAGAGGGCGCGCCCGTGGCTGTCTTCTTCTTCACCGGCAGGCCCAGGCGGTTAAACAGGATCTCACCGATCTGCTTGGGAGAGCCGAGATTGAAGGGCTGGCCGGCGATCTCATAAGCCTGCTGTTCCAGGGCCATGATGCGCTCACCGAGTTCACGGCTTTGTTGCTGCAACACGGCCACATCCACCAGAACGCCGTGGCGTTCCATGCGCTGCAGGATGGAAACGCAGGGCATCTCGATGCCCTCGTAGATGCGCTTGAGGCCCGGGATGCGATCGATTCGGGGCCAAAGGACCTGGTGCACATGCAGCGTCATATCGCTGTCTTCGCCGGAATAGCGGGTTGCCTTCTCCAGATCGACCTGGGAAAAGGAGATCTGGTGCGCCCCCTTGCCGCACACATCTTCATAAGAGAGTCCTCGGCGGTTGAGGTGTCGGTCCGCCAGACTCTCCAGGCTGTGGGGCCGATGGGCTTCCAGCACATAACTCTGCAGCAAGGTGTCGTGGACATAGCCCCGCACCGTGATGCCGGCATTGGCCATCACATGCAGGTCGTACTTGATGTTTTGCCCAAGCTTGGCCGCGCGCTCATCTTCCAACCATGGACGCAAGCGCGACAGCGCAGTGGCAGCATCCAGCTGCCGCGGCACTCCGGGGTAATCGTGATGCAGTGGCAGGTAGGCGGCCTGGCCCGGTGTGATGGAAAAACTCAAACCCACCAGACGTGCGGCCAGCGGGTCCAGTGAATCGGTCTCGGTGTCAAAAGCCACCAATGGCGCCGCCTGCAAACACACCAGCCAATCGCTGAGCTGGTCCTCAGAGGTGATGGTTTCGTAATGCACCGGTGACGCCAACGGGGGCACCTCAGTCGGGTCATCACCCGCCTGTGCAAAGTCCAAGGACGGGTCGGCATGGGTTCGCCGTTCAAGCTGCGCAGGGTCCCGGGACGCACCGATCGGCATGACGGGAGAGCCCGTTCCCTGAACGCCCTGTGCGTCCAGTTCCTTGAGCCAACTGCGGAAACCATAGCGCTGATAGAAGTCATGCAGCGCAGACTGATTCACCGGCCTGAGCGCCAGCGCCTCCAGGGCGGGCCAGCCTGGAATATCGGCTTTCAGATCGCAGTCGCACTTCACCGTCACCAGTCGCCGCCCCATGGGCAGCCATTCCAATGCCTTGCGAAGGTTCTCACCGGCGACACCCTTGATCGAGCCGGCCGCACCCATCACGCCGTCCAGGCTGCCAAACTCGGCAATCCATTTGGCAGCCGTCTTGGGCCCTACTTTCTCCACGCCGGGCACGTTGTCCACCGCATCGCCCATGAGCGTGAGGTAGTCGACGATACGTTCCGGTGGCACGCCAAACTTGGCCGACACGCCAGCCACGTCCAGTGATTCATTGCTCATGGTGTTGACCAGCGTCACCTCGGACGTGACCAACTGGGCGAGGTCCTTGTCGCCCGTGGAGATCATCACCCGATGGCCGCTCGCCGCGGCCACCCTCGAGAGCGTTCCGATGACATCGTCCGCCTCGATACCGGACACCTGCAAGACCGGCCAGCCCAGCAATCGCACCACTTCATGGATGGGCTCGATCTGCTGCACCAGGGGTTCGGGCATCGGTGCCCGATGACCCTTGTACGCCGGGTACCACTCATCGCGAAAGGTTGGGCCGGAGGCATCGAACACGCACGCGGCGTGCTCCGACGGGAACTGCTCGCGCAGGCGCTTCATCATGGCCACCATGCCGTGAACAGCCCCCGTGGGAAATCCACTGGGCGAACGCAGATCGGGCATGGCGTGATAGGCCCGGTAGAGGTAGCTCGACCCATCCACCAGCAGCATCAGTGGTTTCATAGAATCGGCAGTTTACGCACCTGCATCCATGGCCGTCTTCACCGAGGTCTCCGAATCGGAGGCCCAGACCCTCATCGAACCGCTCGGAATCGGCCAAGTGCAATCCCTGCGCGGCATCGGCGCGGGTATCGAGAACACCAACTACTTCCTGGATACCGATCGGGGCCACTGGGTGCTCACCGTGTTCGAGCGCCTGAGTTTCGAGCAACTGCCCTTCTACCTTCGCCTGATGCAGCACCTGGCCCTGCGCAGCATCCCGGTTCCCCTTCCCTGCTCAGACGCTCAGGGTGAGATTCTCTTCAGCCTCAAGGGCAAGCCCGCTGCGGTGGTGAACAAGCTGTCCGGTGCGCACCAAGCGACGCCGCGCGAGCACCATTGCCGCCAGGTGGGCGCCATGCTGGCCCGGATGCACCTGGAGGGGCAGGACTTTGCTCTGCACCAGCCCAACCTTCGCGGCCTACCCTGGTGGGAACAGACCGCCCCATTGGTACTACCGCATTTGTCTGAGAGCGCAGCAGCCCTGCTGCGCGACGAGCTCACCTTCCAACAGGAGCTGGCTGCATCAGCCGCCTACAGGCAATTGCCTCGCGGCCCCGTGCACGCGGATCTCTTCCGAGACAATGTGATGTTCGATGGTCCTGCCGGCCACGAGCAGCTCACCGGCTTCTTTGACTTTTACTTCGCCGGGGTCGACACCTGGCTGTTTGACCTGTCCGTTTGCCTGAACGACTGGTGCATCGACCCGCCCACCGGTCGCTTGGTGGTGCCCCGTGCCGAGGCCTTTGTTCAGGCCTATGAGGCGATTCGCCCGCTCTCGGCCACCGAACACCGGCTGCTGCCAGCCCTGCTGCGGGCAGGTGCCCTGCGATTCTGGATCTCTCGGCTTTGGGATTTCCATCTGCCGCGGAAAGCCTCCATGCTCCAACCACACGACCCTTCGCACTTTGAACGCGTGCTGCGCGCCCGTATCGAACAGCCTTGGCACGCGGTGGCGGCCTGAGGGAAGGGGTGAGCCTGATGGAACGCATGAAGCTGATCCTCAAACCGGTCCGACCGCGGCAGGGCCTGGACTGGGTGGTCCAGGGGCTGAAGATATTTGGGCGTCAACCCTTGGGGCTGACCGGACTGTTCGGAGCCTTCCTCTTTCTGGCCCTGGTGATGCTGCTGGTGCCACTGATCGGCGGGTTGGTCGTACTCGCAGCGGTTCCGCTGCTGGGCTTGGTGATGATGATGGGGACCGCTGCGGCGGTGCGCGGCCAAGTGGTATCGCCCAGCTTGTACCTGGCGCCCTTCCGTACCGATCTGGTGCGGCGCAAACGGATCTTCATTCTGTGTGCGGTCTATGGCGCGTGCTCGATGCTGGTGCTGGTGTTGGCCGAACAGATCGATGGTGGGCGCCTGAGCGAATTGCAGGAGCTGATGGCCGAGGGCCGAAACGATGATTCGGCGCAGGCACGCCTGCGTGAACTGATGGCCGATCCGCAACTCCTGGGCGGCTTGTATGCACGGCTGGGTCTGACCTTGTTGCTCAGCATTCCCTTCTGGCACGCGCCCGCGCTGGTGTGGTGGGGGCAACAGGGCGTGGCGCATGCCCTGTTCTCCTCCACGCTGGCCGTCTGGCGCAGCAAGGGGGCCTTCTTCGTTTACGCCGCCGCATGGTTCACGCTGCTGGCCACCACGGGCATGATCCTGGGCCTGCTGCTGCAGGCACTGGGTTTGGGACAACTGCTCGGAGCGCTGGCGCTGCCATTGGGCATGACGCTGAGCGTGGTGTTCTACGCAAGCCTGTACTTCATGTTCGTGCAGACCTTCGGCACCGGTGACGAAAAGGGCAACCGCACGGACGAGGACGCTCCGGACGAGATCAGTCCACCGGTGTGAGTTTGGCCACGCTCAACGCCAACCACTTCATGCCATGACGGCCAAAATTCACCTGGGCTCGGGCATCCGAGCCTGAGCCTTCCAGCGTCACAATCACGCCTTCGCCAAATTTGTTGTGAAAGACCCCCTGGCCCACCCGCAAGGGACGGCCATCGGTGCCGATGGGACCACCCGACCGTGGGGTGGTTCCTGAGCCGAAAGGGGACGCGGTACCGTTTGCGCCCTGTCGCGGCGGTATCCGCCCGGCCCCAACCAGCGACCCCAATCCCGAACCACGCGACCATGCGTCCTGGTAGGCCTTCGCATAGCCCGAACCAAAGCCGGCCGTGCGCGGCGTGAGCCACTTCAAGGCTTCCTCTGGCAACTCATCGAACCAGCGACTGCGCACGTTGTAGCGGGTTTGACCATGCAACAGACGGGTCTGACTGAAGGTGAGGTACAGGCGCTGACGGGCCCGCGTGATGGCCACATACATCAACCGCCGCTCTTCCTCCACGCCATCGGCATCACTGAGCGAGTTCTCATGCGGAAACAGCCCCTCTTCAAGACCGGTGATGAACACGGCGTCAAACTCCAGGCCTTTGGCTGCATGGATGGTCATCAGCTGAACGGCATCCTGACCGGCTTCTGCCTGGTTGTCTCCCGCCTCGAGTGAGGCGTGGGTGAGAAAAGCGGCCAGTGGGCTCATGATCTCACCCGTTTCCGCGTCGGGCGTGACATCGACTGGTGCGGGTGGCTTGACACCGGCTTCATCAAGGGCGGCCAGGGAGCCTGGCCCCAGTTCGTCCACCGGCAAGGCCACAGCGTCCCGGCCGAAACCCTCCTGCGTGACGAACGCTTCGGCAGCGTTGACCAACTCCTCGAGGTTTTCGATGCGATCGGCACCTTCCTTGTCGGTTCGATAGAAATCCAGCAGGCCCGAGTCGTGCAGCACATGCTCGATGATCTCCCGCAGGGTCAGGCCACGGGTGGCTTCGCGCAGGCGGTCGATGAGTTGTGCGAAGCTGGCCACCTTGGCGGCCGGCGCACCGGACAAGGCCGCCACGCTCTGGGCCAGACTGCGCCCGCTGGCGCGCGCGGCGTCCTGCAACTGCTCGACGGTGCGTGCGCCGATGCCCCGGGCGGGAAAGTTCACCACCCGGAGAAAGCTGGTGTCGTCATGCGGGTTCTCGATCAAGCGCAGGTAAGCCAGGGCATGCTTGACCTCGGCCCGCTCGAAGAAGCGCAGGCCGCCATAAACACGATAGGGAATCCCGGCGTTGAAGAGCGCACTCTCCATCACGCGGCTCTGGGCGTTGCTGCGGTACAGGATGGCCATCTCGCGCCGCTCCATCCCCGCGCGATGCAGCTGACTGATCTCCTCGAGCACCCACTGCGCCTCGGCAAAATCGCTGGTTGCCTCGTGCACCCGAATCGGTTCGCCGGGACCGGCGTCGGTGCGCAGGTTTTTCCCGAGTCGGCGCTCGTTGTGCGCAATCAGCCCGTTGGCCGCATCCAGGATGTGACCCATGCTGCGGTAGTTCTGCTCCAGCTTGATCACCTGTTCCACGCGGTACTCACGCTCGAAGTCGCGCATGTTTCCAACTTGGGCGCCACGGAAAGCGTAGATGCTCTGATCATCGTCCCCCACCGCAAATACGCCCTGAGGCCCATACAGCGCGCCGTCTGCAGCCACCTCCCCCGGCAGGGGAGCAAACATCTTCAGCCACACATATTGCAAACGGTTGGTGTCCTGGAATTCGTCAACCAAGACATGGCGAAAGCGGCGTCGGTAGTGCTCGCGAATCGCCGGTTGGTCACGCATGATCTCCACGGTTCGCAGCATCAGTTCGGCGAAGTCCACCACACCTTCCCGCTTGCATTGATCTTCATAGGCGCGGTAGATGTCGACCAGCCTTTGCGTGTGCGCATCGCGGATGTCGATATCGCCCGGCCTCAGACCGTCCTCCTTGTTCCCGGCGATGAACCACGAGACCTGCTTGGGCACAAAGCGTTCCTCATCCAGATTCATCGCCTTGATGACACGCTTGATGGCCGAGACCGTGTCGGATGCATCCAGGATCTGAAAGCTCTGCGGCAGACCGGCAGCCTTCCAGTGGGCACGCAAAAAACGATTGCACAGGCCGTGGAACGTGCCGATCCACATCCCCCTCACATTCACCGGCAGCATCGTGGACAAACGGGTGAGCATCTCCTTGGCCGCCTTGTTGGTGAAGGTCACCGCCATCACACCGCCTGGCGACACCAGGCCGCTGTGCATCAGCCACGCAATGCGCGTGGTGAGCACGCGCGTCTTTCCCGAACCTGCCCCCGCCAGGATGAGCGAAGGCTGCGCCGGCAGGGTGACGGCCGCAAGTTGTTCGGGATTGAGGTGGGCGAGCAGGGGTTCCAAAGCCATCAAGGCACCATCACGCCGCGCACATCGGGCCCATCGATGAGGGGACGGTTCCTCCCCGTGCGCTGCGACAGCGGTGTCTGGTCCGGCCCGCTCGAAACCGGAGGACACCCCAGGCCCTGTGCATGCCGCATCGCAGCCGCTGTCAGGGGCTCCGTGGGATCCTCCATCGGCTTGGTGAAGTCTTCGGCGACCCGGCATTGTGCGGCGAACCCGTTGTAATAGCCGCCCTCCCCCCGTGCATTGATCGAGTCGAAATTCACCAGGCTGTAGGTGAGTCCGCAATGGTCACGGGGTCGGAAGCCGACCGGCTTGCCGCAGGTGGTCGACCCGATGAGAACCACCTCGATACCCACACCCCGCAAGCCAGCGATCATCTGCTCGCTGGCCGAGCAGGTTCGACTGCCGGACAAGACATAGACCCGGTTCACACCCTGCCAGCCCAGGTTGCTGCTGAACCGAAAGGTTTGGTTGGATGACTGGAGCTGGGCGTTGTTGCGGAGCACTGCATAGACCTGGTTGTTGGCTTTCGGCCCTGCAGCCATGGACGCGATGCGTCCGCCCACGGCGACCGAGCCGCCACCGTTGTAGCGCAGGTCAAAGATCACCTCACTCACACCCTGGTCGCGGAACTGCTGGAAGTAGGTCTGGATTTCGGGCTCGGCCAGGTCCGTCATTGAATTGAAGCGAATGAGGCCCAATTTGCGTCCATCGCTTAGAGCAAGCACACGACCCAGCCGGACCGGTTTGACATCATGCACATTCGCAACCACCTTGACGGTGCGCCGAACGCCTCCCCGCTCAAGTTCCAATTCCAGTTCGTCACCTGACTTCGATGGTGTCAAGGCGGCAAAGTCAAAACGGGCAATCGCGTCTTCGGCCATCACACCATTGATTCTTCGAACACGGTCACCGCGCCGTACATCGGCCAGACCCGCTGGAGACCCCGGCGTCACATCACGTATCCAAAGCGGTTGGTCCGGTTTGCCCTGAACCTCCTGACCCGCAACCGCCAATCCATAAGCGAGCGTCTTGCCCTCGCCGTAAA
>JBMSQF010000014.1:0-43795 GCA_049423145.1 Burkholderiaceae bacterium
TGCGCACCTCGAAAAAGGTGCGCATGGCCGCACTCAGCAGCTCCTGCTTGATGCCGGGGAAGTGGACGTCGACGATCTGCTGCATCGTGACGGGGTCGGGGAACTTGATGTAGTGGAAGAAGCAGCGGCGCAAGAAGGCGTCGGGCAGCTCCTTCTCATTATTCGAAGTGATGAAGACCAGCGGACGGTGGCGCGCTTTGATGAGTTCTCGCGTTTCGTACACGTAGAACTCCATGCGGTCGAGTTCGCGCAGCAAGTCGTTGGGGAACTCGATGTCGGCTTTGTCGATCTCGTCGATCAGCAGGGCCACAGGCTGTTCGCTCTCGAAGGCCTGCCACAGCGTACCCTTGACGATGTAGTTGCGGATGTCGCGAACCTTGGCAGCGCTTTCCGCATCGGAGAGTTGGCTGTCGCGCAGTCGGCTGACCGCATCGTATTCATACAGGCCCTGCTGGGCTTTGGTGGTGCTCTTGATGTGCCACTGCAGCAGGGGCAGGTGCAGGGCGGCGGCCACCTGTTCGGCCAGCATCGTCTTGCCGGTGCCCGGCTCACCCTTGACCAGCAGCGGGCGCTGCAGGGTGATGGCCGCATTGACTGCGAGCGTCAGGTCGTCGGTGGCGACGTAGTCCTTGGAGCCTTGGAATTTCATGGCGGGAGGCCTTGGAAGGGTTGCGGAGTTCGCCACGGATCACCCCGGTGGACCTGTGGGACGCCTGTCAGTTTCAGTATAGGGCCGACCCTATAATCTGATGGCTTTGCGGCAGCCCTGCTCGAACTGTGTATCCAGCAGCGGTGGGATTGATCCACCGGATCGGGCTGTCGACCTCGGTTTTACTCACGCAGTCTGCATCATGAAGAACATGTTCTCCCTGCTGGCCTTGGCTGGCCTCGTGTCGATGACGAGCCCCGTGGTGGCGCAGGAACTCAAAGGCGATATCAAGGCCGCAGAGGGCAAGGTCGCCATGTGCATCGGTTGCCACGGCATTCCCGGCTACCAGGCCAGTTTCCCTGAAATCCATCGGGTTCCGATGATCTCTGGCCAAAGCGCCAAGTACCTGGCCAATGCGCTGCTTGCGTATCAGAAGGGTGAGCGCAAGCACCCGACGATGCGCGGGATCGCGGGGTCGCTGACCGACCAGGACATCGCTGACATGGCCGTCTACTACGCCCAGCACGGTCAGGCCAACGCCAAGCCGGTCCCCGACCAACCGGCCAAGGCACCCTCAACCGAGGTGGCGGCGCTCTTGCAGAAGGGCGCCTGCGTGTCGTGCCATGGAGCGAACTTCAACAAGGGTGTGGACCCGAGCTACCCGAAGCTCGCAGGGCAGCACGCTGACTTCCTGTTCGTGGCGCTGAAGTCCTACAAGACCGAAGGCCAGGCCACGCTGGGCCGGTCCAATGCCATCATGAGCGCGCAGGTCAAGCAGTTCAGCCATGCCGAACTCAAGGCCATGGCCCAGTACATCAGCAGCTTGCCGGGCGACCTGCGCACCGTTCCGCAAAGCAGGACGCGCTAAGGCTGCCAGCGCCGCAGCAGCAGCGCGTTGCTGATCACGCTGACGCTGGAAGCGGCCATGGCCGCCCCGGCCACGACGGGGCTCAGGTAGCCCAGGGCCGCCAGCGGTATGCCCACCACGTTGTAGGCGAAGGCCCAAAACAGGTTCTGGTGGACCTTCCGGGCAACGGCCTTGGACAGGCCGATGGCCTGGGGAATCAACTGCAGGTCCGCTCTGAGCAGCGTCAACCCCGCCGTCTCCATGGCCACATCCGTACCCGGCATGGCCAGGCCGATATCAGCCGCAGCCAGCGCCGGGGCATCGTTGATGCCATCACCGACCATGGCGATCCGTTCTGTCGGCGACAGTGTGCGGCGCAGGGCCTGAATCGCCTGGGCCTTTTCCTGGGGCAACACAGGCGCTTGAACCTCGGAGATGCCGACCTGGGCCGCGATGTGGCGGGCCGCCGCTGGGTTGTCACCGCTGATCATCACGCACCGCACGCCTTGCGCCTGCAGGGCCTGAACCGCCGCGCGTGCCTCGGGGCGCAGCGAGTCCCCAAAGGAAAGGAGCGCCAGCGCCCGATCCTTTTCGGCCAGGATGCTCACGGTGTGCCCCTGAGCGTGGGCCTGTTCAATGGCGGACGCCAGTGGCTGGAGGTCGATGCCGAGTTCACTCATCCACGCCACACTCCCCAGCAGCATGCTTCGAGGGGGGGGCGAAGCTTGCGTAACGCCACGAATACCACGGCCGGCCACCACCTCCACCGCGTGGAAGGGCTGCGGGGACAGCGATTGAGCATCGGCCGCCTGGCGCACCGCATGCGCCAAGGGATGCTCGCTGCCCTGCTGGAGACCGGCGGCCAGCGCCAAGAGCGCGGCCCGCTGATCCGTGTTGCCGGGGCCGTGAAGTGGGCCGTGCTCCTGCCCGGCCACCACCAGCGCCTGCAGCGTGGGCCGGCCCTGCGTGAGCGTCCCCGTCTTGTCCATCGCCAGCACCTTCACATCGCGCAGCCGTTCGAGCGACGGCGCATCGCGAACCAAGAGGCCCATGCGTGCGGCCATACCGGTTCCCACCATCAGGGTGGCTGGGGTGGCCAGGCCGAGCGCGCAGGGACATGCGATCACGAGCACCGAAACGGCCTGCACGATGGCGGTTTCCCAGCCGTGCTGCGGCGCACCCCATCCCCATGCGAGCAGGGTGAGCACGGCCACGCCGACCACGGCGGGCACAAAGACCGCGCTGACGCGGTCCACGGTCTGCTGGATCGGGGCTTTGCGCGCCTGTGCCTGTTCGACCAGACGCACGATTCGCGACAGCGCCGTCTCCGACCCGACTGCGGTGGTGCGTACCAGGAGCAGGCCCTCCGCGTTGAGCGTGCCGCCCACGACTGGCTGACCTGCTTCGCGCGGTACGGGCAGGCTCTCACCGGTCACCGCGGATTCATCCACATGGCTGCGTCCCTCGGCGATCTGCCCGTCTATCGGTATCCGCTGGCCGGGCCTCACCATCACCAGGTCGCCGACACGCACCAGGCCCAGCGCGCGCTCCTGGGGCGCTCCGTCCACCATCACCCACGCGGTTTCGGGCCGCAGGGCGCGCAGCGCGTCCAGCGCCGACAGGGTTCGGCGTTTGGCCCGCGCTTCGAGCCATTTGCCCAGCATCACCAGGGTGATCACGACGGCGGAGCCTTCGAAATACAAATGTGGATCGGCCGAATCCGCTCCCAGCCACAGCCAAACGCTCAGGCCATAGGCGGCGCTCGTGCCCAGGGCCACGAGCAGGTCCATATTGCCGCTGTGGTCCTTCAGCGCGGACCAAGCGGCGCGGTAGAAGCGCCATCCCAGCACCAACTGAACCGGGGTGGCCAGCAGCCACTGCCACAGCGGGGAGGGCATGAAGTGGATGCCCAGGGGTTGAAGCAGCATCGGGGCCACCAGGGGCAGGCTCAGCAGGACGGCCAAGCCCACAGCCCAGCCGGGGTCATGGGCTGCGGCAGGCGCTGCCGAGTCTTCGTGCAGCTGCGCGTGGTAGCCCGCTCTCTCCACGGCCTCGATCAAGGCGGACACGGGTGGGCGGCTGGCCTCGGGGCTGACCGTGGCCTGATTCGTTGCCAGGTTCACGCTGCAGGCCTGCACCCCGGGTACCCTTTGCAGGGCACGCTCCACGCGGCGCACGCAGCTCGCGCAGGTCATGCCCTCAATGTCCAGGGTGAGGTCGGAGTGGCTCATGGTTGGGGGCAAAGGCGATCGCCTGGGGTTAGACTGAAACGCGATGGTGACGAGACGGCTGAAGAAAGGAATCCTGCCATGATCGAACTGACGCTGCCCGACATGACCTGTGGCCATTGTGTCCGCACCATTACCGAGGTGGCCCGTCGGCTGGACCCACAGGCGGACGTGCAGACGGATCTCAGCACCCACCGCGCAAGGTTCCAAACGGAGGCCGACCCCCAGGCGCTGCGCAAGGCGCTTGAAGAAGAAGGCTACCCGGCTGCGCCTTGAGGCATCCTTGACAAAGGACAAGAGATGAAGCTTTCCCCCTTGATGGCCCGGTCCGGCGTTTGGACCACGGTGACAGCTGTGCTGGTGACGGCGGCAGCCTTCCTGACGGCGCTTGCGCCAGTGCAGGCCCAGACGCTGCGATGGTCCAGCAGCGGCGATCCGCTCACGATGGACCCGCACTCCCAAAACGAGCTGATGACCAACATCATGAACGCGCAGGTCTATGAGCGTCTGCTCTCGCGCGACCGGCAGCTCAACCTGACGCCCGCATTGGCCACGAGCTGGCAGCAGGTTTCACCGACGCTTTGGCGGTTCAAGCTCCGCACGGGTGTGAAGTTCCACGATGGCACGCCCTTCAACGCCGATGATGTGGTGTTTTCGATCAAGCGGGCGCAGGCCCCCACCTCGCAGCTCAATGCCTATGCGCTGGCCTGCGGAGAGCCGGTGAAGATTGACGACTTCACTGTGGAATTCCGCCTCAAGAACGTCAACCCGATCTTTCTGCAGCACATCGAGACCCTGCCCATCATGAGCAAGGCGTGGAGCGAGAAGCACAAGGTCACGCGACCGCTGGACTTCAAGAACCGCGAGGAGAGCCATGCATCAATGAATGCCAACGGCACCGGCCCTTACATGCTGACAGTGCGCCAGCCCGGTGTGCGGACGGTCCACAAGCGCAACCCGAACTGGTGGGGCTCCTTCGAGGGCAATGTGCAGGAGTCGGTGTTCACGCCCATCGCCAACGATGCCACGCGGTTGGCTGCGTTGGTCAGCGGTGAGCTCGACTTCGTGCACGATCCGGCGCCGCGCGACATTGCGCGCCTGCGCAACACGTCGGGTGTGAAGGTGATCGACGGACAGGAGAACCGAATAGTCTTCATTGGCCTGGACCAGGCGCGCGACGAACTGCTTTTCAGCAGCGTCAAGGGCAAGAACCCGTTCAAGGACTTGCGTGTGCGCCGGGCGATGTACCAGGCGATCGACATCGAGACGATCCGTACCAAGTTGATGAATGGCCTGAGCATTCCCTCCGGCGCCCTCACGCCGTCGCCGCAGGGCGCATACAACGACCCCGAACTCGAGCGCCGCTTGCCCTACGACCTGAAGGCCGCTCGCGAGCTGATGGCCGAGGCCGGCTATGCCGATGGTTTTGAGTTCACCCTGGACTGCCCCAACAACCGCTACGTCAACGACGAGGAGATCTGCATTGCACTGGCCGGCATGTGGGCGCAACTCAAGCTCAAGGTGCGGGTCAACGCCATGCCGCGAACCACCTACTTCCCCAAGATCGAAAAACTCGAGACCAGCGCCTACATGCTCGGCTGGGGCGGGGCCATCACCGATGCCGAGACTTCGATGACGCCGCTCTATCGCAACCGCGGTGCCGGCGGCGTGGGGGCCTACAACTACGGCAATGTCCGCAACGACAAGGCCGATGAACTGGCCGGCAAGTCCAGCGTGGAGGGCGATCCTGCCAAGCGCGAGGCGCTGGTGAAGGCGGCGCTGAAGGCCTATCGCGATGCGATCGTCGTGATCCCGCTGCACCGGCAGGTCATTCCCTGGGCGGTACGGGCCAACGTCACGGCGGCACACAAGGCGGACAACTATGTCGAGTTGAAGTGGTTCTCCGTGGGCACCCGCTAGCGGACTCGTCATAATGACCCCATGAAGTTCTCAGGTACCTCACCGGATCCGAACACCATCGGGACACCCAAAACGGCAGTTATTGCCACCCGCGAAAGCCGACTTGCGCTGTGGCAGGCTGAACACGTGAAGTCGGTGCTCGAGCAGCGCTTCGGCCTGCATGTCAGCCTGCTGGGCATGACGACGCAGGGCGACCAGATCCTCGACCGCGCGCTCAGCAAGGTGGGCGGCAAGGGTCTGTTCGTCAAGGAACTCGAGACCGCCCTGCAGGAGCGCCGTGCCGACCTGGCCGTGCACTCGCTCAAGGATGTACCCATGGAGTTGCCCCGTGGTTTCGCGCTGGCCGCGGTGATGGAGCGCGAAGATCCACGCGATGCTTTTGTGAGTCCGCATTACGAGAACCTGGCCGCTTTGCCACAGGGTGCCTGCGTGGGCACTTCCAGCCTGCGCCGCGTGGTGATGTTGCGCGCCTTGCGCCCCGATCTGCGCATCGAGCCGCTGCGCGGCAACCTGGATACCCGGTTGAGAAAACTCGATGAAGGGCAGTACGACGCCATCGTGCTGGCCGCTGCAGGCCTGAAGCGTTTGGGCCTGGCCCAGCGCATCCGGGCGGTCTTCGAAACCCAGCACATGCTCCCGGCCGCAGGTCAAGGGGCCCTGGGGATCGAGATCCGTTCGGAGGATGCGCCGCTGGCCGGCCTCCTGCAGGCCCTGGTGCACCGCCCGACCTGGCTTGCGGTCCATGCCGAGCGCGCCGTGTCGCGCGCCTTGGGTGGCAGTTGCAGCATGCCCTTGGCCGCTCATGCGTGCTGGGAGGGTCACGCCTTGGTACTCCGTGCGGCCCTGGGCCATCCCGGGGATGCGCGGGCGCCCCTGCTGCGGGTTGATCTCCAGGAAGCCATCACCCATGAGGCGGCTGCCGAAGCCCTCGGACAGCGCGCTGCGCAAACCCTGCTGAGCCAGGGCGGGCAGGCCTACCTCGAGGCGATCGCCGAGTCGCACGCCGCATCCGGCGGGCCCGGCAAGGCCTAGGCCCGGGCCGCTGGTTCCCGGCGGGCGCTTTCGCATGCTGCTGGTCACCCGTCCACGCGAACAGGCCCTGCAATGGGTGGCTCAACTGCAGGGCAGCGGCATCGCCGCAGCGGCGGTGCCCCTATTGGGCATCCACGCAGCACCCGATCCTCAGGCCTTGTCCGAGGCGCGACGCCAACTCGTAAGCGGGCAGGTCCGTGCGGTCATGTTCGTCAGTCCCAATGCGGTGGAAGCCTTTCTCGATGGTGGCACGGACCCCGGACAACGGTTTTTCTGGCCCGAGCGAACCTGGGCGGTCGCCCCAGGTCCGGGTACGGCCGTGGCGCTGCAAGACTGCGGCATTCCGTCCAGACTCATCATCCAGCCGCCGTCCGATGCCCGGCAGTTTGATTCCGAATCCTTGTGGCCTGAACTGTCCCGCCATTCCTGGGAGGACACCGAGGTGTTGGTGGTTCGGGCCGAAGAGGGACGCGACTGGTTGATCGATCGGTGGAAGGCCAGTGGAGCGGTTGTGCACGCCGTGGCGGCCTACCGTCGCGGTCCGCCGGTGCTGCTGCCCGCCGAGCGGGCGGTCTTGCTGCAGGCGGTTGAGGCGCCCGAGGCCTGTGTCTGGCTGCTGTCCAGCAGCGAGGCGCTGACGCACCTGATGCCCTTGGCCGCTGAGATTGCACCCAGCCGAGACCTGGCCGGCTGGCTCAAGCGCAGCCGTGGATTGGCCACCCATCCCCGCATCCTGGCAAGTGCACAGCAACTCGGCATGGGTCTGGTGCGGGCCTGTCGCCCTGATCTGCCGTCGGTGGTCGACTCATACAATCAGCTGCACCGTGATGCCTGAAGACCCGCCAGCGGCCGCGCCGCCCGAATCCCCTGCTGCTGCACGGCCGACACCGCCGTCGCCTGTGCAGCAGGGACCGCGTTTTCTCGGGTGGGCCGGTGCGGGCTTGGCACTGCTCGCGCTGGCGGCCATTGGACTGGCCTGGACGTCCCAACAGCGTGTGAAGCTGCTGGAGCAGCAACTGGTGGCGCGTCAGCAGCAGACGCAGTCGGAGTCGGGCGAAGCCTTGGTGCTGGCGCGCCAATCTCAGGATACGGCGCGGGAATCCGCAGCCCGCATGGCCCTGCTCGAAGCGCGATTGGCCGAAGCTGCCGTTCAGCGCAGCCAACTCGATGAATTGATCCAGTCCCTCAGCCGTTCACGCGATGAGAACCTGCTGGCCGACATCGAGGCGGCGCTGCGGATCGCCCAGCAGCAGGCGGCGCTCACCGGCTCGCTCGAGCCCCTGCTGGCGGCCTTGCGGCAGGCCGACGAGCGGTTGGCCCGCCACAACCAGCCTCGCCTGGAGCGTGTGCGCCGAGCCGTCTTGCGCGACCTGGAGCGGGTTCGCGGCGTGTCGCAGGTGGATGTGGCCACCTTGGTCATCCGGCTCGATGAAGTGGCCCGCCAAGTCGATGACCTTCCCTTGGTGGCGGTGGCGCATGCGCTGCAATCGGCAGCGCCTTCTGTTGCGGCCGAGCAGGCAGTACCCGCCTCTGGCCCGGCGAGCCCCAAGACCGAGGCGCCCGCGGCGGCCGGGGCCGGGACCGGTGCTGGTTCCGGATGGTCCGATGTGTTCGGTCGCACCGCCGGTTGGGTTGCACAGGGCGTGGCCAAGGCCTGGGGTGAAGTGCGTTCATTGATCCGGATCACGCGAATCGATGCACCGGAGTCGGTGCTCGTCTCGCCCGACCAGCAGTTTTTTCTTCGAGAGAATCTCAAGCTTCGTCTGCTCAATGCGCGACTGGCTCTGCTGTCAAGGCAGTTCGATGTGGCGCAGTCCGATCTGCGCGATGCGCAGCGCACACTTGAGCGCTACTTCGATCCTTCTTCCCGCCGCGTCGTGGGCGTGGTTGATCTGGTGCGCCAGGTCGGTCAGCTCTCGCGCCAGGTGAGCCTGCCCCGCCCGGATGAAACGCTGGCGGCTTTGGCGGCGGTCAATTCGCTGCGCTGAGGGCGGGCCCGGTGAGACTGGTCATTTGGTTGGTCCTGCTGTTCGTGGTGGCGGCCGTGGCGGCCATGACGCTGGGGGCCAACGACGGTCTGGCCTCGTTCTACTGGCGCGGTTGGCGGCTGGACGTTTCCTTGAATTTCTTCGTGCTGGCCCTGCTGACAGCCTTCCTTGCCTTGGCCGGCAGTGTGCGCTTGACGCGATGGCTGCTTGGGCTCCCCGAGCGTGCCCGTGCCTGGCGGGCCGAGCGTCGCGAACAGGCCTTGCAGGCGGCGCAGCGCGAGGCTCTGCTGGAGTCATTTGCAGCGCGCTACTCTCGGGCGGTCAAGGCTGCACAACGCGCTCAGGAACTTGCGCGCAATCTGCCAGGACGCAGCGGAACCGCCGAGACGCAGGCCATCAACCACTTGTTGGCTGCGATGGCGCTGCACCGCTTGCAGGACCGCTCCGCACGTGACGAACAGGCTCGGCTGGCACAGACCTGCCTGGATACGGCCACAGTCGACCGCGACAGCGGCAACTCGCGTGCACGGGCACCGTCGGCGGCCGAAGGTCTGGCACTGCTGCGAGCGGAGTGGGCTCTGGAAGACCACGATTCAGCTATGGCACTGGAGATCCTGGGCCAATTGCCGGCGGGCGCGTCCCGCCGTATCCAGTCTCAACGCCTGCGGCTGCAGGCGCATCAGATGGCGCAGCAGCCGGCCGAGGCACTCAAGGCGGTCAGGCTGCTGGCCAAGCATCAGGCATTCAAGCCCGAGGCTGCGCGCAGTCTCATGCGGACTTTGGCCATGGATGTGATCGACACCGCACGCGATGCAGAGGGGCTGCAGCGGCTGTGGATGGAACTGGAGCGGGAAGATCGACAAGATGCGGCCGTGCTGGCACACGCCGTTCACCGTGCAGTGGGCCTCGATGCCAAACCCTGGGCGCGGCGTGTGCTGCGCTTGGCCTGGGACACTGCGGCCGCCCTGGATACCGATCAGCGTCACCGATTGGCTCTGGCCCTTTGGCGTGTCGTTGAAGGCGTGGAGCCCGAGTGGCTAGGCCCTGTGGAAGCCTTGGCGGCATCGCACGGCCGTGAGCCGATGGTTGCGGCGGTTGCAGCCGCGGTCTACGCCGAGCGGCAACTCTGGGGCAAGGCACTGCCCCTGTTGGAGCAAACGGTGCGGGGTACGGCGCCCGCTGAGGTGCGGCGCCATGCGTGGCGGCGCTTGGCCGAACTCGCGCTTCAGAAGGACGACCGGGAGGCGGCCCACCACTGCATCTGCCAAGCTGCGGAAATCGACTGAAAAGGCGTGCTACACTCGCGGGCTCAGCGGCTGTAGCTCAGTTGGATAGAGTACTTGGCTACGAACCAAGGGGTCGTGGGTTCGAATCCTGCCAGCCGCGCCATCTCACACCACTAGACATCCAAGAACACCGTTTCGCGTGCCGGGTCGGCATGCTGCAGGTGGATGTCAAATCGGTAAACCACCTGTCCCTCGCGCTCTTGGCGCTGCGCCAGCAGCGTGCGGCGGCGAACCTCCCACTCAATGCCTTGGAGCACAGGATCCTGGGCATTGGCCGCCGCTTCGTCATCGAAGTACAGCCGCGTGTGCAAGCCCAGGTTGATGCCGCGCGCGAACAACACCAAGGCCACATGGGGTGCCTGCATGGAAGCAGCGGGGCCGGGCACCGCGCCGGGCTTGAGCGTGTCGAAGCGCCAAAGTCCGGTGTCGAAATCTGCTCCCGTCCGTGCCCAGCCTCGAAAGGCAGATGGCGAGGGATCGGCCGGGTGGGCATAGTGGCCGTGCGCGTCGGCCTGCCACAGCTCCACCAGCAGGTCGCGCACCGGTGTGCCTGAACCGTCGTAGACCACACCTTCGAGCGCGATGTGGCCGGGTGTTCCGGGCTTGACCAAGGTGGCTCCCCAGGTGTGCTCGAAGATCTCGAAGCCCGCCTGATGCGGCGCCAGGCCGATGTGCACGTAGGGCCCACCAGTCTGGGAGGCGGTTTCGGGGAATCGGGTGATGGTTCGCGTTGCCGGTGTGCTCATCGTCATTTCCCCTCGAACCATGTCTGGCGCCGCCCGCGCAGGACGATATCGAATCGGTAGCAACGCGAGTCGAGTTCCACGAAGTTCGCCCGGTCCTCCAGCGCGATCAGGCCGCGCACCTGTGCCTCATCTGGAATCCCCTGCAGGATGGGACAGCCCGCGATCAAGGTGTCGCCCTCAAAGTACATCTGCGTGATCAACCGCTGCGCCCAGCCATCGCCCTGCAGCGAATAGTGGATGTGCGATGGCCGCCAGTCGTTGATCCGGTTGCGCCAGGGATAGGGGCCGGGCTTGATGGTGCGGTAGCGGTAGTGCCCGTTTTCATCGGTGAGCATACGGCCGCAACCGCCGAAGTTTGGGTCGAGTGCGCCGATGTACTGGTCCTTCTTGTGGCGGTAGCGGCCGCTGGCGTTGGCTTGCCACACTTCCACCAAGGCGTTGCGCACCGGTTGGCCGAACTCGTCGCGCACATACCCATGCACCACGATACGCTCGCCCACGGGCAGGCCTTCTTTGGCGAAGTTCAGGATCAGGTCGTTGTCCTGGGGGCCAAGCTCATCAGCTGAGAACAGCGGCCCTGTGCGTTCGGTCAGCGTTTGTTTGATCGAGATCAGGGCGTTGCGCGGCGAGCGCAGCACACTGGTCTTGTAGCTCGGCGAAAGAGCCGGCGGATGGAGTTCCGTGCGGCGTTGCACGAAGGGGCCCCAGGCGGGTGCGCCGAAGGCAGGAGATGTGGGATCAGGCATGTGGAGGTCCGGGGGGTGGATGGAGGGTAGCGCCGCCGCTCGATTTCAGAAGGGCAAGCCCACGTAGTTTTCGGCCAGTACCGTCATGGCGGCGTCGGATTGCACCAGGTACTCCAGCTCCGCCTGCTGCAGGCGATACCCAATCTCGCCACCACTGAGCTCGGCCTGAGGGAAGCGGTGCATGAGCGAGGTGAACCACCAGGAAAACCGCGAAGCCTTCCATACCCGAGAGAGACAGCGCTGTGAATAGTGGTCGATGCCGGCATGGCTCCTCTCCTGGAAGAACTCGATCAGCGCCGTGCTGAGATAGTGCACATCGCTGGCCGCTAGGTTCAGACCTTTGGCACCGGTGGGCGGTACGATATGCGCCGCATCGCCTGCCAGAAACAGCGAGCCGAATCGCATCGGTTCAGCGACGAAACTGCGCAATGGCGCGATGCTTTTCTCGATGGACGGTCCGGTGACGAGCGCGTCGGCCGCCTCGGGATCCAGACGCAGACGCAATTCGTTCCAGAACGCCTCGTCACTCCAGTTTTCAACCTTGTCTTGCAGGGTGCACTGCACGTAATAGCGGCTTAGCGTATGCGACCGCATGCTGCACAGCGCGAAGCCACGGGCGTGGTTCGAATAGATCAGTTCCTCAGACACGGGTGGCGTGCGCGAGAGCACACCCAACCAGCCGAAGGGATAGACGCGTTCGTGCAGCGTCAGCGCCTGTGCAGGGACACGGGCTCGGCACACCCCATGAAATCCATCGCAGCCGGCGATGAAGGCGCAGAGGACTTCGCGCGCCTGGCCTTGCTGGGTGAAGGTCACACGGGGTTGATCGCCGTCGAAGTCATGGATCTCGACATCCTGCGCTTCATAGAAGGTGGGCAGTCCCTTGGCTTGGCGGTCGTTCATCAGGTCACGCGTGACCTCGGTCTGGCCATAGACAACCACGCGCTTGCCTGCAGTGAGTCGTTTAAGGTCGATCCGGTGGCGTGCCCCGCCAAAGCACAGGTCGAAGCCATCATGCGGCAGCCCTTCGCGATGCAGGCGATCGGCCACCCCGACGCGCTCGAGCAATTCCACCGTGCCGCGCTCCAAGACGCCCGCCCGAATGCGGCCCAAGACATAGTCAGGGCTGCGTTGTTCGATGATGACGGCATCCACGCCAGCATCGGCCAGCAGGGCGCCCAGCAGCAAACCGGAGGGGCCGGCCCCGATGATGGCCACCTGCGTCCGCGTGGAGGCGTTCATGTGATGGGAGTCCACGGCAGAGTGATTGAAGCTCAACAGCGCTGAAGGGGTACCGAGGGATTACTTCAGCGATTCCACCAGGTCCACGTAGTCCTGCATCGCATCATCGGCCGACAGGCCTGCAAGTGCTGCCCAGGCGTCGTACTTGGCACGCGCCTTGATGTCCATCATGCCCGGCCGCTCGCCCACCACGTCCCCTTCGGTGGCCTGCTTGTAAAGCGAGTAGAGCTTGAGCAGGTCGGCCGTGCTGGGGCGTTCGCTGAGTTGCTGTGCTTCCTCAGCGGCTTGCTTGAACTGGGCTTCCAGTTGATTGCTCACCTGCGATTCTCCTGATGCTCCGATCGAGCCGAATGAACGGTAAAGCCGAGTGTAGTGGAGCCCGCCCCAGAGGTGCTTCTGGGGGCGGCGGCCTGCACGGCGCCTGATCATGGGCAAGCGAGCAGCCTCGCTCCGTAGCACGATGGCGCATGAGCCGAGACTCACCCGAAGGCGGCCTGAGTGAGACCCAAGCGCAGGAGCGCTTGGCCACCTGGGGCCCCAACCGCCTCCCCGACCCGCAGCGTCGCACGTGGCTGCACACCGTGGCCGAAGTCTTGCGAGAACCGATGTTTGCCTTGCTGCTGCTGGCCGCAGGCCTGTATCTCGCCGTGGGCGATCTGAGCGAAGGCTTGCTGTTGGCGGCCTTTGCCCTGATGACGGTGGGTCTGGTGGTGCTGCAAGGTCGGCGGCGCGAGCGGGCACTGGAAGCCTTGAGGGACTTGTCCGTGCCCTCGGTCCAAGTGCTTCGAGACGGCAAGTGGCAGCGCAGGCCCGCCACGGCTTTGGTGCCCGGGGATTGGTTCCTGATCGAAGAAGGCGACCGCGTGGCCGCAGACGCGGCACTGATGCAGTGCTCGGGCGTGACGGTCGACGAGTCGCTGCTGACTGGTGAGTCATGGCCGGTGATCAAACGCGTGGCGCCGGCGCCGCGGTGGGCCGTTGATGCGAGCACGCCGAAAGCCGAGGCTGATCGTGATGAGCCCTACCGCGTATGGGCCGGCACGGTGGTGGTGTCAGGGCAAGGGGTGGGCGAGGTGTTGCAGACCGGTGCTCGCACCCGTATGGGCGCCATCGGGGCGGCCCTGGCCACCATCGATCTCACCGACACACCCGCCCAGCGACGCATCCGTGCATTGGTCCGGATCTTCGGCCTGCTGGCCCTGGCGGTGAGCCTGGCGGTGGTGCTGGTGCATGGGCTGTGGCGCGGCGACTGGTGGGCAGGAGCGGTCTCGGCCTTGGCCCTGGGAATGGGCATGTTGCCCGAAGAGTTCCCGATGGCACTGACCATCTTCATGGCGCTGGGCGCCTGGCGCTTGAGCCGTTTGCAGGTGTTGGCCCGCCGCCCGGCTGCCGTGGAGGCTTTGGGCGCGCTGACCGTGCTGTGTGTCGACAAGACGGGCACCTTGACCGAGAACCGGCTGCGCCTGATGGTGCTGCAGACCGATGAAGTGGCCCAGCGATGGGGCGCGTCGGACAGCACGGTGATGGCGCCCCTGCAGGGCCTTCTGGCTGCGGCTTGCGCTGCCTGCCGCGCCGTGGGCGTGGATCCGGTGGACCAGGCGCTGCGCGACGCTGGCGCAGCTGTCCGGTGGGTGGCCGAGGGAGTGCGCCTGCAGGAACACCCACCCTCGGCGGAGCAACCCGTGATGGCGGTGGCGTGGGCAACCGGTGCAGCGGGCCCGCGCTGGTTCTGCAAGGGGGCGCCGGAATCGGTGCTGCGGTGGTGCGAGCACGAATCCGGGCAAGCACTTGCGCGCAGGGAAGCGGCAGCGCGATTGGCCCGCCAAGGGTGGAAGGTGCTTGCGGTGGCCATGACCGACATGGCCGCCGATCCGATTGCGTTGGGCACCGAGCCGCAGTCTGTGCCGCAAGGGGGCTGGCGGTGGCTGGGCCTTGTCGCGCTGGAAGACCCCCTGCGCGAGGGTGTGGCCGCTGCCGTTGCCGAGGTGCAGGGCGCTGGGGTGAAGGTCATCATGGTGACCGGCGACCATGTCGAGACGGCCCGCGCCATTGCCGAGCAAGCGGGACTGGATGCCCGGGGCGGCGTGATCAGCGGCGAAGACTTTGCCGCCCTGAGCGCGGGTGGTCAGGCCGAGGTCGCGGCTCAGGTGCGCCTATTTGCCCGTGTCCAGCCCGAACACAAGTTGCTGCTTGTCAAAGCGCTGCAGGCCCAAGGTGAAGTGGTGGCCATGACGGGAGATGGCGTCAATGACGCACCAGCCCTGCGCGCGGCCCATGTGGGTGTGGCCATGGGTGGGCGGGGAACCGACGTGGCACGCGAAGCCGCCTCCATGGTGCTGCTGGATGAAGACTTTCGACACATTGCGCATGGCATTGCCCTCGGACGCCGATTGATGGACAACCTGCGACGGGTCTCGCGCTACATCACGGCCATCCACGTGCCCCTGGCAGGTCTGGCCTTGGTGCCCCTGTTGATGGGATGGCCGCCGCTGATGTTGCCCGCGCATGTGGTGCTCACCGAGATGGTGATCGACCCCTTGTGTTCCCTGGCCTTTGAGAATGCACCCCCGTCCAAGGACTTGATGAAGCGACCGCCCCGTCGCATCGACGAGCCCCTGCTGATGACGCGTGAGGAGATGCTGGGTGCCCTGTGGCTGGGTGGCGTGTTGCTCCTGGCTTTGCTGGTCGGAGTCGCCTGTGCCCAGGCGCAGGGCTATGCGTTGGACCATGTGCGGACGGCCTTGATCGTCGGTCTGACAGCCGGCAACTTCACCTTGGCCTTGACGGCCTTGAGCCAAGGAATCAGCCCGCGAGCATGGATCGGCGGTTCCTCGGTGAAGCGGTTGGGGGTCATCGGCGCATTGGCCGCTTCGGTGCTCCTGGCCGCCTTGACTTGGCAGCCGCTGCAACGCGCACTCGCGCTCGCTGATCCGGGTGGTGCCCTCTTGGCTTGGGCGGTGGTGGTGGGAATCGCGTCGGTGCTCGTCGGTCGGCTGCTGTGGTCGATTCGGTGTTCATGACGGATGGACGGGAGAAGACGACCCTCCATGAGGCCCCGATCGGGCGCACAATCGGCCCATGAATACCGCGCACCCACTGCCCCGCTGCAGCGCCAGCCGCCTTGCATTCATGGCAATCCTGTTCACCGCTTCTGCCGCACAGGCGCAGAGCACCGGCGCGCCATCGGGTCCGCCGGCTCTCCCGCGTTGGGAGGCCGGCGCCCTGGGAATCTTGGTCACCCAACAGGCCTACCCGGGTGCGAACCAGCACGTGCAGCGCAGCCTGTTGCTGCCTTATGTGGTCTACCGCGGCGAGGTGCTCCGTGCCGATCGCGGCAACGCTGGCCTGAGGGCCCTGCAGAGCGGTGACTTGGAGCTCGATATCGGGGCTTCAGCAGCCATCGGCTCAAGTTCACAGCGCATCGAAACACGACAGGGCATGCCCACGCTGGGCACGCTGGTCGAACTGGGCCCGCGCCTGCGCTGGACCCTGCACCGCGCACCCGATGGATCGCGCTGGCGGCTGGACCTTCCGCTGCGCAGCGTCCACGATCTCAGCGATGGCCTTCAACACCGGGGTGTGTCGTTTGAGCCCGAGCTGAAGTGGCAGGGCCTGACCCGCAGTGGGTTCTTCATCAACACCGGGGCCAGCGCGGTGCTTGGAGACCGGCAGCTGGCGCAGACCTACTACGGGGTGAGCCCCGCACAGGCCACCGTGTCCCGGCCGGCCTATTCGGCTCAAGCCGGCCTGATCACCTGGCGCTTGGCCGGTTCGGTGGCCTGGCGACTGGGTCCGAACTGGAATGCCTTCACCTATGCCCGCATGGACAGCGTTCACGGGGCCGCCAACGAAGCCAGTCCTCTGGTGCGGCAGTCCACAGGCCTGAGCGCGGGTGTGGGCGTGGCCTATGTGTGGCGCCGCTCGGCCCTGCCGGGTGCCGACTGAGCGGGCGGCCGCTCCGGGCAGCAGCAGGCCCGCCTTCGAAGGCACCATGCAGCCCATACCCTATATGTCGGCATGAACAAGGCTTTCACCCGAGAGATCGATCCGCCCGAGGACGATGATGACGATACCGCCGGCGCACCGGCGCTGCCGCGCGGCCAGCGCAATTACATGACGCCCAGCGGACATGAAAAACTGCGCGCGGAACTGCTGCAACTGCTCGACGAGGAACGCCCCAAGGTGGTCGAGATCGTTTCCTGGGCGGCTTCCAATGGGGACCGCTCGGAAAACGGGGACTATCTCTATGGCAAGAAGCGGCTGCGCGAAATCGATCGTCGGATACGCTACATCACCAAGCGGCTGGACATTGCGGTGGTGGCCGACCCCAGCCTTCACCATGGCAGTGAGCAGGTCTTTTTCGGCGCCACCGTCACGGTGGAAAACGCGCTGGGCCAACAGCGCACGGTCACCATCAAAGGTATCGACGAAACCGATCCCCTGCGCGCAGAGGTGAGCTGGGTCTCGCCGATTGCGCAGGCCTTGCTCAAGGCCCGTGTGGGCGATGAGGTGATCCTGTACACGCCGGGCGGGCGCGAAGTGCTGGAGGTGTTGGCGGTGCGCTATCCCGCACCGGGTGCCTCAGGGCTTGACGCGTGAGACCCGGATCACCGGCGGGCACCGGCGCAGGCGCCGCAGCACGTCGGCCAACTGCTGCCGGTCGCGCAGGGCGATCACCAGGCGCAGCGCGGTGACGTCATTCGCCCCGTTTTCGTCCATCTCGATGTGGGTGATGTCCGCCTCGGAAAGCGCCACAGCCTGGGCCACCTGAGCCAGCACCCCTTTGCCATTGCGCAGCACCGCGGTGATGGCGGTCTCGAAGGGCCGCACGACCTCATCAGCCCACTCCACGGGCATCCAGTGTTCGGTGTCGCGCTGCGCCAGACGCCGCATGGTGGTGCAGTCCGCCGTGTGGACGGTCAGGCCTTCACCCCGACCCAGATAGCCCACCACCGAATCACCCGGAATCGGCCGGCAGCAGTTGGCGTATTTCACGGAGGCGCCCTCGCTCCCGTCCACCGTCACCAGGCCACTGCCGCGCTGCTCGGCCGTGGAGGCGAACCGCTCCATCGACAGCGTGATGGCGTCGGGCCTGTGGCCGGCTTCGATGAGCAGCCGCGCCAGGTGCTTGGCCACGATGGTGGCGATCTTGCGGCCCGTACCGATGTCGGTCAGCAGTTCGCTGCGGGTCCGGTTACCGCTCCAGCGCACGAGGGCCGCCCAGATCGCCCCAGCCGCGTCGCCGGAGCCACTCTCAGCTCCTTCGTTGTCCGATTCGGGCATCACCAGGCCTTCGGCCCGCAGGGCCTGCACCAGCAGTCGCTCGCCCAGCAGGTAGGTCTCCTCCTGCTCCATGGCCTTGAGGAAGTGGCGGATCTTGGAGCGCGCGCGACCCGTGCGCACGAAGTTCAGCCAAGCCGGATTGGGCCGAGCGCCGGGTGAGGTGGTGACCTCCACCACATCACCACTGCGCAATTCGGCGCTCAGGGCGACCGCTTCGCCGTTGATCTGTGCAGCGACGCAATGGTCACCCACATCGGAATGGATGGCATAGGCGAAATCCACCGGCGTGGCCCCGCGCGGCAGGGCAAGGATGCGGCTTTTGGGGGTGAACACATAGACCGAGTCCGGCGCCAGGTCGATGCGGACATGTTCCAGGAACTCCGCGGGGTCTCGGGTTTCATCCTGGATGTCGATGAGGGACTTCAGCCACATCGCGCCGAGTTGCTGCGCATCTCCAGCGGTGTCCTTGCTCTTGTACATCCAGTGCGCAGCGATGCCGCTTTCGGCCACGGCATCCATGGATTCGGTGCGGATCTGGAACTCCACCGCAGTACCCAAGGGGCTCACCAGCGTGGTGTGCAGACTTTGGTAACCATTGGCCTTGGGGATGGCGATGTAGTCCTTGAAGCGGCCCGGCACAGGCTTGTAGAGTTGGTGCAGAACGCCCAGGGCTTGGTAGCAGTCGTTGATCTGCGGCACCACCACCCGAAATCCGAAAAGATCGCTGACCTGTGCGAAGCTGGAGTGCTTTTCACGCATCTTGCGGTAGATGGAGTAGGCCGTCTTTTCGCGGCCATGGATGCGCACCTTCATGCGCGAACCGTTGAACGCTTCATGCACTTCGCGCTCGACCCGCTCGACGATGTCGCGTCGCCATCCGCGTGAACGCTGCACCGCCTTGTTCACCGCCGCGTGGCGCCAGGGGTGCAGGAAAGCGAAGCTGTACTCCTGCAGTTCGCGGTAGACCTGGTTGAGACCCAGCCGGTGGGCAATGGGCGCGTAGATGTCCAGCGTCTCGCGTGCGATGCGGCCGCGCTTGGTCGGCGCCATGGCTGTCATGGTGCGCATGTTGTGCAGCCGATCGGCCAGCTTGACCAGAATGACTCGCACATCGCGTGTCATGGCCAGCAGCATCTTGCGAAAGCTCTCGGCCTGAGATTCCTCACGCGTGCTGAACTGCAGCTTGTCGAGTTTGGTCAGTCCATCGACCAACTCGGCCGTCGGCGCACCGAATCGTTCGATCAGTTCTGACTTGGTGACGCCGCAGTCCTCCATCGCGTCGTGCATCAAGGCGGCCATGATGGCCTGCGAGTCCAGTCGCCAGCGCGCGCACAGGCCCGCTACGGCAATCGGGTGGGTGATGTAGGGCTCGCCGCTGGCGCGGAACTGGCCGAGGTGGGCTTCGTCGGCGAACTTGTAGGCTTCGCGGACCAGCTTCAGTTCAGCCTTGGGCAGGTAGGCCAGCCGTTCCTGCAAGGCTGCGAAGGAGCCGACCTCTTCGGCGGGCGCCGATGTCAGGGAACTGCCGGCTGCACCAGTGGCCGGCTGCGAACGCCCAGGCCACAGGCCACCTTGCAAGGCGACAGGCAGGAGGTCGGCAGCGAGAGATCGAAGGCCCATAGCCGGAATTTATCAGGCCGTGGGCAGGCGTTTGGAGACCGGGCCGCAAACCCGGTTGGGTTCAGACCGGAACCTTGCGCAGCATCTCCACACCCACCTGACCGGAGGCGATCTCGCGCAGGGCGGTCACGCCGGGCTTGTTGCGGCTGTCCACCTTGGGCGCATGGCCCTGGCTGAGCATCCGCGCCCTGTAGGTGGCTGCCAGTACCAGCTGAAAGCGATTGGGGATCTTTTCCAGGCAGTCTTCGACAGTGATGCGGGCCATGATGGTGTTCCGGGGCAAGGCGGCGTGCTGGAGGGCATCAACCGCGGAGGAGGGCAGTCGCCGAGGGCTACAACCCCAATGCGGAGAACACATCGGGGCGGCGCCGGCGCTGGGCCGAGTATCGAAGGCGCTGGGCGCGAACCACGGTACGCAGTTCTTGTTGGGCGTCTTCAAAACAGCCGTTGATTATAACGAAGTCGAATTCCTGGGCCTTGGACACTTCCAGGCGGGCATTGCGCAGGCGCTTTTCGATCACCGCCGGTGCATCTTCGCCCCGCCCCACCAAGCGCCGCTCCAGCTCCTGCCAGCTCGGCGGCAGTATGAAGATGAGCACGGCATCGGGAAAGATGCGCTTGATGTTCAGGGCGCCCTGCCAGTCGATCTCCAGCACCACATCCTGACCACGCTCGAGTTCCTGCAGGACCGCGCGGCGCGAGGTGCCGTAGCGGTTGTCATGGACCTGGGCCCATTCGAAGAATTCATCGGCCTGCACCATCACCTCGAAGGCTTCGGGCGAGACGAACCAGTAGTCGCGGCCATGCTGCTCCTGGCCACGCGGTGTCCGGGTGGTATGGGAGACAGACACAGCCAATTGAGGGTCGGCCGCCAGCAGGGCCTTGACCTGGCTGGATTTGCCGGCGCCCGAAGGGGCGGCCACCACAAACAGGCAACCGGGGTGAGGGTGGGTGTCGTTGCTCATGAGCGCGGTCTGCACCTATTCGATGTTCTGCACCTGTTCGCGCATCTGCTCGATGGCCACCTTCATGTCCACCGACAGCGCGGTCAGTTCGAGCGCCGCCGACTTCGAGCCCAGCGTGTTGGCTTCTCGGTGCAATTCCTGGATCAGGAAGTCCAGCCGCTTGCCCAGTTCGCCGCCTTGGTCCAGCAGGTGCCGGATTTCCTGCAGATGGGCCTTGAGGCGGCTGAGTTCCTCGGCCACGTCGATGCGCAGCGCGAATGCGGCCGCCTCACCCATGGCCCGTTCCTGCAAGGCCTGCGGCCCAACGCTGGTGGCGGCATCGGCCGCTTGCAGGGCCTCGGACCATCGCTCCAGGAAGCGGGACTGCTGGCGTTGAACCACCGCAGGCACCAGGGGCTCGGCACGGGCGGCCAGCGATTCCAGAAGGCCGATTCGATCAAGAAGAATCTGAACCAAGCGTTGCCCTTCGCGGGCACGCGCATCGGCCAGGGCGTCCAGGCAGGCCTGTGTGGCCGCCAGCACCTCGGCAGCCTCCATGGAGGGTGTTGCCGGTGCGAGGCTGCGGCCCCAGGCGAGCATTTCGGCTACGCTCAAGGCTGCTGCCTGAGGCATCACCGCGTGCACCTGCGATTGCCACTGCGCCAAGCGGCGCAGCCCCTCGGGCGTGGGAGGCTGCTGGCTGGCGCTGTCGGCTGTGGCCAGATGGAGGCGCAGTTCGAGTTTGCCGCGCTTGACGCGGGTGGCCACCGCTTCGCGCAGTGCAGGCTCGCAGGCGCGCAATTCTTCCGGCAGCTTGAGGCTGAGATCCAAAAAGCGGCCGTTGACGGAACGACACTCCACGCTCAGGCCCCGCTCGTGCGTGACGCTGGCGTAGCCGGTCATGCTATAGACTGGCATGGCGCTGGCACGGCGCTCCGCGCCGCAAACAAAAAATCATTATGGCAAAGCCCAAGCCCGCACCCTTGCCGGTGGGCAGCAAAGTCGGTACCTACCGAGTGGTGCGCGTGCTGGGGGCAGGGGGCGGGAGCATCGTCTACGAAGCGTAGACGACCCACGGTGAACCGGTGCTGCTCAAGGAATTTCTGCCAGCGCCCCTCATGCACCGGGCTTCCGGTGGCCTGACGCTTTCGGTGATGCCTGGCGCGGTGCCGCGGGTGAGATGCCGTCTGCACGCCGTTCTGGAGGCGTCGCGACATCTGGCTTTGATCAGCCACCCCGCTGTGGCAGGCGTCATCGACTGCGTGCAAGCGCATGGAACGGTCTATCTGGTGGGCCCGTACCGCCAGGGGCGAACCCTGCAGTCCCACATCCTGGCCTCGCGGGGGCAGGTTGCAAAGGGACACGCGGGCCTGTCTGAATCTGCGGTGCTCAGTGTGGGCCTGGACCTGCTGCAGGTGCTCGGGGCGGTGCATGACGCCGGCATCCTGCACCTGGATATCAAGCCTGCCAACCTGCTGCTGACCTCGGATGGGGAGCTGGTGCTGCTGGACTTCGATGCGGCGCAGCCCATGGCCGATCCCGGGCCGCTTGCCTTCGAGGCGCGTGCGAAGGTGGCCTACACGCCCGGGTTTTCGGCGCCAGAGTCCCTCCTCGTGCCCGCCTCGCAGGGGCCTTGGACCGACATCTACGCCGTGGGGGCCTGCCTGTATGCCTGCATGCTGGGTCACCCGCCGCCGGAGGGCCTTTCGCGTGTCGCATCCGATGCGGTGCCAAAACGCCTGGCTGCGCTGCAGGGCTGGTATTCGCCCCTGCTGCGCAGCGCGGTCCGGGCCGCACTGGAACTGGACAGCCGCCGGCGCCCGCAGGATGTGGCGGCCCTGACGCAGCTCTTGAGCGCGGCAGCGCAGGCGCTGGATGGTGAAGCGGCACAATCTGCGACGGTGATCTGAGTGAGGGCCACCCGGCCCAGGCCATGATTCATCGCGCACCAAGGAACGCCATGTCGCATCCCAATCCCTCTTCCACCACCGCGTCCACTTTCATTCGCAGCCAGGGCCGTGCGGCCCATTCGATGCGCCCGGTTCTGTTCGAACGCAGCTACACGAAGCATGCCGAAGGGGCTGTCCTGGTGGCCTTCGGGTACACCCGCGTGCTGTGCACCGCTTCGGTCGAGGAACGGGTTCCCCCCCACAAGCGCGGCAGTGGCGAGGGCTGGGTGACGGCCGAGTACGGCATGCTGCCCCGCGCCACCCACACGCGCAGCGACCGCGAAGCCGCACGCGGCAAGCAGACCGGCCGCACGCAGGAGATCCAGCGCCTGATCGGCCGGTCCTTGCGTGCGGTGTTCGATCTGTCTTTGCTGGGTGAGCGCACCATCACGCTGGACTGCGATGTGCTGCAGGCCGATGGTGGAACCCGCACCGCGGCCATCACGGGGGCCTTCGTGGCCGCACACGATGCGGTGGCCACACTCCTGAACCGTGGTGTCTTGACCCAGTCGCCCCTACGCGACCATGTGGCCGCCGTGTCCGTGGGCATCGTGCAGGGTCTGCCCTTGCTGGACCTGGAGTACACCGAGGATTCGGCTTGCGACACCGACATGAATGTGGTGATGACGGGACGGGGTGACTTCGTCGAGGTGCAGGGCACGGCAGAAGGCGCAGCCTTCGGGCGCCAGGAGATGAACGCGCTGTTGGACTTGGCCACTGCGGGCATTGCTGAACTGGTGCGCGCGCAAAGGGCCGCACTGGGGTTGCCGGTGTGAAGCATCGTCTGGTGCTGGCTTCACACAATGCCGGCAAGCTGCGTGAACTGCAGGCCTTGTTCGACCCGCAGGCGCTGCACCTGGAATTGCTCAGCCCGCAGGGCCTGGGACTGACGGAACCCGAGGAACCCTTCGGCACTTTCCTGGAGAACGCCCTGCACAAGGCGCGGCAGGCCTGCGCAGCAACGGGCCTGCCCGCGTTGGCAGACGATTCCGGCCTGTCGGTCAACGCACTCGGCGGGGCACCGGGCGTGCTGTCTTCCGCGTATGCCGGCCTGCTGCGGGCTGCGCCTGGGGAAGCCCGGGAGGCCCTGCGACAGCGGCAGGATGCAGCAAACATCGCGCGTTTGCAGCAGGAGCTCTCAGTCGCAGCCGCTGGTGTGCCCTGGCGTGAGGAGCGGCGTGGCCCCGATGGGGCGCGCGGCGCGCGCTTCGTGTGTACGCTGGTCGCCCTGCGCAGCGCCCAGGACCCCGAACCCCTGGTGGCGCAGGGCCGCTGGGACGGCGAGATCCTGTCGGCGCCAAGGGGCCAGGGTGGCTTCGGATACGACCCGGTGATGTGGATCACAGAGCTCGGTGCGACCGTGGCTGAAATGGGACACGATGCCAAGAACAGCATGAGCCATCGCGCGCGAGCTGCAGCGCTGATGCGACAGCAGATGGCGCAGGTCTGGGGCTGGCCCCTGGCCTGATGAGCATGCAAGGGCCTTCGCGCGGTAAGCCGCTGTCGATCCCGGTGGTGGCCGCGCCCCAGGCTGCGCCCCAGGGCTCGCCAGCGGCCCCGACTGCCGCAGGCGGTTTGCTCACGCTCCCGCCCTTGTCGCTGTACATCCATTTGCCCTGGTGTCTGCGCAAGTGTCCCTACTGCGACTTCAATTCTCATGAGTGGCGACACGGCGGTCAGACCCCGGACGAGGCTACGCAGACCCGGTACCGGCACGCACTGGTCCGAGACTTGGAAGCCGCGCTCCCGCAGGTCTGGGGCCGCACCGTGCACAGCATCTTCATGGGGGGCGGCACGCCCAGCCTCTTTCATCCGGAACAGGTGGAAGCGCTGCTGGCCGATGTGCGCGCGCGATTGCGGCTGGAGCCGGGCTGCGAGGTGACCTTGGAGGCCAATCCGGGCACCTTCGAGGCGCAGCGATTCGCCGCCTATGCGCGCGCTGGTGTGAACCGCCTATCGATTGGTGTGCAGAGCTTCAACGATGAGGCCTTGAAGGCGCTGGGTCGAGTGCACGATGGCGGACAAGCGCGTGCGGCCGTGGAGGAAGCGGCCCAGTCCTTCGACACCTGGAACCTGGACCTGATGTACGCGCTGCCCGGGCAGGGCATGGAGGGGCTGAGGCGAGACCTTGAAACCGCGCTGGGCTTCGAGCCGCCGCACTTGTCCATCTACCACCTGACCATCGAGCCCAACACGCGTTTTGCGGTGCATACCCCGGTGAACCTGCCCGATGACGACACTGCATTCGCCATGCTCGATGCCATCGAAGAGGCCACGGCCGAAGCGGGGCTCCAGCGTTATGAGGTGTCGGCCTTCGCCCGCAACGGTCACCGCTGCACGCACAACCTGAACTACTGGCGGTTTGGAGACTATCTGGGTATCGGCGCGGGTGCGCACGGCAAGATCAGCTTTCCCGACCGCATCGTGCGGCAGGTGCGTCGGCGTGAACCCAAGGCCTATGTTGAGGCCGCTGAGCAGGGGATTGCGGTTTCCAAGGAGCACGAGATCGCCATGCGCGACCGCCCTTTCGAATTCATGCTCAACGGGCTGCGGCTCACCGAAGGGGTGAGCCTGAGATCCTTCAACGAGCGAACCGGCCTGCCTGCCGCAGCGCTGGAACCGGCGCTCTCCCGTGCGGTCTCGCGCGGGCTGTTGCAGCGCGAGGGACTTCAAGTGGTCCCCACGGCCAGGGGCCTGGATTTCCTGTCGGATGTCCAAGCGCTGTTCCTGCCGGATGCGTTGTAATGCGCCGATGAGCAGCGATTCCCCGACCACGCCGCAGCCGGCCACCGCCTTCGAATGGGTGGGTGGTGAGGCCGCTGTCCGCGCCTTGGTCGACCGCTTCTACGACCTGATGGAACTGGAGCCGGCCTATGCCGGTATCCGTGCGCTTCATCCCGCTGACATGACCGAATCGCGCAACAAGCTGTTCTGGTTCCTTTGCGGTTGGTTGGGTGGCCCAGCACACTACGTCGAGCGCTTTGGCCACCCGAGGCTGCGCGCGCGCCACTTTCCCTATGCCATCGGCATTTCCGAGCGTGACCAATGGATGATGTGCATGCTGCAGGCCATGCGCGAGCGGGATCTGCCCGATGCGCTGGTGGAGCGACTGCTGGAGTCGTTCCACAACACGGCCGACTGGATGCGCAACAAGGGCGGCTAGGCCATGGCCGTCCGGCTCTCCGCTGGGCTCTGGGCCTGGTGAATCAGGCCCCGGGTGTGGAGCGGGGCTCGGGCGGCGCCAGCAGCACCACCACCGCCCCATGGCCACCTTGGCTGGCGCGGGCCTGTACGAAGGCCAGTACCGCGCGCGACTGGATCAGCCACGCGCGCACGCGCGACTTGAGCACCGGTGACTTGCCCGGCGAGCCCAGCCCCTTGCCGTGAATGACGCGGACGCAGCGATGGCCCAGACGGCGCGAGAGCCGCAGGAAGGACTGCAGTGCTTCGCGGGCTTCATCACGCCGCAGGCCGTGAAGATCGACCTGGGCCTGGATGGCCCATTGGCCGCGCCGCAGGCGGCGCACGACATCCTGCCCGATGTGCCGCCGGCGAAAGCTGAGGCCCTCATCGGTCTCCAGCAGGCGTTCCACATCCATTTCGTCGGATAAAGCCTCTTCAAGCGCCGCCTGCTCATCGAGTTCGCGCTGACGCGGGACCGGATCCGCAGGCGGCGGTTGCAGCAACACCCGGCCGGCATCGGTCATCGGGGTGACTTCGCCCACGCTCAAGCGGAACAGGTGACGTTCGCGTTCGGATTTCAGCCGCTCTTCGCGCTCTCGCTGTTGACGCGCAGCCGCTTCGCGGCGCTCGCGATCGATCTGACGCTTGAGGGTGGCCAGGTCTGAAAGCGAAAGGCGGGAGGGAGCGCTCATGATCGATTCGATAGAGGCTGGGGTCGCCCCGCAGCCGATGGCCTTGCCTTCGTCAACACCCGCGGGGCGGCTGTCAGAGCAGCCCGCGCTCAGCCAAGGATGTGACCGACCCGCGCGTGACCACAAAGTGATCCAACACGCGGATGTCCACCAGGGCCAGCGCCTGGGTGAGGACGCGGGTCAGCTGGGCATCCGCTGCCGAGGGTTCGGCACAACCAGACGGATGATTGTGGGCCAGAACCACCGCCCCTGCGTTCACACCCAAGGCGCGCTTGACCACTTCGCGGGGGTATACGCTGGTTTGGTTGAGGGTGCCTTGAAAGAGTTCCTCGGCGGCAATCAGGCGATGGCGCGCGTCCAGGAACAGCACCAGGAACACCTCCTGTTCGCGGCCGGCGATCTCGAGTTGGAGGTACTCGCGGACCTGGGCGGGGGCGTCGAACACCGGCCGGCTTTGCAAATCGTGCCCCAGGGTGCGACGGGCCAGTTCCACCACGGCGCCGAGTTCGGCACGCCGGGCTGGGCCCAAGCCTGCCAGCGGGGGTGCATCCCGCAGCAGGGGGCCCAGCCCACCGGCCTGCTCCAGCAGGGCATGTGAGAGGCCCAGGGCGTCGCGCCCACCATGGCCCGTGCGCAGCAGGATGGCCAACAGTTCGGCATCGGCCAGTGCGCGCGGACCCAGGCGCAGCAACTTCTCCCGGGGGCGCAGGGCTGGGGGCAGGCTCTTGAGGGACACCTGCGCCTCTTAGAATCGACTGAATCCGTTCAACGGCCCGCTCCGTGGGTCTCTTTCTCCTGTTTCCTGGTGAATCTCATTTGCGAAGGGTCGTTCCTGACCCTGCATTACCGTCTTCTGGGCCCTTCCGGCGATGCGCTGGTCAGCACCTTTGAAGGGTCGCCCGCCACCCTGACCCTGGGCACCGGGGCACTGGCGCCGGCCATGGAAAGCCGGCTGCTGGGGCTTGCCGAGGGGGCGAGGACGGGTTTTGACCTGGCGCCGGGAGAGGCCTTCGGTGAGCGCAACCCCGAATTGCTGCAGAAGGTGAAGCTGACACTGCTGCGTGAACTGGGCGACCCGGACGCCTACTATTCGGTGGGGGATGTGGTGCAGTTCCCCACGCCGGATGGCCAAGGCAGCTATGCCGGTGTGGTGCGCGAAGCCGGTGGGCAGGGTGGGGATGCCTGGCTGCTGTTCGATTTCAACCATCCCTTGGCCGGGCAGGCGGTTCGGTTCGAGGTTCACGTGATTGGGGTGCTGTGATGAAACAGGTGCTGCAGGAGGTGGTGCTGGCCGAGCCGCGCGGTTTCTGTGCCGGCGTGGATCGTGCCATCGAGATCGTCGAGCGCGCAATCGCCCTGCATGGGGCCCCCATCTACGTTCGCCATGAGATCGTGCACAACACCTATGTGGTGGAAGACTTGCGGGCCAAGGGTGCGGTGTTCATCGAAGATTTGGCCGAAGTGCCGCCGGGTGCCACGCTGGTGTTCAGCGCTCACGGCGTGAGCCAGGCGGTGCGCCACGAGGCTGCAGCGCGTGGCTTTCAGGTCTTTGACGCCACCTGTCCGCTGGTCACCAAGGTGCATGTGGAGGTGGCCAAACTGCACAAGGAGGGGTACGAGTTCCTCATGATCGGCCACAAGGGCCACCCCGAGGTGGAAGGCACGGTCGGTCAGCTCACCGAGGGCATTCATCTGGTGGAGGATGTGGCGGACGTGCAGCGCGTGCAGGTGAAGAACCCCGAGCGGCTGGCCGTGGTCACGCAAACCACGCTCAGCGTGGACGATGCCGCGGAGATTCTGGAAGCGGTGAAGGCGCGCTTTCCCCTGGTGCGTGAACCCAAGAAGCAGGATATTTGCTACGCCACGCAGAACCGGCAGGATGCCGTGAAGTTGCTGGCGCCGCAGGTGGATGTGGTGATCGTGGTGGGCAGCCGAACCTCATCGAACAGCAACCGCCTGCGCGAGGTGGCTCAGCGGCTGGACACGCCGGCCTACCTGGTGGACTCAGAAGAGGATCTCAAGCCCGAATGGTTCGAAGGGAAGGTCCGCGTGGGTCTGACCGCCGGCGCTTCGGCCCCTGAAGTCTTGGTGCAGTCGGTGGTGGCGCGCCTGCGCGAGCTCGGCGCCTTGAGCGTTCGAAAGTTGCCGGGTGTGGAAGAGTCGGTGCGCTTCCCGCTTCCCCGTGGCTTGGGCGACAAATCCATGGCGTCTGCACGAACCGACAGCTGAATCGCTTTACCGCCCCTGATGGGCCTTTCATCATGCTCGATCTGAATCTTCTGCGCAAAGACCTGCCGGCCGTCGTGGCAAGCCTGGAGGCCCGTCGTTCGCCCCAGCCCTTTCTGGATGTGGCCCGCTTCCAAGAACTGGAGGCCCAGCGCAAGACCATCCAAACCCGCACCGAGGAGCTGCAAGCCCAGCGCAATGCGCTGAGCAAGCAGATCGGCGCGCTCAAATCCAAAGGCGAGGATGCGTCAGCCGTGATGGCACAGGTGGCCGCTATTCCCGAGGCGCTCAAGGCTTCGGCTGATCAACTGGAGGCCATCCAGGCCGAGCTGCAGGGCATGCTGATGCAGTTGCCCAATCTGCCGCAGGCCGATGTCCCGCTAGGCGAAGACGAAAAAGGCAATGTGGAGGTGCGCCGCTGGGGGGCGCCCCGCCATTTCGATTTTCCGGTGAAGGACCATGTGGACTTGGGCGTTGCCCTGGGCCTGGACTTCGATACGGGCGCCTTGCTCAGCGGCTCGAGATTCACCTTCATGAAGGGCCCGGCGGCACGATTGCATCGCGCGCTCGCGCAGTTCATGCTGGACCTGCACACCACGAAGCACGGCTACACCGAGTGCTACACGCCCTACATCGTGAACCGCAACGTGCTGGAGGGCACGGGCCAGTTACCCAAGTTCCGCGATGACATGTTCTGGGTCTACCGTGGGGCCGATGGGCAGGGCGAGGAGCCCGCCGAGGAACAGTACCTGATTTCCACCAGCGAGATCTCGCTGACCAACAGCGTGCGCGAGCAGATTCTGGAACTGGACGCACTGCCGATCAAGCTCACGGCGCACTCGCCCTGCTTCCGGTCGGAGGCCGGTAGCGGCGGCCGTGACATCCGGGGCCTGATCCGCCAGCACCAATTCGACAAAGTGGAGATGGTGCAAATCACCACCGCCGAGCAGAGCAAACAAGCGCTTGAAGAAATGGTCTCCCATGCGGAGGCCGTGCTGCAAGCACTGGAGGTGCCCTACCGAGTGGTCACGTTGTGCACGGGCGACATGGGCTTCAGCGGCGCCAAGACCTACGACCTTGAAGTGTGGCTGCCGGCACAGGACACCTACCGCGAGATCAGTTCCTGCTCGAACTGCGAGGCCTTCCAGGCGCGGCGCATGCAGGCGCGTTACCGCAACGCCAGTGGCAAGACAGAACTTGTCCACACGCTCAATGGCTCCGGTGTGGCGGTGGGCCGTGCACTGGTGGCGGTGTTGGAAAACCACCAGCAGGCCGATGGTTCGGTGCGTGTGCCCGCGGCTTTGCGGCCCTATGTGGGCGGCGCGGAGGTACTGCGGGCTTGATGAACTAGAATCCGCGGCTCGCAACAGCGAGACCACGAGGCGCCCGAATCTGCGGCGCCACACCGGGCAGGTGGCAGAGTGGTCGAATGCACCGGATTCGAAATCCGGCGTACTGGGATTCCAGTACCGAGGGTTCGAATCCCTCCCTGCCCGCCACGCGACTTTCTTCAATTTTTCAATCGTTCAAATCGCCGATCGCAACTCATTGATCTGATTGAGTTTTCCGCGATCGCGCCGTACTACAGGTTTGAAATAAGTCGCTGACGACCCGGGTTCACCCCGGTCTGAGACGGCGATTTGCTCAGCACCTCCTGACTACCATTTTCCTGAGCAAGTTAGAAAAACCCAATAAAGACAAGCACTTGCGGGCATTCCCGCTGGCCTGAACCTCCGTACCACGGTCGGCAAAGTCAGGAGCTTTGGCGGAAACCTAGCCGCCACGCGGGGTTTGAGCGGTGGGGATCGAATTGTGTCCAAGCCTTCGCCACTAGCAGCGAGACGACGGCTTCAGGCTGATTGCGTCCGTTCTGTTGTTAGGCCACCGATGGCTGCTGTCAGGCTGGAGCCTTATGCACCGTCATTGAAGATGATTTGCCCCGATAACTGGACAGCCCAAACCTAAGGGTTCCGGTCGTCGTGATATACCGAGCTTCTCATAGTTCAATCGGAGGAGGCTCGATGAGCACCGATCTCTCCGCGCATGCCGACGCATTGCAAGCGGTCCTCTCTGCGAAGGGCCTGCTACAGCCGGCTGATCTAGAGGACTTCCATCACAAGGTCACTGAAGACTGGCTTCCCCGCAACGGCGCACGCTTGTGCGCTCGTGCCTGGGTCGACCCGACCTTCAAGGCCGAACTGTTGAAGGACGGGCGTGCCGCGGCGGCCAACATGGGATTTCCCATGCCCGAACATCACCGCAGCCTGGTGGTGCTGGAGAACACGGCCGAGTTACAGAACGTCATCTGCTGCACCCTTTGCTCCTGCACCGCCTTTTCCATCATCGGCATGGCCCCAGGTTGGTACAAGGACCTGGAGTACCGGGCGCGCATCGTGCGCGAGGCCCGTACCGTGCTGGGTGAGATGGGGCTGCACCTGCCTGAAGCCATGCGCATCCGTGTGTGGGACACCACCACGGACACCCGTTACATGGTGCTGCCATATCGCCCCCCGCACACGCAGGGCTGGACTACCGAAGCGTTGGAAGCCCTGATCACCAAAGAATCGATGATCGGCGTGGCGCGATTGGAGCCGCCCTACGCCGCAGCACCAGCAACCTCCACCGGAGCAGCCTGATGGACGGCGTGCACGACCTCGGCGGACGGCAGGGATTTGGGCCGGTGCAGTTCCACGGCCATACCGATCCCTTTCATGGGGAAGCGGACATCCGCATCGCAGCTATGTGGGTTCGCATGGGGCGCCACGGGCTCTACAACATGGACGAGTACCGCCACGCGATCGAACGCATGGAGCCACGGCATTACATGGTGGCCAGCTACTACGAACGCACCTTCACCGCCGTGGCCAGCCTGTGCGTGGAGCGAGGCGTGTTCAGCGCAGGCGAGCTGTCGGCCGCAGCGGGCTTTGCCGTGCAGCTTTCACGCCCGAGCCGGGAGGGACGGGTTGGTGAAGCGAATCTGCCTGACATCGACGTGGGTGACCGCGTGCGTGTCAAGGAGGATTTCGTTCCCGGGCATATCCGGATGCCTGGCTACATCCGCGGAAAGGAAGGCGTGGTGGTGGGCATGTCGCCTGTCTATCCTTACCCTGATGCACATGGCCACGGACTCGAGTCGCCCTGGCAACGTACTTTCGACGTGCGCTTCTCATCGCGCCACTTGTGGCCCGACAGCGCAGAAGAGTCTGAAGTGCATGTGGGCGTGTTCCACGGCTACCTGGTGAAAGTGGCATGAGCACAGAGCCGAACTCAGCAGACGCGGCCGCCAACTATGCCGGCGTTTGGGACCACCGCATCGGGTTCGGCCGCTCCCCGGCCTTGTTGATCGTCGACTTCGTCCGCGCTTACACCGAGACAGACTCGCCGTTGTTTGCCCCTGGAGTGGCGCCGGCTGTGCAGTCCACGCGCAGCCTGCTAAGCCTGTGTAGAAAGCTTGGTGTACTGGTTGTGCATACCAGGGTAGCCTACACGGCGCCAGGGTTTGAGGACGGCGGCGCATGGGTGCTCAAGGCGCCCGTGCTCAAGTGCTTTGCTGAGCCGCGCTTTGCTCGGGTCTGCGAGGGTGTCGAGCCCCTCGACTCAGAGGTTGTGATCGTCAAGCAGTACGCCAGCGCGTTTTTCGGCACCAGCCTGTCCTCTTTGCTCCAGTCCCGCGGTGTCGATACGATCGTCCTGACCGGATGCACCACCAGCGGATGCATCCGCGCCACCGCTGTCGATGGGGTTCAACATGGTCTGCGAGTCATCGTGCCCCGCGACTGCGTGGGCGACCGCCACCTGGCACCCCATGACGCCAATCTGTTCGACATCGACAGCAAGTACGGTGATGTCATGTCGATGGCCGATGTGATGACGCATCTCAGACAGCTGCAGGCCTGAAGCAACGGCTTTACGGTGGCGGCTGTCCCAACCTTCGCCCGGTGATCGCAGCTCCAGCAAGCCCGGACATTCCACCGCTCCAACGTACTTGAATGTCCTTTACTTGTTCCCTGGTTTGACATGAGCACAAGGGTGAGGAGCGCACCCATGTTCGTATCCCCACCGCCACCAAAATCGGCCCCCCTCAGACGCTGAGCAAGTTAGTGCTGTGATGGCTGCTGGCCCGCCAAACCTTCGGTGGTTCAATTTCAGCGCGCAGGCACCCTCGGGTGCTTTTTTCGTTTTCGGATCAACCCAATGGGCGACTCAAGCTGCGTGAAATTTCAGCGTCTTGATGCCCGAGAGGGCCTTCGATGCCTTCACGACCTGCCGCGCCTGCCACAGGTCATACGCCGACTGCTGAGCCAACCACACTTCTGCGGCCCCACCGTGGTCGCGCCCCAACCAACGCTCAATGCGCAGCGCCATGGCGGGACTGATCGCCGCCCGCCCATTGAGCACCTTGGACAGGGTGGTGCGGTCGACGCCCAAGTGGGCGGCCGCTTCGCCGACCTGCAGATTCAGGGCAGGCAGGATGTCGTCCCTCAAAGTGAGGCCAGGGTGGGGGGGATTGAACATCGAACTCATGGTGTCCTCAGTGGTAATCCTGGTAGTCCACCAGGATGGCATCGCCGTTTTCAAAAGCAAAAGTCAGACGCCAGTTACCGTTGATGCCGACTGACCAGTGGCCGGAAAGGCCGCCTTTGAGGGGATGCCAGTCCCACCCAGGACGGTTCATGTCTTCGGGCCTTGTGGCCGCGTCCAGCGCAGACAGTTGCCGAGCCAGGCGCGGAGCATGAGCCGCTTGTATCCCGGCGCGTGAGCCGGATTTGAAGAAGCGCTCAACGCCTTTGTGCCTGAAGCTTCGGATCATGCGCCAATTGTAGCGTGTAGCGCTACGCGCATCAAGTATCTTGCTTCTTCACGTTCAGTTCGAATCCCCGACGCCACCAAGATGTAGGGGCCTGAAAACTGAGCAAGTTAGTGCTGTGATGACTGCTTGGCTGCCAAATCAAGTCCTGCTATCTCGCTCAGTTGTGTTGTCAGGCGCTCAGAGCCTCGCACGAGGCGGGCTTCGCTACCATCTCGGGCGCTTGAGTCATGAATTCGTCAAATTCATGGGTTACCCTAATCGGCTAAGCATGAATTCGTCCAATCCAATCCTGAGCGCGCCGCTGGCGGCCATCGACATGGGCTCCAACAGCTTCAGGATCGAGATCGCTCGCATCCGTGACGGACGCTACCGGCGACTGGATTACCTCAAGGAGCCGGTGCGCCTGGGCTCTGGCCTTGACGAACAGGGCTACCTTCGTCCCGATGCGGTGGAACGAGGGTTGAGCACCTTGGCTGCCATGGCCGAGATGTTGCGTTTGCATGAAGTCCGAGAAGTGCGGGCCGTGGCCACGCAGACACTGCGCGAAGCACGCAACCGCAACCACTTTCTGTCGATGGCCGAGCCCGTGCTGGGTGTTCCGATCGAGGTCATCTCCGGGCGTGAGGAGGCCCGACTGATCTTTGCGGGCGTGGCCCATCTGCATCCCAGCGACACCCCGCGTTTGGTCATTGACATTGGAGGGCGCTCAACGGAATTCGTCATGGGACAGGGGCAGGTGCCTGGTGCCGCGGAGTCCTTCGGCATCGGCAGCCAATCGATGACGCAGCGCTATTTCCCCGATGGCCAGTTGACCGCGGATGCTTTCCGTGCAGCCCAAGTCGCCGCCGGCGCCGAATTCGAGGAAGCCGAGAAGATTTTTACGCCCGATCGCTGGAGCGAGGCCATGGCCTCATCGGGGACGGCGGGTGCGGTATCCCACTTGCTGGCCAGTCACGGAGTGACTGACGGGCGTTTGACACCGTGGGCCATTGCCTGGTGCATTGAGCGATGTGTGGAAGCCGGACATGTGGACCGCCTGGACTTGCGCGGCCTCAAGGAAGACCGCAAATCGGTCTTGGCTGGAGGACTGGCTATCTTGTATACCCTGATGGTGCAGTTCCGAATCGACGAAATCCAGGCCTCGCGCGCCGCATTGCGGCAAGGTGTCATCTATGACCTCTTCCAGCGGCGCAAAGTATCGCTGGGCGTGGACTCGCGCGATGTTCGCGATGCTACGGTTTCGCAGTTGCAGCATCGGTTCGAGGTGGACATCCAGCAGGCACACCGTGTCAAGCAATTGGCCCTGAACCTTCAGCGCAGCCTGGCACCAGCGCTCAACGACGAGGAAGTTCGTGAGTTGGCCTGGGCCTGTGACCTGCACGAGATTGGCATGATGGTGTCGCACCACGACCACCACCGCCACAGTGCCTACCTGTTGGACCACTTGGATGCGGCGGGGTTTTCGCAGAGCCAGCAGCGGCGGATCGGCGAACTGGTACTGGGTCAGCGAGGAGGATTGCGCAAGGTGGAAACGGCCTTCGCGCGGCGTGACTTCGCGGTCATGCTCCTTTGTCTGCGGTTGGCGGTGCTGTGCTGCCACGGCCGCCACCAGGAGTCCCAGGTTCGCTTGCAGGCGCGCCTTGACCGGCAGGGTGATGTGATGTTGGGCTGGCACGACCAAGCCAAGGCGTCACGACTGACCCCGGCCGAACTTCGAACCCAGCACTTGCTGCGCGAGGAGGTGGCCGTCTGGGCCAAGGCTGGCGTGCTTCGCGTGAGCTGGGTGGACCACCCCTGAGCGCCGTCTCGCGCTGCGGGCCTTCAGATCAATTCAGGCGTGCGCACCGTGACGGTGGTCACCAACAGCGACCCGTCTTCCGCTGGCTTGGCACGGATCCACCAGATGGCGCCTTTCTTGATGCGCCATGGATGTTCAGCGGTGACGTGCGTCGCGCCCATCAGATAGGCCGCCACTAATCCCAATGTCGGTTGGTGGCCCACCACTACAGTGAGTTCGCGCGCCTGGGGCCAGCGGATCTCAGCCAATAGTTGTTCGATGGTGCCGTCGGGTGCCAGCCCGGGCACCGTCCTGTAGCGGCGATCCAGCGCATCAGCCGTGCTGACGGTGCGCACCGCAGGACTGACCAAGATGCGGGCATTCTCAGGCAAAACGCGGTTGAGCCATTCGCCCATACGTTTGGCCTGCCGGACACCCTTGGGGCTCAGGGGTCGATCCAGGTCGGCCAGTGTTTCGCTGCCCGGGACTGCGTCAGCGTGACGCCAGAGGATGAGATCCATTCGATCGAATGTGGTGTTCAAGCAAAGCGGCCTGTGCGTGCAGACCGTTTGGGTCCAGGGGGTGGTAATGCCCGGTACGGTCGAGGATCCAACTGCCCCGGCTGTCGTGGAGGTAGGGGACCAGTGCCTCGTCGATGATGCGCTGGCGCAGGGCTGCGTCTTCAATGGGCCAAGCCAGTTCAACGCGGCGCTGCATATTGCGGGTCATCCAGTCGGCACTGGACAGCAGCAGCGCTTCATCCGAGTGGTCCGGTCCCCAGCGGAAATAGAAGACGCGAGAGTGCTCCAGAAAGCGACCCACCACAGAGCGAATGCGAATATTCTCGGTGGCGCCGGGCACGCCGGGCGCCAGCATGCAAGCGCCTCGGATGATGAGATCGATGGAGACCCCCGCTCGCGAGGCGCTGATGAGGCCCTGCATGAGCTCCGGATCGGTCAGCGCATTGCACTTCACCACCACACGAGCGGCGAATCCCTGCTGGGCGGCCTTGGCCGTTCGATCCAGGAGCAGCAGCAGTCTTTGACGAAGTCCATTGGGGGCCACCAAGAGCTTGCGCATGCGCGGCAACTCGGCCAAGCTGGAGAGATGGTGGAAGAGGGCGTGCGCATCGCGTGTGAGATCCCGGTCGCAGGTCAGCAGGCCCAGATCGGTGTACAGGCGGGCCGTGGCTGCGTTGTAGTTGCCGGTTGAAAGATGCAGGTAATGCCGCAGGAGGCCACCTTTGCGCCGATGCGGCTCCCGCCGGGTGATCAGCAGCATCTTGGCGTGGGTCTTCAGGCCGACCACGCCATACACCACCTGGGCGCCAACAGCCTCAAGGCGGTCAGCCCAGTCGATATTGGCCTCTTCGTCAAACCGGGCCTTCAACTCCACCACCGCCAGCACTTCCTTTCCGCGGCGCGCAGCTTCCAGGAGCAGTTCCATCAACTCTGAACGTCCACCGGTTCGGTAGATGGTCTGCTTGATGGCCAACACATCAGGGTCTGCCACCGCTTCCCTGAGCAGTTGCAGCACCGGGTCAAAGCTCTCGAATGGGTGGTGCATCAAAAGATCGCGCTGGATCATTTGCGGCATCAAGGCTTCTGTGCTCTCAGCAAGGTCGCGGGGCCATGCCGGCTCGAAGCGACTGAACCGAAGTTCGCTGCCCTCGGCCTGGTCGATGAGCTGGTTCAAGCGGACCAGATTGACAGGTCCGTTGACACGGAACACAGCAGCATCGGGAATCGCGAATTGCTGCTGCAGCACATCAGACAGGGACCTCGGGCAGGAGCTGATGACCTCCAGACGAATGGCCAGGCCAAAGTGGCGCTTGGTCAGTTCAAAGCGCAAGGCTTGGCGCAGATTGGTGACTTCGTCTTCGTCGACATCCAGATCGGAATCCCGCGTGACGCGAAATTGGGAGAAGGTACCCACCGTGGCGCCGGGGAAGAGCTCATGCAGATGCGAACGGATGACACTGGACAGCAGGACAAAAGATTGACGAGCAGGGCTGAGTTCATCAGGCAGGCGGATGACACGAGGCAATGCACGCGGCACCCTGACAATCGCGATGGCTGCCCGCGATCCGCTCAGCAACTCGACGATGAAATTCAGCGACTTGTTCGCCACCTGGGGGAAGGGGTGAACCGGATCCAAGCCGATGGGCATGAGCAGGGGTTGTACCTGTTCGCGGAAGTAACGGGCCACCCACTCTTGCTGGGCGGGGCTGCGCTCAGCATGGGTCAGGATGTCGATCCCCGCCTGCCGCAGCGCTGGTGTGACCAGATCGTTGAAGGTGGCGTACTGTTCGTCGATGAGGGTCCGGGCCTCGGTGGCCAGATACCGCAATTCATCGATCCCCACCGAAGATCCCGTTTGGCGGGAGTGCTCCAGCAATTCAGCGAAGCGAACCTCAAAGAATTCATCGAGGTTCGAGGATACGATGGTGATGTAGCGGAGCCGCTCGAGAACCGGCATGTCGGGGTAGCGCGACTGCGCCAGGACACGGCGATTGAATGCCAGGATCGACAGTTCCCGGCTGAGCCAAGGAAGAGCCGTGTTCTCCACTTGTTTCAAGGTCACCGGTCAGGATCTGTGTCAGCGTAGGTGTCAAGGTACCAGATCAATCTGGACGATGGCCGTCGTACCACTGGTCTCGTTACCGATGATCAGCAAGGGCTTGCGGTTCGGTGATCGATCGGCCGGTACCAGGGTGAGGCCCTCGGGACCCCGATCACCGGTGGTGCCGGTTCGGCTGTTGAAATAGGTCATGAAGATCGGCTTGGCGGGGTCGGTGATGTCGTAGGCCATCACGCCACCCACCCGCTCCAGGCCGATGAAGGCGATGCTCTTGCGCCCGAACCGGCCGATGACCACACCCTCAGGCTCTGGTCCCTTGCTCGCGCTGCGGCTGTCCAATGTGTTGTTATCGTTGCTGGTGTTAAAGGCCGCTTGCGTCAGGCTCTGGGTGCGGCGCTCGAATTCATCGCCGCTGTCGTAAATGCGCTTGAGCGACGTGTCCCAAATGGTGAAAGAACGCGCACCGAAGCTGTAGAGCTCGGTGCACTGACCAGCGGCGTTCTTGCCGCTACTGCCACCGTTGGGTGTACTGGTGATGCGCAGCCGGCCCAGGTTGGAGTCCAAGATGAGATTCGTTGCATCGGCAAACACCGTTGGATCCAGTCCCTTGTCGCAGTGGGCACGCACCCGGGTTTCCTCATTGAATCCGGGCCAGTCGGCGCGGGCATCACCTTCATTGGCGGTCACCAGGTAGGTGGTCCCGTTGACAGAATAGCTGGCGATTGCGTCGGGCAGGTACAGGCCGCGAACCGGGTAGTTCGCGATCTTGATGGCCGGCGTCCCGGAGTTCGTGTTGGTGCCGCCGTCTTCGTCGCTGGCGTCAAGGCCCATACCAGCGAGGGCGTGATCCTTGAAGCCCAGGGGCCTGATGGCCGTGACGCGGGCGTTGTCGATGTCAACGATGGCGACGGCGTTGTTCTCCTGTAACGTCACATAGGCCGTCTTGCTGTCCTCGCTGACGGTGATGTACTCCGGCTCGAGATCTTGTGCGACGGTCGCACCAGGCCCGAAGATGCGGATGCCTTGATCACGCAGTTCCGCTGCTCGGCTGTTGTAAGCCTTGAAGTCTGCGGTCGCCACGGTAGGGCTGATACCGCCGTTGACAGTGATGATGGTGATCGAGCCCTCAGGGTCCACGGAATCCGCCGCCCCATAGCTGTTAGGCTCACCTTCATTGGCGACCAGCAGCTTCTTGCCATCGGGTGTGAAGGTCACCATGTCCGGCAGTGAGCCGACCACCACACTGGAGAGGAATTGGAGATCCATCGCGCGAAAGAAGGCCACACGGCCCGGCGCGGTCTTCGGCGACGCCTCAACAGCCAAGGCAACCAGGCCTTCATGGATGGCCACGCTGTTGATGCCCCCACCGAACGACGTACCGCTGATGCTTGCAATCTTGGCCGGTCGGGTCGGTTCGCTGAGATCCAGCACATCCACCGTGTTGTTGGCACCGTTGACCACAAACAGGCGCTTGCTGAGATGGTCGTAAGCGGTGATTTCGGCAGCCCCGACAGCAGCGCCCTCAAATCCGCCGATCCGCTGAAGCGTGATCGACGTGGGTGTGACCTCTTCTTCCGATGAATTGCTGCCGCCGCAAGCGGTCAGTGCCAAAGCAGCCAATGTGCCGAGAAAGGCAATCGACCAGATGAGGAGGGGTGATGGCCGTGAGACTGCAGGCCCGGCGGAGGTGGAAGGGGTGGAAGTGTTCATCCCGCCATCGTGCGACCGGAATGTGACGGCCTGATGACAAACCCGTGGCGCAGCGGTTTCATCCGATCGTCATGCGTTCTCGCAGCAGCCAGCGGCGTGGCCACCGTGGCCTACCACCTCGCAGCCGCCGCTGAATTGGTTCGGGAGGGCCAGAACGGGAGAACAGTGACACCCGGCTCGCGAAAGGCCTTCATAGAGGTTGCGACGGAACTGGCCCTGGCAGACGACGCCCGGCAGGCCATGGGTGCTCAGGCCGCGCGAGACGTGCAAGCCTTGGACTGGCCGCGCGTGGTGGGCGAATTCGAGCGCGCCCTGCTGCAACTGGTCCAGACGCAGCAGGGATTGGACGCAGCGCTGCTCAATCGGCCTTCTTGGGTCGGCCGGTCTTGATGACCGGCAGGTTGTCCAACAAGGCCTTGAGCTGAGCCTCGGGCAAGGTCTGGAGGGCTGTGAGCCCTGCTCGAAGTACTTCGGACTTCTTGACGACCTTTTCCATACCGAGCGCTCGCCTCTTGATTTCGGCGATGAGTTTGAAGTCGGACTCGGGCATGGTGAAACTGTCGCGAACCAATTTGTCCTTCTTGGGCGCCTTGGCGACCTTGTCGCCCTTATCAATCTTGTGGGCCTTCTTGGCTTTGATAGGCTTGTCAGCAAGAGGCACTTTGATTGCCATCGCGCCTGCGGGTGTGCCAGTAGAGCCGGATGGTGTGGCCGTCTGCGAAGCTTTTGCCGCCGCCACCTTCGCAGGTGCCGGGGGGCGGGCTGTTTTCACAGCGGGGCGCGACCGCCGTTTTTGCGCGGGCGCAGTGCGCTTGCTGGCAGGCCGCTGGGCCTTCTTTGCGGCGGGGCGGGAAGCGGGAGCGGAACGTCGGGGGGGCGTGGCCATGGATTCCTCCTCAATGTGAAAACGGTGTAAACAGTATAAACCGTTTATATCGTTATCTGAAATCGGATCAAGCGCCAAGGAACCGACGCCGGTACGCAGGATTCATCCGATCCATGTCGAGCATCATGGGGAAGTCAGCCGTACCGAACCCGGCATCCCAAGCGGGCGGGCCCAAGACGACGGAACCGCACTTGACGTAGCCTTTGACCAGCGGCGGCCACTGCGCCTGCGACGCATGAGGCAGCAAGTGCACGGGGAGCGCGTTACGCGGAACCACGCGCCGCTGCGGTTCGGCCAAGTGGTTTTGTTGCAGCTCGCGCCACAGGCTGGCGGCGTTCGCACCACCGTCTGGCATGGGAACGCTCGCGCAGCCAATGGCCTGCTGGACGCCGTTGTCACTCAGAAATCGAATCAAATGCGACCACAGGAGCAGGATCACTCCCCCGGTTCGCCAGGGTGCAGCGATACACGAACGCCCCAATTCCGCCATCCCGGGGCGCAATGGGTTCAATCGACTGATGTCGAATTCTGTTTCCGTGTAGTAGCGACCCAAGCGGCGCGCGGCTTCGGGCAGCAAGACCCGATAGGTACCGACCACTTCGGCTGGGGTATCCGCAGTCTCTGCTCGTGAAACGATGAGGTGCTCACAGTGGGGGTCAAATTCATCGATGTCGATCCCCAGCAGCGTACCTGTCGCATCCAGTTCTGCGCCACCCTCTTGGGCAAACACCTGGTAGCGCAGCCGCTGAGCCGCCCGCACCTCATCCTGGTGGCGGGCCCAAAGTACTTGTAGCGGGGCATCAGCGGCTGTTCGGATGTCCTGCCTGCATTCGGCAGCCACGCCGGCATTGACCGTAAACGTCGGGATCATGAAGGGCTCCTTTCGCTGCAACCGCATGTTGCAGGAGACCCATGTCATCGATGTTTCAAGTCGGTGAAGATCCAGTGACGTTCGGTGCGATCGCCCGCACGCGCGCGGGTGGGAGCGTGAGTGTGAACACAGAGCCCTCCCCTGGAGTGCTTTGGATGAGCAACTCTCCGCCATGGCGGCCGATCGCATGTTTGACAATGGCCAAGCCGAGTCCTGTGCCACCCGTGCCGCGAGAGCGGCTTTTGTCGACTCGATAGAACCGTTGCGTCAAGCGGGGAATGTGCTGTCGTTCGATCCCTATGCCCGTGTCCTTGACCCGAATCTCCAGATAGCCATCACTGCGCCACATCGTTTGAAGGTGGATGGATCCCGAGGCAGGCGTGTAGCGGACCGCATTGCTCACCAGGTTGCCGATGGCGCTGGCAATCTCATCTTCCTCAACCGCCAACTCGATGGGCGGCACCGGATCAAAAGCGATCGTGTGATGTCCAGCGGACAAGTGCTGGCCATCCGCCACGGCTGTCCGGATCAGATGTTCCAAAGGCTTCCATTGGCTGATGGGCGGTTTGGGGCTGCCTTCCAGGGTGGCCAGCAACAGCAGGTCGGCCACCAAGTTTTCCATCCGGACGGTCTGCTGCCGCATCAGGTCCAGCACCCGGTCCCGCTCCCGCTCTTCGAGGGCCAGCATCTGCATGGTCTCTACGAAGCCAGCCAAGACGGTCAAGGGAGTCCGGATTTCATGCGACACATGGGCCACGAAGTCCCGCCGCATCAATTCCATCCGGTCAGCGTCTGTGACATCCTGCGTGAGGATGAGCTGTTGATCTTCCTCGAAGGTCCGCACCTGCAGCAACAGGGTGTGTTCCGGCTTGTGGGAGCCGATTCGGAAATCTTTGGGGGCATCATCGTCGCTGAGCGCAGCCAGCAGCGCAGGGTCGCGAACCAAATTGGTAATGGGTTGCCCGATGTCGCCTGAGGGATCCAGAGACAAGTGAACGGCCGCCATGGAGTTGCACCAGCGGATGCATCGATCTTCGTCGAGCAGCACCACCCCCTGGGGAATCGCCTGGAATGCCGCCTCAAAGGCGGCGGCAGAGGCGGCAGGCGCCATATGGAACTCAGTGTGCGGTGGACGGGTGGGCGGTGTTGGTCGCTGCAGTGCCGCCACGGGCACTGAAACGGTAGCCCGCGCCGCGAACGGTCTCCACGACGCCCTCCGCGCCGCTGGGCCGTAGCGCCTCCCTCAAGCGCTTGATGTGCACATCCACCGTTCGCTCTTCGATGAAGACGTGGTCACCCCACACGCGGTCCAACACTTGGGTCCGGCTGTGCACCCGCTCCGGATGTGCCATCAGAAAATGCAGCAGCTTGAATTCGGTCGGGCTGAGCTTGATTTCGCTTGTGCCACAACTGACGCGACGGGTGGCTGGATCCAGCAGGATGCCACCCGATTCAATTGGTTTGTCCAGTGTCTCCGGAGCTCGTCGACGCAGTACCGCGCGTACCCGAGCCATCAGCTCCTTGGTCGAAAAGGGCTTGGGCAGATAGTCATCAGCACCAGCGTCCAACCCAGCGACCCGGTCGTCTTCGGCCGCTCGCGCGGTGAGCATGATGATGGGCAGATCACGCGTGCGTTCATCCGACCGCCACAACCGCGCCAGTTGCACTCCAGACTGACCGGGCAACATCCAATCCAGCAGCACCAGCTTGGGCAGTTGTTGATCGACTTCCTTGCGCGCCGTCTCGGCATCCAGTGCCACCCGAACCGACATGCCCGCATGCCGGATGTTGATGGCCAGCAACTCGGCGATGGCCGCTTCGTCCTCAACGATAAGAACTTCCGCACTCATGGTGTATTCAACCTGTCGTTCCGCTGGTGACGATGTCGAGCGAATCGGTGGGCGTATGCCGAACATCGGTGCCGTCCACCACATAGATGGTGACCTCGGCCAGATTCTTCGCATGATCCCCGACCCGTTCGATGGCCTTGGCGACGAACACGAGATCGATGCAACTTGAGATGGTTCGGGGATCTTCCATCATGAAGGTGATGAGCTTGCGCATCAGGCCTTCAAATTCCTGATCGATTTCTTCATCATGCTTGAGAACTTCCAAGGCGCGGGCGACGTCCAGCCGCGCAAAGGCATCCAGGGACTTTCGCAACTGTGCGATGGCCAAGTCCGCCTCATAGGCCAGGTCGCTGATCGGCAGGCGGCTGGAGATGCCCGAGTCGATCAAGCGTTTGACGGTGCGGGCGATACGAGCGGCTTCGTCACCGACGCGCTCCAGATTGGCGATCATCCGGCTGATGGCCACGAGCAGCCGCAAGTCGCGGGCGGTGGGTTGACGCCGGGCGATGATGGTCGACAGCTCGGAATCGATCTCGATCTCGAGTTGGTTCACCCGTGCCTCGTTGGTCACCACCCGTTCTGCGGTCTCGGTGCTCAGCTTGGTCAGCGCGTAGATCGCTTGGGCGACCTGGGATTCGGCCAGCCCTCCCATCTGCATCACCTGGTTGGAGATGCCGCTGAGTTCAGCGTCGTATTGGGTGGAGAGATGCTTGTCGCTCATGATGGGTCC
>JBMSQF010000015.1:0-42999 GCA_049423145.1 Burkholderiaceae bacterium
TACGACCAACGGATTAAGAGTCCGCTGCTCTACCAACTGAGCTAAGAGCCCCCGAGTCGCCTGCGCGGGTCTTGCACCCGGCGGGCTTGTTCAACTGTGTCAGCCTTTGAGGATGCGGCGTTGCTCAGACGCAAACCCCTGGGGCTGGTGGGTCGTGCGTGACTCGAACACGCGACCAACGGATTAAAAGTCCGCTGCTCTACCGACTGAGCTAACGACCCGCCGTTTGAACAGCCTTCCATTCTAGCCTTAATTTTCGAGCAACAGCCGGATGCATTCCCCTGCGGCGGCCATTCCAAAGGTCGCCGTGACGACCACGCTGGACCCGTAGCCGTGACAGCTCAGATCTGCGCGAGCAGGCTCGCAGGCGGCCCCCTCGAGCGCGGGCAGTGGCGCCTGAACCGACTCATCAGAATAGATGCAGCGCAGCCCGATGGGCCCCTGACGCGGCGCCAGGCCATCGCGGCGCAAACGCTGGCGAAGGCCCGCCAGCAAAGGGTCATGCGTGGTCATGGCCAGATCCGCCGCAGCCACCCGCGTGGCCTGCTGCTTGCCTCCTGCCGCACCCACGCAGACGAATGGCGTGCCCGAACCCAGCGCCCAGGCGGCCAGGGCTCGCTTGGCGGCCGACTGGTCACAGGCATCGATCACGGCATCCACCGACAGCGGCAGGATGTTTGGCCAATTCTCCGGCGTCACGAACGCTTCGACCGCGTGGACCTCGCAGCCGGGGTGGATGAGCACAATCCGCTCACGCAGGGCCTGCACCTTCGCCTGCCCCAGGCTGGTGGTCGTGGCCTGCAACTGCCGGTTGATGTTGGATTCGGACACGTGGTCCAAATCAAAAAGCACCAAGGCCGCCACACCACTGCGCGCCAAGGCCTCGACCGCCCAGGACCCGACACCTCCAACGCCCACCACGGCCACTCGGGCTTGACGAACTCGGGTGTAGCCCCCGGCGCCGTAGAGACGCCGCAAGCCGCCGAAAGCGCGCTCATCGTCGAAGTCGGGCTTCACACCATGCGCTCGATGCGCCAGCTTTGCCAGCGCAGTCCGATGACAGCCCCAAGCATGATGAAGGCCAGCGCGATGAAACTGCCCACGGCCAGCGTGGAGACGCCCGAGAGCCCCTGCCCCACGGTGCAACCCATGGCCGTGACGCCGCCGATCCCCATGAGCACGGCACCGACCAGGTGGTTCACAAGGTCCTCGGTCCCGCGGAAGGACTCCCAGCGGAATTGACCACTGCGCCAGGCCACCAGCCAGGATCCGATGATCACACCGGGAACGGTGACGATCCCCAGGGTCAGTACCTTGCTCTTGTCGCTGAAGTAGGTCAGCCAGTCCACGACATAGCCGACGGGCCCCACGAAGGTGAAGCTTTCCATGCCCTTGGAATTGGTGGCCAAGACCACCGCCTCCAGCGTTTCGGGATGCTCGGGCACAAAGCCCAGCACGCCGGAGACCCACCAAAGGGCGGCGGTGGCGGCACCGATCCCCAAACCGCCCAGCAGCACGTCCTGCGATCGCCCCTCAGGCCGACGAAGCGCCCAGGCAACCAAGCCGGCACCCATCACGAGACCTGCCCACAGCGCGCCCTGTGCCGCGCTCAGGCCGCTGGTTCGGGCCAACCAAGCACTGAGGTGTTGTCCCCCGTCCATCGTGAAGGCCACCTTGTCCAACCACTCCACGCGCAGCACGCCGAAGACGCCGCGCATGGCCGCCAAGGCCGCAATGGCCATGACCGCAAAGACAACGAGCGACTTCAGGTTGCCACCACCGATACGCACCAGCGTCTTGCTGCCGCATCCCGATGCCAGCACCATCCCCACACCGAACATCAGCCCGCCCAGCGCCAGGGACAGCCAGGGCACGCGGGCCTGCGTGTAGAAGGTGCGTGAAGGGTCGATCAACCCAGCGGCCACCAAGCCATTGAAGCCCAGCATCGCCACGCCAATGGCCAAGGCCCACATGCGCATGCGGCTCCAGTCGCCGATGTGGATGATGTCGCCGACGGCGCCCATGGTGCAGAAATGGGTCTGCTGCGCAATGGCGCCGAACACGATCGAAAGGGCCAACGTTGCCCACAACACCTGATGGCCGAGGGCCACCACATCCACTTCCTGCATGGGTTTATCGTTCCTGGTGAAGGCCTGGGAGCCGAATCAGCGCAGCGCGGCCAGCCGCTCCCGCGCAGCCTTGGCAGCCTCAGACCCGGGGTGGGTCTTGATGAGGTCATTCAGCGTGGCGCGTGCGCTCTTGGCATCCTTCATTTCCGCTTGGCAGTTGGCAATGGCCAGCAGCGCCTCACTGGCCCTGGGATGCTCGGCCGCAGCAGCCGTGACCCGGAAGGCCGTGATCGCCTCCTTGTAGTCACGCTTGCCGTAAAGGGCATTGCCCAGCCAGAACTGGGCGGACTCGGCATAGCCCGTACCCGGCCAACGCCGCAGGAAGACCGAAAGAGCCGTCGCGGCGGCATTGAAGTCGCCCGATCGGAGTTGGGCTACCGCGTCCTCATAAGCGCGCCGCTCTTGAGGCTCGACCGTGATCTCTCGGCCGTCCACGGTGACCTTCACCGGTTCCAAACGGCGAACCCGCTCATCGGTAGCAGACAGGAGGTCGCGTTGTTTGCGCTGCAGTTCCGAAAGGTCACGCGTGAGCTGTTCTTGGGATCCTCGGCTGGCAGCCAGTTCGGCCCGCAACTGGTCGAGCTGGGCGTTCAGGTCAAGCAGGGCTTTGCGCAGGGCTTGCAATTCCTCCGCCTGAGACTGCGCCCGGGCATCGGTCTGAGCCAAGCGCTGCCGCAGGTCCACAATGGCCTTGCGGGCTTCGTCATCGGCAAAGATGGAGGCGTGCGAGGCCCAGGGGGCCAGGGCCACCAGGAGCGCGACCGCGCCGGCAACCCGATGGGTGCGCCCACGCGCAGCCATGCGCTGCCTCGCGGCCAAACGGCTCACAGGCGCCCAGGCCAAGGCCACGTCAACGGTCCTTCAGCTCAGCGCGGCGGTTCTTGGCCCAGGCCGACTCGTCGGAACCCGAAACGGCCGGACGCTCCATGCCAAAGCTCAGAGGCTCCAGTTGCTGGGTCCTTGCCCCCAGGAGGGTGAGCGACTTCACCACCGCCTCGGCACGCTTCTGGCCCAGCGCCAAGTTGTATTCGCGGCTACCGCGCTCGTCCGTGTGGCCCTCGACGACCATCTTCAAGGCGGCATTGCCGGCCAAACGCTTGGCGTGCATGTCGATCACCGGCCGCGCATCGTCACGCACCACAAAACTGTCGAAATCGAAATAGACCACCCGCTGCAGGTTATCGGCGGCGCCCGAGCGGCTGCTCAGGTTCACCGTGGAAACGCCCGACTGGGTGCCGCTGGCGCCAGCAGCCGCGGCTGCGCCGGCGGCGCGGCGATCTTCCACCGGCACATTGCCCTCTTCCAGCTTCACGCTGGAGGCGCAACCGCCAAGGACGAATGCCGCTGTTGCAGCCACGAAGCCGGCGCGCGCCAGCGAAAAAGAAGAAATGCGCATGTCAAGACTCACGATGCAATCACGGGTGGTGAGGCCGATCAACGGCCGTAGGGTCCCCAGGCCGGTTCACGGATGTCGGCCCCGGTGGACGCCAAGCGAGCCTTGATTTTACCGTCCACCGTGGTGGTCATCAGCAGTTCGCGGCCTGCCGCCCTCGTGCTGTAGACGATCAAGCGGCCATTGGGTGCAAAGCTCGGGCTTTGGTCGTCGCTGGAATCGGTGATCGCTGTGGGCGGGCCACTGCCATCCAGGGGCTGCACGACCAGCCGATAGGCGCCGGCTTGTCGGCTGATGTAGGCCAAGACACGACCATCCGGGCTGATGGCAGGGCTCAGGCTCTGGGCGCTGTTGAATGTGACCCGCTCGGCTGGCCCACCATCGGCCGGCATGCGATAGATCTGCGGACTGCCGCCCCGGTCGCTGACGAAGTACAGCGTGCGCCCGTCCGGGGTGAAGACCGGCTCGGTGTCGATGGCGGCGGTTTGCGTAAGGCGGCGCAGACCGGAGCCGTCCCGCCCGATGAGGTAGAGCTGCGAGCCCCCTTCCTGTGAAAGGGTCAGCGCCAATCGAGCGCCATCGGGTGACCAAGCCGGCGCACTGTTGCTGCCCCGGAAGTTGGCCACCACCCGCCGTTGGCCCGTGGCCACGTTCTGCACCCACACCACGGCCTTCTGGGACTCGAAGGACACGTAGGCCAATTCCTTCCCGTTGGGCGACCAGGCTGGGGAAATGATGGGCTCGTTGCTGTTGAGCGCGACCTGGGCACCTTCTCCATCGGCGTCGGCAATGCGCAACTGATAAGCACGCCCTTGACGGCTGACATAGCAGATGCGCGTGGAAAAGACGCCCTTCTCACCCGTCAGCCGCTCGTAGATGCTGTCAGCAATGCGATGCGCCACCAAGCGAAGGTCACCCGGCTGCACGGCTTCGCTGCTGCCGCCCTGATCCGTCGCTTTGACCACATCCCATAGACGATATCGAACGTCAAAACGGCCATCAGCCAGTCGGTTGACGGAGCCTCCTACCAGCGCATCGGCACCGCGGATGCGCCAGTCGCCCATGGCCGGCACGCCGGTTTCCTCGACGATGGCCGGTGCCTCGATCCGGCGGAAAAGACCGCTGCGCTCCAGGTCGCTCATCACGATGGCACTGATGACCTGCGGAGCGCTGTCCTCACCCCGAAAGCGAGCCACGGCAATCGGCAATTGGGTGGCGCCCACGCCACCGATTTCCACGCGGAACTGGGCCCAGGCCCCGGCAGGCCAAAAGGCCGCCGCAACCGAACCCGTCAGGGACTGCATGAAGCGGCGCCGGCGGCGGCCGTGAGCCACCAAGGTGTTGGTTTCATCCATAAGGCGCTGATTTTAGGCAGGGGGTGTCGCGATAATCTGGAAAGCGATCAAAGTCCTCCATGCCCGAAGCCGCTCCCAGCCCACCGCCCGAAGAACGCCCGCCCGATGGCCGAGGCGCCGCTGCCGATGCGGATGATGCCGCCGCTTGGGGCGCTGCAACCGTGCACCGGCGCTGGCGCCAGCGTTTGGCACGACTGGCACCCTATGCCCAAGGGGCCCTGCCGGGGGTATGGGCGGCGCTGGCGGCTGCAGCCGTGGGTGCAGCCACCGAACCCCTGATTCCCGCCCTGCTCAAGCCCCTGCTGGACGAGGGTTTCAATGGCGAGGGCGGATTTCCCCTGTGGTTCGTTCCTGCCGCGCTGCTGGGGCTCTTCTTCATACGGGGACTGGCCAGTTTCCTGGCCAACTACGCCCTGGCATGGTCCACCAACCGGGCGGTGTTGCGCCTGCGGGAGTCACTCTTTGAGCGGCTGCTGGACGCCTCGCCATCGCTGTATGCGCAGCAAACTTCAAGCTCGCTGACCAATACCGTGGTTTATGAGGTGCAGCAGGGCGCCAACCAACTCGGGGGTGCGGTGCTGGGCATCACCAAGGACGGTCTGACGATCGTGGCGCTGCTGGCCTATCTGCTGTGGTTGAACTGGGAACTCACCCTCATGGTTCTCTTGCTGGCGCCCGCCGTGGCTGCGGTGATGCGCACGGTCTCGCGACGCTTGCGGCGGCTGGCGGTCGCGGGGCAGCAAGCCACCGACAAACTGGCCTACGTGGTGGAAGAAAACGTGCTGGCGTGGCGGATCGTGCGCTTGCATGCGGCGCGGCGCACCCAACGCTCGCGGTTCGAGCAGCAGAGCCAGGCCCTGCGGCGCTTGGTCCTGAAGTCCGTTGCCGCAGGTGCGATCAGTTCACCCCTGACGCAGATGTTGGCTGCCGTGGCACTCTCCGGCGTGATCACGGCCGCACTGTGGCAGCAGGGCCAGGGAACGGTGGGCGGCTTCGTGGCCTTCATCACGGCCATGCTGCTGTTGGTGGCACCGCTCAAACACCTCAGCGACGCCACAGCACCGCTGGCGCGCGGACTGGCGGCCATCGAGCGCGGCCTGGACCTCCTGGAGCACTGCCCCCCGGAGACCGGCGGCACCCATCGCCTGCCGATGGGCACCCGTGCGCGAGGGGACATCGAGTTCGAGGCGGTCGGCCTGCGCTACCGCGCTGCGGATCCGGCAGCGCTGGAGGATGTCACCCTTCGCGTGGAGCCTGGACATACGCTGGCACTGGTCGGCCCCTCGGGCGCCGGCAAGTCCACGCTGGTCCAACTGCTGCCCCGCTTTCTGGAAGCGACGTCCGGGGAGATTCGGCTCGACGGCATCCCCTTGAAAGACTGGGACCTTGATTGCCTGCGCGAACAGTTCGCCCTGGTGAGCCAGGATGTGGTCCTCTTCAACGACAGCGTGGCGGCCAATGTGACGCTCGGCATCGGGTGGGGTGCAGCCCTGCAACCCGGCCAGGATCCAGACCCGACCCTGCGGCACCGCATTCGACAGGCTCTGGAGCATGCCCATCTGCTGGAATTCGTCGACTCGCTGCCGCAGGGTCTGGACACCCCTGTCGGTCACAACGGGACGCGCCTGTCCGGCGGACAACGCCAGCGACTGGCCATCGCGCGTGCCCTGTTCAAGGACGCTCCGGTGCTGATCCTGGATGAGGCCACTTCCGCGCTGGACAGTGAGAGCGAGCGGGCCGTGCAATCGGCCCTTGAACGGCTGATGAAGGGACGCACCACCATCGTGATTGCACACCGGCTTTCCACCATCGAACATGCAGACCGCGTTGCCGTCCTCCACGAAGGCCGCGTGCAGGAGCATGGCACGCCTGCCGAACTGCTCGCGGCGCACGGCCTTTTTGCGCGGCTGCATGCCTTGCAATTCAAGACGGAGACCTGACGATATGAACGCTGCCGCCGAACGCCCCATCAGCCGCTGGCCTGTTCCCCCGGTGGCCGATCTGCCCGAAGACCTGCGCAATCGCATTCTGGAAGTGCAGGCCAAGGCGGGCTTCGTTCCCAATGTGTTTCTGGCCTTGGCGCACCGACCCGAGGAATTGCGGGCCTTCTTGGCCTACCACGATGCACTGCTGCTCAAGCCCGAACAGCCACCGGCTGCGGATGGCTCACCAAGGGGCCTGAGCAAGGGCGAGCGCGAAATGATCATCGTGGCGACCTCGGGGGCCAACCACTGCCTTTACTGCGTGGTGGCGCATGGCGCCATACTCCGCATCTACGAGAAGAAGCCGCTGGTGGCCGATCAGATCGCCGTGAACCACCGAAAGGCGGATCTCACCGCGCGCCAACGTGCCATGCTGGACTTCGCGATGAAGGTTTGCCTGGACTCCGCCACTATCGAAGAGGTTGACTTTCAGGCCTTGCATGCTCATGGCTTCAGCGATGAGGACATCTGGGACATCGGCGCCATTACGGCCTTCTTCGGCCTGTCCAACCGTATGGCCAACATGACCGGTATGCGGCCCAATGATGAGTTCTTCCTAATGGGGCGGGTGCCCCGCAGCAAGACCTGATGCAGCGCCCTCAGAGCAGCACGATGTCGTACTGCTCGGGGTTCATCGAGGGCTCGGCCATGAGCGAGATCGGCTTGCCGATGAACTCACTCAATCCAGCCAAATGCACGCTCTCCTCATCGAGCAGCATTTCCACCACAGCGGGGCTGGCCACCACACGGAACTCGCGCGGCTCGAAACGGCGTGCTTCGCGAAGAATTTCGCGCAGCACGTCGTAGCACACCGTGCGGGCGGTTTTCACCTGCCCCCGGCCGTCACAGGTGGGGCACGGCTGGCACAGCAGGTGCGCCAAGGATTCGCGCGTACGCTTGCGCGTGAGCTCCAACAAGCCCAGCGGGGTGAAGTCCCCCAGGGTGGTGCGTGTCCGGTCGCGCGACAGCTGCTTCTGCAGCTCGGCCAGCACCGCCTGACGGTGTTCATCGCGAGACATGTCAATGAAGTCCACGATGATGATCCCACCCAGGTTGCGCAGCCGCAGCTGTCGGGCGATGGCGCCGGCAGCCTCCAGATTGGTCTTGAAGATGGTGTCTTCGAAATTGCGACCGCCCACAAAGCCACCGGTGTTCACATCCACCGTGGTCAGCGCCTCGGTTTGATCGATCACGAGGTAACCGCCACTCTTGAGATCCACGCGCCGCTGCAGGGCGCGTGCGATCTCCTCGTCGATGTTGTGCAGGTCGAAGATGGGTCTCTCGCCGGCGTAGTGCTGCAGCTTGCCCACCGCGCCAGGTGTGTAGCGCGCGCCAAAGTGTTGCAGGTGCTCGAACTGCAGGCGGGAGTCGATTCGGATGCTCTGGGTGTCGTCATTGCTCAAATCGCGGAGCACACGCTCGGCCAGCGTCAGGTCTTGGTGCAGCAGCGTGCCGGGCGGCTGGCGCTGGGACCGTTCCCGGACGCTGGCCCAGGTCCGGCGCAGGTAGGCGATATCCGCCGCGAGCTCCGCGTCGCTGGCGTCTTCAGCATTGGTGCGCAGGATGAAGCCACCTGGATCGCCCGCAGCGGGATCGGTGCCCTGTTCTGCGTGCGCCGCAGCAGTCGCCAGGGCAAGGACCCGCTCGCGCAGTTGCTCGCGCCGCTCGACCGACTCGATCTTTTGGGAAATGCCGATGTGACGGTCCTGGGGCAGGTAGACGAGCAGGCGACCGGCGATGCTGATCTGCGTGCTCAGCCGCGCCCCCTTCGTGCCGATGGGATCTTTCAGCACCTGGACCATCAGGGTCTGGCCCTCAAAGACCAGGCGCTCGATGGGCACCGGAATGGTGGCGGCCGTGCCCTGCTCCATTCGCGCTGCAATTTGCGAATGTAGGTCGGCCACATGAAGGAAGGCCGCCCGCTCCAGTCCGATTTCCACGAAGGCGCTTTGCATCCCAGGCAGCACGCGCACCACCTTGCCCAGGTAGACGTTGCCCACCCGACCGCGCTCGAGTGAACGCTCCAGGTGCAACTCCTGGATGGCGCCGTTTTCGACGACCGCGACGCGGGTTTCCTGTGGGGACCAGTTGATGAGGATGTCTTGCATGGATTCTCCTGTCTCGCACCAGCGCGCCCCAACAGCGGCTTCAACCCTGTGACACCGCCAGTTCGAAGTCCACCTTCGATCGACGCAGCAGGCTCGCCGTCTCATGGAGCGGCAATCCCATGATGCCGCTGTAGCTGCCCTCGATGTGCGGAACCCAGGCCGCTGCCGCACTCTGGATGGCATAGGCCCCCGCCTTGCCGAAGGGCTCGCCGCTGCGGACATATGCGTCGATGGCATCGGGCGTGAGCGGCTCGAACCGAACCCGTGAAACGCTCAGCGCAGCAAGTCGCTGGCGACCCAACCCCACGGCCACGGCGGTGAGAACGCGATGGGTCCGACCCGACAGGGCCTCCAGCATCGCACGGGCCTGCGCAGGTCCATCCGGTTTACCCAGAATCCGGCGACCCAGGACCACGGTGGTGTCCGCACACAGGGCCGGCGCTTCCGGCAGACCGCGACGATGCCGGCGCTGGAGGGCTGCCTCCAACTTCAAGGCCGTGACGCGACGGACATAGTGCTCAGCCGTTTCGCCCTGCTCCACCGCCTCAAGGGCCTCCGCGTCTTCGTCCGGATCCGGCAACAGGGGCCGGTGCGCGACCCCAAGTTGATTCAGCAGTTGCGCCCGTCGAGGGCTTTGCGATGCGAGGTAGATGAAGCGGTACTTCATTCGCGGTGATAGGGGTGCCCGATGGTGATGGTCCATGCGCGATAGAGGGCCTCGGCGAGCATCACACGGACAAAAGCATGGGGAAGGGTGAGATCCGAGAGCCGCCAGGTTTCGTCTGCATGCTGCTTGATCCGATCGTGCAGTCCGTCCGGCCCACCGATCACAAAGGCCACGTCACGCCCGTCGTCCTTCCACGCCTGAAGCCGAGTGGCCATGGCTGTGGTGGCCAAGCGCTGCCCCTGCTCGTCCAGCACGACGAGGCGACAGCCCCGGGGTCGGGCGTCTTCGATGCGGCTGGCCTCGGCCTGCATGCAGGTTTCGGGTGTGGTGCCGGTCCGGCTCTGGGCTTTGATTTCCCGGAGTTCCAGTCGCAGTTCCGGCGGGAATCGCTTGGCATAGTCGTGCCACGCACTGTCGGCCCAGGCCGGCATGCGCTGCCCGACAGCCAGGACCCACAGCTTCATGCCTCAACCGCGAGCAGACTTTCGCGCGGCGGTCTTGCGTGGCGTACCGGACCGTGCCGGCGCGGCAGCCTTCTTTTGGGAAGCGCTGGTCTTCTTGGCTGGCGCGGGCTTGCCGGCGCGGCCCTTCTTCGCGGCGGCGGTCTTTGCGGCCGCTGGCCTGGCAGCCGTCTTCTTTGGAGCCGCCGTCTGGGTGGATGCCTTTTTCGCGGGCGGCTTCTTGGCAGGGACTTCAGGGGCCGGCGTCGAGCCGCCGGAACGGGCTTTGGGCAATCCCTTGGGCGCAGCGGACTTGAGCTTCACTGGCTTGTCACCCCAGATTTCCTCCAGGTGATAGTAATCACGGATGGCGGGCTGCATGATGTGCACCACCGCCGCGCCGCAGTCCACGATGATCCACTCGCCGTTGTCCTCACCCTCGGTGCGCAACACAGCCAGATCAGCAGCCTTGACCGCATCACGAACACTAGCAGCCAGCGCCTTGGTTTGCCGGTTGCTGGTGCCGGAAGCCACCACCACGCGTTCGAACAAGGGCGAGAGATGCTCGGTGTTGAACACTCGGATGTTCTGGGCCTTGACGTCCTCAAGGCCGTCAACGATGGCACGCTGCAACTTGCGGATGTCCATGACGCTCCTGGCAGATGGGGTTGAAAGTGACAAACCGCTTGAACAATCGCATCGTCAAGACGGACAACCGAGGCCGCATCGGCACTCACGCCGCGCGGTACAGCCCATGGTCGGCAATATAACGCGCCACCGGCGCGCAGACGCGGTCCAGCACGCTGCGCCCGTGGGCCACGTCGTCGCGGATGGCTGTGGATGAGAGGTTCCACGGTGCCATGTGCAGCGTTTGCAAGGGCAGTTGCCTCAAGTCCTCGGGCATCATCACCCCGCCGGCGGATCCACCCGCGGCTCCAAGGTCGGCGCCTGGGCGCTGCACGACCGCCAATCGCACCCTTGCGGCCACCTCGCGCCAGCGCCGCCAGGTGGGCAGGTTGAGAAACTGGTCCCAACCCATCAACCAGTGCCAGACCACGGCCGGGTGGCGGCGCGTCAAAGTCTCCAGGGTGTCGATGGTGTAGGTGGGACCTTCGCGCTCAATCTCGCAGGTTTCCACGCGCTGCCGGGTGTCCCGTCCGATGGCCAGTCGGATCATGGCCACCCGGTGTTCTGCCGGGGTCAGCACCCTCGACTTCTGCCAGGGCTGTCCAGTGGGGATCCACCACAACTCATCCACCGGTAGCTGCGCCAACGCGCTCTGCGCCAGCGCCATGTGGCCCAGGTGGACAGGGTCAAAGCTGCCCCCCAGCAGCGCCACTTGTCGCAGTGAACTCATGCCGCCCAATCACGGGCCCGGAGAAAGTCGGTGTACAGCCGCGCCTCGGGTGTCCCCGGCTCCGGCTTCCAGTCATAGCGCCACTTCACAAGCGGCGGCATGGACATCAGGATGCTTTCGGTTCGGCCGCCGGACTGCAGCCCGAAGAGCGTGCCGCGATCGAACACCAGATTGAATTCCACATAACGCCCCCGTCGGTAGGCCTGAAAGTCCCGCTCCCGTTCGCCATAGGGCAGTGAACGCCGCCGTTGCACGATGGGGCGATAGGCTTCGATGAAGGCATCGCCCACCGCGCGCATCATCGCGAAGCTGCCTTCAAAGCCGAGATCGGCGAAGTCGTCGAAGAAGACGCCTCCAATGCCGCGGGGCTCACCCCGATGCTTGAGGAAGAAGTATTCGTCGCACCATTGCTTGAAGCGCGGGTACTTGTCAGGGCCGAAGGGCGCCAGCGCGGTCTGGCAGGTGCGGTGGAAGTGGACGGCATCTTCCTCATGTCCGTAATAGGGCGTGAGGTCCATGCCACCGCCGAACCACACGACCGCCTCACGGCCCGGCGGGCGCGCAGCAAACATCCGCACATTCATGTGCACGGTGGGCACATGCGGGTTGCGCGGGTGGATGACCAGGGAGACCCCCATGGCCTCAAAGGGCGCCCCGGCCAGCTCGGGTCGGTGTTGGGTGGCCGAAGGGGGCATGGCCGCTCCGGTGACATGGCTGAAGTTGCAGCCCCCGCGCTCGAAGACATGGCCTTCCTCCACCAGCCGCGAGACACCATCGCCCTGCAGACGCTCACCGGCAGGACGCGTCCAGGCATCGCGGAGGAAGGGATTGCCATCTTCCTCCTCCAGGGCCGAGATGATGCTTTCCTGCAGTCCGAGCAGATAGTGGCGGACAGGTGTGGTGTCGAGTGAGGCGGTCATGGTCGAGGATACGGGACAGGCAACGGTTTGCGATGGGGGTTGAAGACGAAGCGACCGGTTGAAGGCTCAGGCCATCCGCACGGGCGAGGCATTCGCAGATCGATAGCCTCGGGGAGAACCGATCAACTCGGCAATCTGGGCCATGTCGGCCGTCGGATCGCCACTCAAGCGGACAAACTGGGCGACCGAGATGTGCCGACGACCAAAGTCGATGATGGCCAGGCCCAGGGGCACTTCGGCCTGGTGGGCGACCCGATAAAAGCCGCTGCGCCAACCGGGGCACAGCTTGCGCGTCCCCTCGGGTGCCACCACCAGCCAGGCGTAGGCATCGCTGGCGCGGCATTGGCGCAGGTGCTCAGCCGCCTGCTCCACCAAGCCACCTGGCGCCGCACGGTCGACCGGTACGCCGCCCAACCAGCGCAGCCAGGCGCCAAAGATGGGGATGCGAAAGAGCGAGTCCTTGCCCCAGAAGTTCGCGGGCAGCCCCATGGCCCACTTGGCCAGCAAGCCGATGGGGAAATCGAGATTCGACGTGTGGGGATACACCACCATCACACCCTGTCGAGCGGGCAGCCCATTGAAATCCAAGGTCCACCCCAAACGGCGCAGCACCTGCATCGCCAGGGCGCTCCCCTGGAAGTGGACAGTCCGCTCGGCAATCGGGGTCAGGCTCATGGGGAACTTCTTTTCACAAGCGATGCATTCAGCGCCTCAAGGCACGCCAGCCGATGTCACGCCGATATTGGGCGCCTTCAAATCGGATGCCATCAAGGTGGTCGTAGGCCCGCTGCTGAGCAGTCTTGACCGAGTCGCCGAGGGCCGTGACGCACAGCACCCGTCCTCCGCTGGTTCGCAGCGTGCCATCGGCGTCTCGCGTCGTTCCTGCATGGAAGACCGCCGCTTCAGCCTTCAGCGGCGGCAGTCCCGTGATGATGTCGCCCTTGCGAGGCGAATCGGGATAGCCCTGTGCCGCCATCACCACGCCCAGCGCCACCTGGCGCTTCCAGTCCATGGACGAAGCATCCAGGGCGCCACTGGTGGCATGCAGCATCACATCCACCAGGTCGCTCTTGAGGCGCATCATGATGGGCTGGGTCTCCGGGTCGCCCATGCGCGTGTTGAATTCCAGCGTCTTGGCCTTGCCTTGATCGTCAATCATGAGACCGGCGTAGAGAAAGCCGGTGAACGGGATCCCATCGGCACGCATGCCTTCGATGGTGGGCAGGATGATCTCTCGCATCACCCGGGCATGCACATCGGGCGTGACCACCGGCGCCGGTGAGTACGCACCCATGCCACCGGTGTTGGGACCGGTGTCGCCATCGCCGATGCGCTTGTGGTCCTGGCTGGTGGCCATGGGCTGGACATGGGTCCCGTCGCACATCACGATGAAACTGGCCTCCTCGCCAGCCAGGAATTCCTCGATGACCACGCGTGCCCCACCCACAGGGTGTTGGACGCCCAGATGCTTGTCCCGCAACATCAAGTCGATGGCCTGGTGCGCCTCGTCCAGGGACAGGGCCACCACCACACCCTTGCCCGCGGCCAGTCCATCGGCTTTGACGACGATGGGCGCGCCCCGGGCACGCACATAGTCGTGCGCGGCATCGGCATCGGTGAAGGTCTCGTATTCAGCGGTCGGTATGCCATGGCGCTTCATGAAGTCCTTGGCGAAGGCCTTGGAACTTTCCAGCTGTGCGGCAGCCCGGGTCGGACCGAAGATGCGAAGACCGCGGCGACGGAATTCGTCGACCACCCCGGCGGCCAGGGGGGCCTCAGGACCCACCACGGTCAACTCCACCTTGTGGGCCAGGGCGAACTCGGCCAATTCGGGAATGTCCGTGATGCCGTTGTAGGGGATGTTGGTCAGGTTCACGTCCAGGGCCGTTCCACCATTGCCGGGAGCCACGAACACCTTCTGAGCCTTGGGGCTGCAAGCGAGCTTCCACGCCAAGGCATGCTCGCGGCCACCGCCACCGATCACCAGAATGTTCATTCGTCGATCTCGGCGTTGTGGTAGACGTTTTGCACGTCGTCCAGGTCCTCGATCACATCCAGCAGTTTCTGCATGCGAACGGCTTCATCGCCGGAGAGGCTGACGCTGTTTTCAGCGCGCATCGTCACCTCGGCGATCTCGGCCTTCAGCGCGGCCGCCTCCAGCGCCTTGCCGACCGACTCAAAGTCGCCAGGCGCGGTGAGCACCTCAATGACGCCATCGTCACCGGTGATGACGTCCTCCGCACCGGCGTCCAAGGCCACTTCCATGACGCGGTCCTCGCTGGTGCCCGGCGCAAAAACGAACTGCCCGCAGTGTTTGAACTGGAAAGCCACCGAGCCTTCCGTGCCGAGATTGCCACCGTACTTCGAAAAGGCATGGCGCACCTCGGCCACAGTGCGGACCCGGTTGTCGGTCATGCAGTCGACGATGATGGCCGCACCACCGATGCCATAGCCCTCGTACCGGATTTCCTCATAGGTCACGCCCTCCAGGTTGCCGGTGGCCTTGTCGACATTGCGCTTGATGTTGTCCGCCGGCATGTTGGCAGCCTTGGCCTTGTCGATGGCCAGGCGCAGCCGAGGGTTCATGTTCACATCGCCGCCGCCGGAGCGCGCCGCCACGATGATTTCACGGGTCAGGCGCGTCCAGATCTTGCCGCGCTTTTCATCCTGGCGCCCCTTGCGGTGCTGGATGTTGGCCCATTTGGAATGTCCGGCCATGCCGAAGGCTCCTACCCTGATGATTTCGCTAGACTCTGATTCTAGGCGGGCTCAGCAGGCGCTCGAAGCGCGGGCATGGTGAGGCTGCCGCCCCCACTCTTCACGCAGAGGACCCATGGCCGAACCCATCCTGCTGGCCCAAAGCGGTGCCACCCACTGCCACCTGCTGCCTTCGCTGGCCAATCGCCATGGATTGGTCACGGGTGCGACCGGAACGGGCAAGACGATCACCCTACAGAAGATGGCCGAGAGTTTCTCGCGCATCGGCGTGCCCGTCTTCATGGCCGATGTGAAGGGCGATCTCACCGGCATCAGTCAGATGGGAAAGCCCTCGCCGAAGCTCTTGGCCATCCTGACCGACCGCGGGCTGGAGCCACCGCGGCCCCATGCCTGTCCCACCGCGGTCTGGGATGTATTTGGTGAGCAGGGCCACCCTGTGCGGGCCACCATTTCCGACATGGGTCCGCTGCTGCTGTCGCGCATGCTGGAACTCAACGAGACGCAAACCGGCGTGCTGAATCTGGTGTTCAAGATCGCAGACGACGAGGGACTGGCCCTGCTGGATCTCAAGGACCTGCGCGCGATGCTGGCGCATGTCGGAGAAAACGCGCGGCAGTACACCACCGAGTACGGCAATGTGAGCGCGGCCAGCATCGGCGCCATCCAACGCGGGCTGCTGGTGGTGGAGCAACAAGGTGGCGATCGTTTCTTCGGTGAGCCGATGCTCGATATCCACGACCTGATGCAAACCGTGGAAGGCCAGGGCGTGGTGAACATCCTGGCGGCAGAAAAGCTCATGGCCGCACCACGCCTGTACGGCACCTTCCTGCTGTGGATGCTCTCAGAGCTCTTTGAAACGCTGCCCGAGGTGGGCGACCTCGAGAAGCCGAAACTCGTCTTCTTCTTCGATGAGGCGCACCTCCTGTTCAAGGATGCCCCTGACGCACTGGTCGAACGCATCGAGTTGGTGGTCCGTCTGGTGCGGTCCAAGGGGGTGGGCGTGTACTTTGTGACGCAGAACCCCCTGGACATCCCCGAGACGGTCCTGGGCCAGCTGGGCAACCGGGTGCAACATGCGCTGCGGGCCTTCAGCCCCAGGGACCAAAAGGCCGTGAAATCAGCGGCCACCACCATGCGGCCCCACCCTTCACTGGACTTGGAAGCGGCGATCACCGAACTGGGTGTCGGAGAAGCGCTGGTGAGCCTGCTGGATGAGAAGGCCCGGCCCAGCATCACTGAGCGGGTCTATGTCCTGCCACCGGCCGGACAGATCGGCCCCATCACGCCCCAGCAGCGGCAGGCCTTGCTGCAGGGATCGCTGGTCGCCGGCGTTTATGAACAGGCGGTCGACCGTGAATCGGCCTATGAGAAGTTGCGCGGCCGAGCCGCGGGCAGTGCCGAAGCGGCCCAGGCCATGCAACCGCGCGGCGGCACACCCACGGCCACCGCGGATCGGACCGTAGCGGGTTTGCCCGCTGAGGCTGCGGGCGGTTTGCTGGGCGGCCTCTCCGACCTGCTGTTCGGCTCCACCGGTCCGCGCGGCAGCCGCCGCGATGGGCTCGCGCAGACAGCAGCCAAGAGCGCGATCCGATCCGTCGGGTCCGCCGTGGGCCGTGAGATCGTGCGCGGGGTACTGGGCTCGATCCTGGGTGGCGGCCGCAGGCGCTGAACGCAACCGCGACACCTACCTGTCTGCGCCTTGACTTCGCGCGATCCGGCGGCATACCCCCGTCGATAGAATCGTGGCATGTCTGCCCACGCCAAGCCCGAAGCCTCCAAGCCCTCGAATTTTCTACGCGCCATCATTGAGCGCGATCTCCAGCAGGGCACTTATGCCGGGCAGCATTTCGCCGGCACACCAGGAGATGGGGCGCACCACGCGGCGGGCCCACTGGATGCGGCCCGCATCCGCACGCGATTCCCGCCGGAGCCCAATGGCTATCTGCACATCGGCCATGCCAAAAGCATCTGCCTGAACTTCGGCCTGGCGCGCGACTACGGTGGCGTTTGCCACCTGCGCTTCGACGACACCAACCCTGAAAAGGAAGAACAGGAATACGTCGATGCCATCGTCGAGATGGTGAAGTGGCTGGGTTGGTCCTGGGAATCGGACGTCAATGGGATCCAGACCACACACCTGTACTACGCGAGTTCCTATTTTGACTTCATGTACCGGGCTGCGGAGTACCTGATCACCACCGGCCACGCCTATGTGGACGAACAAACGCCGGAGCAGATGAAGGCCAACCGTGGCGACTTCACCACACCCGGAAGAGACAGCCCATTTCGCAACCGCAGTCCGCAGGAGAACCTGGCTCGTTTTCGCGAGATGCGAGAGGGTCGCCACGCCGACGGCGCCATGGTGCTGCGCGCCAAGATTGACATGGCCAGCCCCAACATCAACCTCCGAGACCCGGCCCTCTACCGCATCAAGCGCGCCACCCACCACCACACGGGCAATCGCTGGTGCATCTACCCGATGTACACCTTTGCGCATCCGATTGAGGATGCACTGGAGAACATCACCCACTCGATCTGCACACTGGAGTTCGAAGACCAGCGACCGTTCTATGACTGGACACTCGAACGCATCGTGCCGATTCTGCGGACACCGCAGTTCGCGCGTGCCAAGGCCCTGGTGGAGCAGATCCGCACCCAAGGCATCGAAGCGGCTAAGGAATTCGCTTTGACTTGCCATAACCATATGGACAAGCTGTTTGCCAGCGAAGCCGAACATCGGATGCGGGGCATCTTGGTCCGTTGGGAACGGGACCGCGATGCAGTCCTTCGTGATCTGCCTGCATTCTTCGATCTGCTGCTGCAGCAACCCGAGCAATTCACCCCGCTGATGGCCCATGCATTGGATGGCCGCGAGCCCAACATCTTCAAACTCCCGCACCAGCACGAGTTTGGTCGCTTGAATCTCACCTATGTCGTCACCAGCAAGCGCAAGCTCAAGCAGCTGGTCGATGAAAAGATCGTCGCCGGCTGGGACGACCCGCGCATGCCCACGCTGGCCGGCTTGCGGCGTCGCGGCTACACGCCGGCCTCGATCCGAAAGATGGCCGAGGACAGCGGCGCCAGCAAGACAAGCGCCTGGTTGGACTACGAAGTGCTGGACATAGCCTTACGGGATGACCTCGAAGGCCAGGCGCCGCGCGCCATGGCGGTACTGGACCCCCTGAAGCTGGTGATCACGAACTGGGCTGATGTGTTCGGAAGTGCGGCGCATCGCGAGGGCTGCCATGCGCCGGCCCACCCCCAGCGGCCCGACCTGGGGCAGCGCAGCATGACGCTGGGGCCTGAGGTGTGGATCGAGCGCGAGGACTTTGAGGTGGATCCCCCCAAGGGGTACTTTCGCCTGTTCCCACCGCGTGCAGAGGCAACGGGTGCTCAGACGCCGGGAAACAAGGTGCGCCTGAAGTACGGGTACGTGGTGGAGTGCACCGGGTATGAGCGCGATCCGTCGGGCACCATCGGCCACGTGCTGGCAAGACTGATTCCCGACACCAAGAGCGGCACGCCCGGAGCCGACAGCGTCAAGGTCAAGGGAGTCGTGACCTGGGTGGGCTGCCAGGAGGCAGTGGCCACCGAGTTCAGACTCTTTGAGCGCCTGTTCACCGAGGAGCAACCCGATGCAGGCGGCCGTGATCCCCAGGAAGTGCTCCATCCCAACAGCCGCCGGGTGGTGCAGGGATTTGTGGAGCCGTCGCTCGCGGCGGTCGGTCAGGACCAGCACTTCCAATTTGAGCGGCATGGCTACTTCGTCACGGACCGACAAGATCATCAAAGCGCTCGTCCGGTCTTCAACCGCATCACCGGTCTGAAGGACTCGCGCGGTAAAGGCTGATCGTTCAGGATCGCGTGATGCGAGAACACTTCCTGCTGGACCCTGCAGTCATCTTTCTGAACCACGGATCCTTCGGCGCCACACCGCGTGAAGTCCTCCAGGCTCAGCAACGCTGGCAAGCGGAGATGGAGGCCAATCCAGTGGAGTTCCTCGGACGGCGGTCCGGTGAGTTGCTGGCCGGTGCGCGCGCTGCGCTGGGTGCCTATTTGGGTGCTACGCCGGATGACTTGGCCTTTGTCCCCAATGCGACAACCGGTGTCAACACCGTGGCCCGTTCCTTGAACCTGCAGCCGGGCGACGAAGTCCTCACCACCGACCACGAGTACGGCGCCTGCGATGCCACCTGGCGCTGGGTGTGCGAGCGGACCGGAGCGGTCTACCGCCGGGTGGAGATCCCCCTGCCCTTTGCCGCTTCCGAATTCGCCAGTCGGCTCCTGGCGGCCGTGACACCGCGGACAAAGCTCATGTTCCTCAGCCACATTACCTCCACCACCGCCCTGATCTTTCCGATTCGGGACATCTGTGAGGCCGCTCGCTCACGCGGCATCCTGACCTTGATCGATGGTGCACATGCGCCGGGGCAGATCGATCTCCATCTCGAGGCACTGGGCGCTGATTTCTACACGGGCAATGGGCACAAGTGGATGTGCGGCCCCAAGGGCAGCGCCTTCCTGTACGCCAGGCCGGAGCACCACGCGCTGTTGCAGGCCCCGGTGGTGAGTTGGGGCTATGTGGCAGAGGGGCTCGGGGGTCACAGCGGATTCGATGCCTACACCGGCAGTGGCACCCTGCAGCGGCGCCTGCAGTGGCAGGGGACGCGGGACCTGTCGGCATGGCTGGCGCTACCGGCGGCCATCGAGTTCCAGCAGCGGCACAACGGATCCGCCGTTCGTACCCGCTGTCGCGCGCAGGCCTTGGGCGCCCTGCACACCCTTCGAGCGCGCTGGGGACTGGACGCCATCGCCCGCGACAGTGACCTGGGCCAAATGGTCGCCATTCCTGTTCCCCATCAGGATGCCGAGGCGCTCAGACGCCGTCTCTTCCAGGAGAACCGGATCGAGGTGCCCGTCACGCAGCATGCAGGGCAGACCTTCGTTCGCATCTCGGTCCCGTGCTACACGACACAGACCGAGATCGAAGCGCTCATGAACGCCCCCGTCTGGGCGGACCGACCCTGATCAGCCGTATCGGTGCTTCAAGACACCGATTCCGTCGATCTCCACCTCCACATCGCTGCCGGGCTTCATCGGGAGCACGCCCAATGATGTGCCGCACAGGATCAGGTCACCCGGCTGCAGCACGAGATCCTGGGAGATTCGGCTCACCAATTCAGCCGGCGGCATGATCATGTCGGCCAAGGCGTAGTTTTGGCGCTCACGGCCACCCACCCGCGTGCGGAGTGTGGCCTGCGCAAGGTCGAATTCGGTTTCGATGACCGGCCCGAAGACACCGAAGCCTGGCAGGCCCTTTGCGCGGGTCCACTGGGCGAAGCTGGCATCACGGTTGAGCACCTCGATGGCCGTGATGTCGTTGGCACAGGTGTAGCCCGCGATGTGCTGCGCGGCATGCTCGACGGCGACTTGGTGGGTGAGGCGTCCGATCACGATTGCGAGTTCGCCTTCATAGGCAATGCGCCCAACCGAATCAGCGGCCGCAGGCGTCGTGCTCCCGGGTCCCGCCAGACTGCCCGGCGCCTTGAGGAAATACAGCGGCTCGGCGGGTGGGGTCCACCCGTTCTTGGCTGCCAGCGCGTGAAAGTTGTTCCACAAGCCCACGACGGTTCGGGGTTCACAGGGTGCCAACAGGTGGACGGCCGACACGTCCCAGGACAGGCCCGACGGCGCCTTGTCACCGAACAGCTCACCCGTGTAGCCGAACACCCGATCACCATCGAGCACACCAAAACCAACTTGCCCATCGTGGGCGTATCTCAGCCATTTCATGTCGGCCTTCCTGAGTGGAGGAGCGCCTGACTTCAGCGCGAATGAGGCCCCTTGCGCGGCGCGCGCGGGGCGGCGGGACTGCCCGTACTGCGTGGTTTGCGGTTGTCGCGGCTGTCGCGTGAGGGGCGGGCTGCGGGCGGCGGCGTGCCGGTTTCTCGCGGCGGCAGCCCCGTGTGCTGAGTGAGCATGCGTCCCTGGGTCACCGTGGACGTGCGCGCCCCTGTGGGCGTGCTGTTCTTGCGCCGTGCGCTTTGATAGCTGCCATCGGTCTGTGGCTGCCAGGTCGGGACCAGATGATGCTTGCCGTTGCCGATCAGGTCCGCGCGGCCCATGGCCTTGAGCGCATCTCGAAGCAGGGGCCAATGATTGGCATCGTGGTAGCGCAGGAAGGCCTTGTGCAGGCGGCGGCGCTTCTCGCCGCGAACGATGTCCACCTTCTCAGCGCGCGCTTCATCACGCGTGATGCCCTTCAGAGGGTTTCGGAGGGTGTGGTACATCGCCGTGGCCGTGGCCATCGGACTCGGATAGAAGGTTTGCACTTGGTCGGCACGAAAGCCGTTCTTCTTCAGCCAAAGTGCCAGATTCATCATGTCCTCATCGGTGGTGCCCGGATGGGCCGCGATGAAATAGGGAATAAGGAACTGCTGCTTGCCCGCTTCGGCACTGAACTGGTCGAACAGCCGCTTGAAGCGATCGTAGGAGCCGATGCCGGGCTTCATCATCTTCGACAGCGGTCCGCCCTCGGTATGTTCAGGTGCAATCTTCAGGTAGCCGCCCACGTGGTGCGTGACCAACTCCTTCACGTACTCCGGCGACTCCACCGCCAAGTCATAACGCAGACCCGAACCGATCAGGATCTTCTTCACGCCCTTGAGCGCGCGTGCCCGCCGGTAGAGCTTGATCAGCGGGCCGTGGTCGGTGTTGAGGTTGGAACAGATGCCCGGGTACACGCAACTGGGTTTGCGGCAGGCCGCCTCGATCTCCGGGCTCTTGCAACCGATGCGGTACATATTGGCCGTGGGGCCACCGAGATCGCTGACCACGCCGGTAAAGCCCTTGACCTTGTCCCGGATGTCCTCGATCTCCCGGATGATGGAATCTTCGCTGCGGCTCTGGATGATGCGTCCCTCATGCTCGGTGATCGAGCAAAAGGTACAGCCGCCAAAACAGCCACGCATGATGTTCACGCTGAAACGGATCATCTCCCATGCGGGGATCTTGGTGCCGTGGTCGTGGCTCCCGTTTTCATCGGCGTAGACCGGATGGGGGCTGCGCGCGTAGGGGAGATCGAAAACATGGTCCATCTCGGCTGTGGTCAGCGGTATGGGCGGCGGATTGATCCACACCTCGCGGGCGGTGGCGCCATCCCCATGGCGCTGCACCAGGGCACGGGCGTTCCCCGGATTGGTTTCCAGGTGCAACACCCGGCTGGCGTGGGCATAAAGCACCGGATCGGACTTCACCTGTTCATAGGCCGGCAGGCGAATCACCGAGCGGTCGCGCGGGGTGACCAGGGCACGGCTGTCGGATTTGAGCAGGGGACGCCGCACAAGCCGGATTGGTTGTTCAGACGCCCCCAGGCCTTGGGATCCGAGGGCCGGGTTGGATGCCGGCGCCTGGGCTTCGGTCGCCTTTCCGGCTTCAGCGGCTTGGCAAGATTCACCATTGGCCCTGGCGTTTTCCTCCATGCCCAGATAAGGATTGAGCAATTCTTCGATCTTGCCGGGACGATCCACCTCGGTGGAATCGATCTCGAACCAGCCGTGCAACTGTGGGTCATCGGGCTTGCGCATGAAGGCCGTGCCCCGCACATCGGTGATCGACTCGATCGGCTGCTTGCGTGCCAGTCGATGGCTGACCTCCACGATGGCCCGCTCCGCATTGCCGTACACCAACAGATCAGCCTTGCTGTCGACCAACACAGAGCGGCGCACTTTGTCCTGCCAGTAGTCGTAGTGCGCGATCCGTCGAAGGCTGGCCTCGATGCCGCCGATGATCACCGGTACGTCCTTGAAGGCCTCCCTGCATCGCTGGGTGTAGACCAGGGTGGCGCGGTCGGGCCGCTTGCCCGCCACACCACCGGGCGTGTAGGCGTCGTCGTTGCGCACCTTCCGATCAGCCGTGTAGTGGTTGATCATCGAGTCCATATTGCCGGCGGCCACTCCGAAATAGAGATTCGGCCGTCCGAGTGCCTTGAAGGGTTCGGCACTGTTCCAGTCCGGCTGCGCGATGATGCCCACCCGAAAGCCCTGGGCCTCCAGGGTCCGACCGATGACGGCCATGCCGAAGCTGGGGTGGTCGACATAGGCATCACCGGTGACGATGATGACGTCGCAGGAGTCCCATCCCAGTTGATCCATTTCGGCGCGGCTCATGGGCAGGAGCGGCGCAGTCCCGAACCGCTTGGCCCAATAGGGTCGGTAGGCGGTGAGCGCCTTGGGCTTGCCCTGGGCCTGCCCGGCAGACTTGCGCAGCGCAGCGCTGTCCGGCCTCGGTGAGGCGGGGCGGTCTGCGGTCAAGGGTGCTGCTGGGTGTTGAATGTCCATCGCGGGCGTTGGTGGCCAATCCCCTATTGTCGGCCCTGGCGGCCCGCTCCGCGGATGGGGCTGGCATGAGAGTCCCTCCACGATCAAGGGTCGGGGTCACAATCGGCCCATGTCCCTCCTGGCGCTGACGCTGGTGCTGCTGGCTGCCTTGCTGCACGCGGTCTGGAACCTCGCGGCCAAACGGTCGGGTGGTGACCACCACTTCCTGTTCCTGGTGGTCGTCCTGATCACCCTGCTCTGGTCGCCGGTGATGATCGTCTGGGGGCCGCAGGAACTGGTCCGGTGGACCGTCCAGGACTGGGCCTTGGTGGTGGTCTCCGGATTCATCCATGTCCTGTACTTCCTGGCCCTGCTCAAGGGCTACCGCGAGGCAGACCTCACCGTGGTCTACCCCACGGCCCGCGGCACGGGCCCACTCTTGACGGCATTGGGTGCTGCCATTTGGCTCGACGAGAGCCTCGGGTTGGCGAGTGCAGCCGGTGTGCTGGGCGTCAGCGTGGGGGTCTGGTTGCTTGCCGGCGGACCAGGATGGGGGCGACGCGAATGGTCCGATGAGGAACGCGCGCGCCTGCGCAGAGGTCTTCTGTGGGGCGGCCTGACCGGCATCACAATCGCCTGCTACACGGTCGTTGATGGATACGCGATGAAGGTGGCTCTGCTCTGGCCCCTGATCTACGACTATTGGGCCAATGTGCTTCGCCTGCCTTGGCTCCTTCCTCTGGTGTGGCGCGACCGCGACCGCGCACGAGGGGTTTGGGCGGCCCAGTGGAAGACGGCGCTCGTCGTGGCCGCCTGCAGCCCCGCGGCCTATGTGCTGGTCTTGTTTGCGTTCACGATGGCCCCGGTCAGTCATGTGGCGCCGGCGCGCGAGCTATCCATGCTCTTGGCCGCCTGGCTGGGCGGGCAGCTGCTGGCCGAGCAAGACAGGCGGTGGCGGGTGGCGGGCGCTGCGATGATGGCCCTGGGTGTGGCGCTGCTGGCCTCAGCTTGAAGCCGATCAGGCCTCTTCGCCCAGGAAGCCGCCACTCTGGTGAGCCCACAGACGCGCATACAGGCCATGGCGCGCCAACAGTTCGGCGTGGGTCCCTTCCTCCACGATCTTCCCTTTATCCAATACGATGAGGCGGTCCATCGCGGCGATCGTCGACAACCGATGCGCGATGGCCACCACCGTCTTGCCTTCCATGAGTCGGTACAGGCTGTCTTGGATGGCCACTTCCACCTCGGAATCCAAGGCGCTGGTGGCTTCATCCAGCAGCAGTATCGGCGCATCCTTGAGCATCACGCGTGCGATCGCGATCCGCTGCCGCTGCCCTCCCGAGAGCTTGACGCCCCGCTCGCCCACGTGTGCGTCGTAGCCGCAGCGGCCTTTGGGATCCGTCAGTCCAAGCACAAAGTCATGCGCCTGCGCCCGCTGAGCAGCCGCTACCATGGCCTCATCACCGGCATCGGGCCGTCCGTAGAGGATGTTTTCCCGGACCGAACGGTGCAGCAGCGACGTGTCTTGAGTGACCATCCCGATCTGCGAGCGCAGGCTGTCTTGGGTGACCCGCTTGATGTCCTGGCCATCGATCAGGACTTGGCCGCTGCGCACATCGTAAAACCGCAACAACAGATTGACGATGGTGCTCTTGCCTGCACCGGAGCGACCGACCAGACCAATTTTCTCACCCGGGTCGATGCACAGATTCAGACGCTCCAGCACCAAAGGCGCATCCGGCGCAGCGCCGTAAGCAAAGTCCACATCACGCAACTCCACCTTGCCGCGCTGAACGTTCAGAGGCTGAGCATCCGGCGCATCCACCACCGTCGGCGCACGACTGAGTGTGGTGATGCCGTCCTGCACGGTACCGATGTGCTCGAACAGCGCGGCAAACTCCCACATGATCCAGTGCGAGATGCCGTTCAGGCGCAGCGCCATGGCGGTAGCGGCCGCCACGGCCCCCACGCCCACCTGACCTTGCGTCCACAGCCATACCGTCACGCCGGCCGTGCTGCCAATCAGCCCCATGCTCAGGATGTGATTGGTGATCTCCACGCCCGTGATCAGCCGCATCTGGCCGTGCACCGACACCATGAATTCCTGCATGGCCCCTTTGGCAAAGGCCGCTTCCCGCCGGCCATGGCTGAACAGCTTGACGGTGGCGATATTGGTGTACGCGTCGGTGATGCGACCCACCATCAGCGAACGGGCATCGGCCTGTTCACGCGCCACGCGACCCAGTCGCGGGACAAACCACCGCAAGGCGAGGATGTAGAGCAGCAACCACGACAGGAAGGGCACCAGCACCCAGGCATCGAAGGCCCCGACCACCGCCACCATGGTGATGAAGTAGATACCGACAAAGACCAGGATATCGGCCACGATCATCCAGGTGTCGCGTACCGCCAGAGCCGTCTGCATCACCTTGGTGGCCACCCGTCCGGCGAACTCGTCCTGGTAGAAGGCCAGACTCTGGCCCAGCATGTGGCGGTGAAACACCCAGCGCAACCGCATCGGGAAATTACCGGCCAGCGCCTGGTGCTTGATCAGCGTCTGAAGCCCCACCAACAAAGGGCTGGCCAACAGAATCGAACCCAGGAGCAGGATGTTGGCCCGCTGTTGGTCCCAGAGTGAATCGACCGGCGTCTGGGTCAACCAATCCACGACGTTGCCCAGCATGGCAAACAGCAGGGCCTCGAATACGCCAATGCACGCGGTGCAGACCGTCATGCCCAGGATGAGGGGGCGCATTCCTTGGGTGGCCGCCCACAGAAAGGCGCCGAAACCCACCGGAGGAGTCTCGGGATCCCCGGCAGGGTAAGGGTCGACCCGGCGCTCAAAAAAAGTCAGCATGGCGCGCGTGGCCTTCAAGCAGGGAGGCAGGGGGGCGCTTCATCCCCTTAGAGCTTGAATTCCAAACCCACGCGCAGGTTCATCGGCGTGCGCTCCACCAAGCGACCCGTTTCCTTCAGATTGTCGGTGATGACGGCGCTGCCCGTCACGTAATCACGCACCATGAAGTTGCTGACCGTCAAGCGGAGCAAGGTGTGCGGGTTGACATTGACGGTGGCGTAGGCATCCCACACCCGCTTGAGACCCACCTCTCGGAACTGGGTCTCGTTGATCCGGGTGTCGTAGCCCGGGGTGAGGTTCACGCTGCTGCCGATGTTCAGCGGAAGCCCCGGCACACGGTAGTCACCACCCAGATTCAGCGTGCCACGGGGCTGTTCGTCCAGGCGCGCATGGGGACCCGGTACGCCGTCCACCTTGGAATTGAACACGCTGAGGTTGCTTCGTACATCGATGCGCGGCGCCGTCGCGATGACATCACTGAGCCGGAACTTGGCCTCGAGTTCGACACCTTGCGTGTAGGCCCCCCCCACGTTTTGCGGGCGAGAGACCCAACGGGGCACGGCCGCCCAGGGCACGCTTTCCAATGCGGTCACGTTCCGGATGTAGTCTTTGAGCTCACGATGGAACAGGTTGGCGCTGATGATGCCGCCGTTGCCGAGGTACCGCTCGAAGGCCACATCGATGCCCGTGGCCAACTCGGGCCGGAGGTCGGGGTTGCCGGCCCGATCGGCCTGCGTGGCGGAATTCGTCCCCGGGGCCGGCAGGCGCGAATTCAAGGAGGGGCGCGCGATCAGATTCTGCAAGGTCGGCGACTTGTAGCTGCGGGTGAGGCTCACCCGAATCTGATCGCGGCTCTTGGGGTCGAACTTCCACACCGTGTGCAGCAGCGGGGTCCAAACGCTGCTGCGGTTGCGGTTGCTCGAAATGCCATTGTCACCCTCGGTTGAGATGCCCTCCCAGCGCAGACCGGCATAGGCCGACCATTGCGGATTGAACGACCACTCATCCTGGATGTAGGTGGCCACCCGCTGGGAGCGCGCCGAGACGTTGTCTCCGAAGTCGGCCAGAAGGGGCAGGCCGTTCTGCAGCGTCGTCCGTGCTTCATCCCGCCGGTTTTGCTCGACTTCAAAGCCACCGACCAAGCTGTGCTGGTTCTCCAACAGGCGAGTGGCCTTGAAGTTCAGCGATGCGCCCCGATCCGTGACAGCCGCTTCGTCGTCGAGCACGCGCGACGGATTGGTGGCGCCGGCAGCGAACTCTCGGCGCAGCGTGTCGTTGTCAAAGCGGTTGCGGTTCGCGCTCGCACGCCATTCGGTGCGCGTGTCACCGAAGCGCAGGTTGATGTTGGCACCGATGCGGGCCAGCTCGAAGAGGCCGCTGCTGTCGGCGGTGCTGCTCGCATACGGCGCGGGCGCAATGCCCAAGGTCTGCGTGAGGGAGCTGGTGCGCTCGGTGGTACCCGAGGACCGGATGAACATCGGCATGAGCAAGGCGGAGTCACCCCGGTCACCGCGCCATTGCAGCCGGCCGTTGACGTTGAACCCTTCCCGTTGGCTCAGGGCACGGGCCGTCTCCTGTTGGGCCAGCAGGGTCTGGCCCGTCGACAGGTCGAGGGCTTCCGTCTGCACCATGTTGCGGTCGTCGGTGTTGCGCTTGAAGGCTGTGGCGGTGAGGTTGTAGATCCAACGCTCACCCACCGTGTCGTTGCGCGTCCAAGAGACACCCGGCTGCCATTGACCACGCTCGTGCCCGAGGCCCAGCCGCAGATCATTCAGGCGCCGGCGATAGCCTTCACGCATGACGATGTTGATGGTGCCGCCGATGGCCCGTGCACCGGTCTCGGCCGTGGGGGCTCGCAGAATCTCGATACGCTCGATCTGGTCCGGCGCCACGTTTTCCAGCGAAAAGCCGGGGGGCACACGCTCGCCATCCATCAGGATCTGCGTGTATCCCGCACCCAGACCCCGCATGCGGGGAGGACCGCCACGACCCGGCGCACCGGGCATGGTGATGCCCGGCAAGCGGCGCAGGATCTCCAAGGTATTGGCATCGCCGAATTGTTCAAGCTCCTGGCGACCGATCACGATCTTGGAGGCGGTCGCGTTGCGACGCTCCTGCTGGTCGGAAGGACGCCCGCTGTTCACGTCAACCCGCTGGGTCGCACCGGCTGCAGCCGGAGGGCGCGCCGGCGGGCTTTCAGACGAGGGCGATGGAGTGGATTGCGCCCGAGCGGAGAAACTGGCTGCGAACAGCAGGGCACACAGGGCCGAAGCCTTCAGCGAAAAGGGAATCGTCGTCATCGAATAAGGCCCGAGGGGTGTACGGGCAGTTGGGGGCAGCGCGCCGAGTCACCAGCGAAGGTGCCCGGACCACATCAGCCCAGCATGGATCGGTGAACCCGCATGGCGCCTTCCCATGAAGACGCCAACCCGACATTGTGGACCAGACAGCCAAGGGCCTTGGGGGCACAGGGCAATGTCCGATCAAGGCCACTGAAAACCCACGCCGTCCTCTCGTGCACCAGCGCATAGGATGGCGGAATGGCACATCCGGCCACCCTGCTCTATCAACCACCGCCGGGCCTTCCGGCGGTGCACCATGCGGATGACTGCCTGCTGGTGGTGGACAAGCCATCCGGCCTGCTGTCGGTGCCTGGTCGCCTTCCCATCCACCATGACAGTGCCCAGCTGCGCCTTCAGGCCGTGTTCGGGCCGCTATGGGTGGTGCACCGACTGGACATGGACACGTCGGGCCTGATCGTCTACGCCCGAACCCAGGAAGCGGCGGCCAGCCTTGGGCGTCAGTTCGAATCCCGTACCGTGGGCAAGACCTACGAAGCCCTGGTCTGGGGGCGTCCACCGTCCGACCGGGGCTTGATCCAACTCCCGCTTCGCTTGGATTGGCCCCATCGACCACGGCAGCGGGTCGATGTCCAGCGCGGCAAGCCGTCGACCACGCGGTATGAGCGCCTCCCCGACCCCGGCTTGAGTGCCACCCAGGCCGCTTGGGAACGCGTGCGGCTGCATCCCTTGACCGGTCGGTCGCATCAGCTGCGCGTGCACCTCAGCGCCATCGGTCATGCCATCGTGGGCGACCGCTTCTACGGAAGGCCTGGCCCGTCCCCAACCGCCGAAATCTCAGAGCGGCTCATGCTGCACGCCTTCGAACTGACGCTCTTGCACCCCATCACCGGCGAGCCCCTGTGTTGCCAGTCGCCCGTTCCGTTTTGACGGGCCCGGTCAGCCCGATGCTGACCCTGGAGCCTGGCCGCCACGACGAGCGGCCAGAGCGGCCCCTTCCACCAAAGCACGGAGCTTGGCTTCCGCCACGGCGCGGTCCATGGGTGCCATGCCGCAGTTGGTGCAGGCGATCAGGCGGTGCGGTGGGACGTATCGAAGCGCCCGCCCGATGGTGGCCGCCACTTCTTCAGCGGTTTCCACTTGATCGCTGGCCACGTCGATCACCCCAACCATCACCTCCTTGCCTTCCAACAAGGCCATCAGCTCCGGGGGCACATGGGAATGGATGCATTCCAGGCTCACCTGATCGATCGTGCTGGCGGCAAGCGCGGGGAATACCAATTCGTACTGCCGCCATTCGTGTCCGAGCCCCTTCTTCCAATCGATATTGGCTTGAATCCCGTAGCCGTAGCAGATGTGGACCGCGGTCTTGCAGGTCAGCCCCGCGGCCGCACGCTCCAGCGCCTTGACCCCCCACTCGGCTGCCTCGGCCATGTAGACGTTGAATGCGGGCTCATCGAACTGCACGATGTCCACGCCATCGGCCTGCAGGGCCCGTGCCTCCTGGTTCAGCAAATCAGCAAAGGCCATGGCCATCTTCACCCGGTCGCCGTAATGACGGTCCGCCACGGTGTCGACGATGGTCATCGGGCCTGGTAAGGTGAACTTGATCTGCCGACGGGTTTGCGAGCGCAGGAACCGGGCCTCCGCCGCATGCACGCGACCCCTCAAACGCAGTGGAGCGACCACCTGCGGCACCATCGCCTTGTAGCGGTCATTGCGGATGCCCATCTCCACCTTGTGGTCGAAGTCAATCCCTTCGACCTGCTCAAGAAAACCATGAACAAAGTGCTGGCGCGACTGCTCACCATCACCGATCACGTCCAAGCCGGCATCCTCCTGGGCTTTGATCCACAAACGGGTGGCATCGAGCTTGGCCTGGGCCAGCTCATCGCCCTGGGCGCGCCACTGAGGCCACAGCTTGTGGGTCTCAGCCAACCACGAGGGCTTGGGCAGGCTGCCGGCAATGGCCGTTCGGAACATGACGTTTCTCCCATGAGCGGTTGGGGTGGCCAGGCGCGGCGCTTCAGGGCTGCGCCACACGAAGTGGAGGGCAAGAGGGCGTTCAGACGATTTCCGGCATCAGACCGCGGTCTCGCAGCATCGGTTCGACCCGCGCATCGCGTCCCCGAAATTCACGGTACGTCTGCCCGGGCTCCACCCGGTTGCCGGCGGAGTAGATGCAGCGAAGCAGACGCTCGGCAGTGGCGGGATCAAAGGCATCGCCCGCCTCCTTGAAGGCCTCGAAGGCATCGCAGTCCAACACTTCGGCCCAGAGATAGACATAGTACCCAGCGGCATAGGATGAGCCGGAGAACAGGTGCTGGAAGTGGGTGAACCGGTGATTCAACCCCACTCCCGCCGGCAAGTGCTGACGCTGGAGCACGTCGGCCTCAAAGGCCACCACATCATCGGGCAAGTCGGCTGCGCCCAGGCCGTGGACCGCCATGTCGGTCAGGGCGCTGGCCGTGTAGCGGATGGTCTCGTAGCCTTGACAGAAGTTGCGTGCGTCCTGCAACTTGTCGATCAGCGCGCGCGGGATGGGTTCTCCGGTCTCGACATGGCGGGCGTGCGCCTGGAGCACCTCCGGCTGGCTCATCCAGTGCTCGAAGAGTTGCGACGGCAGTTCCACGAAATCGCGCAGCACCTGCGTTCCCGAGAGTCGCTCGTAGCGGACATCGGACAACAGTCCGTGCAAGCCATGCCCAAATTCATGGAACAAGGTCCGGACATCGTCAAAGCTCAGCAGTGTGGGCTGGCCTGCAGGTGCTTTGGCGAAGTTGTTGTTGTTCACGATGATGGGCAAGGTGCGGTCCATGCCGCGCCCATCGGGCAGGCCCGACTGCATGCGGTAGGCGCTCATCCACGCACCGCTGCGTTTGGAGGGGCGCGCAAAGTTGTCGTGCAGGAACAGGCCAACCAGGCTTCCATCGGCCCGGGTGACTTCATAGCCCTTGACATCCGGGTGGTACAGCAGCAGGTCCGGTCGATGCCGAAAGTGAACGCCGAAGAGGCGGCGCGCGCAGTCGAAGGCCGCCTCCACCATCCGGTCCAGCGAAAAATAGGGTTTGACTTGCGCATCATCGATGGCGTAGGTGCTTTGCCGCACCTTCTCAGCCCAGTAGCGCCAATCCCAGGCTTCAACTTCACCCCCCTGCCCCAGGGTCGCCTTGAGCGACTGCAGTTGCGCCCGCTCTGCCTCAACCGCGGGCAAGGCCTTCTCCCACACCGTCGTCAACAAGGCCATCACCGCAGACTGCCGCTGCGCCATCGTGTCTTCCAGCGCGAAATCGGCATAACAGTGGTGACCGTGCAGCGCTGCCTGCTCAGCCCGAAGCGCCAGGATCTCGCGAACGATCGCCCGGTTGTCAGTTGGCCCTGAGTGCTCGCCGCGTGAAGTCCAGGCCCGCCACGCCTGCTCGCGAAGATCGCGCCGTTCGCTGAAGGTCAGGAATGGCACGATCAGTGAGCGCGACAGCGTGATGACATGTCCTTTGAGTCCCCGCACACGAGCCGCGTCAGCCGCGGCATCGCGAAGGAAAGTCGGCAAACCCGCCAGCTCGGCCTCGCCCTCCAAGGGCAAGGTGAAGGCAGACTCGTCAGCCAGCACGTTCTGCCCGAACTGGGTATGCAGGTCGGCCAAGCGCTCCATCACCTGCGCATAACGCTGCTGCGCCCCTCCTTGCAAGCGGGCACCAGCCCGAATGAAATCCAGGTGCACCCGCTCCAGCAGTCGCAGGGACTCGCTATCCAATCCGAGGTCACCACGCCGCTCGTACAGGTGCTGGATTCGTGAAAACACACCCGCATGCATGTAGACCGCATTGTTGTGGGCTGCCAATGGCTGCGCCAGTCGCCGCTGTACGGCCTGCAGTTCGGGCGAGGTTTCCGAGGCGCACAGGTTGTGGAAGACGCCCTCTAGGCGCGCCAAGAGTCGCCCCGATGCGTCGAAAGCCGCCACCGTATTCCCAAACGCAGGCGTCTGGCGCGAGTCGGCAATCGAATCGATCTCCTGCCGCTGCTCGCGCATGGCGAGCTCGAATGCCGGCTCGAAATGCTCGGGCCGTATGCGGTCAAAGGGCGGCAAACCATGAGGGGTGTCCCATGCCTGCAAGAGGGGATTGCTGGAGTGAATCGCAGTCATGAAGGCATCACTTCCCACTGCGGATGGCACGCTCATCGTCTTCGCGGTAGGGCCGATTGCCGCACTCCTTGCGCCAGAGATCGCCTTCTGATTCGTGGCGGGTCACCGCTTCTTTGTGCTGGCGAACCTTTTCGCGCCAAGCAGCGGCGCGGCCATCCCGTCCCTCCACCCGAAGGTTGTATTCCTGTGTCCGCTTCTCAAGGTCCTTGATCAACACATCACGGTCGGCATTCAGCGCCTTGATGTCGGTCTCGAGCGACACCCGCTCCCGCTCAATCTCGGCCAATTCGGACCGGCTCTGAACGCGGCCCCTGCCCGACCCATCGGCAGCCGTGCGCTCTCGGAATGTGTTGACCCGGGTGGTCAGCGCATCCGCACGCGCCTTGAACTCGTTCTGGCGCTGCTCGGTGTACTGCCGAAGCGTTTCCTTCTCCTTGGACAAGCCTTCGCCTTCGACTTCCAGGATTTTTCTCTCCGACTCGAAGGTCGGCTCGATTCGCTCCAATTCGTCCCGGCGTGCCACGAGATCATCGCTGCGCTTGAGACACACCCGCAGTTCGTCCCGCGTCATCAAACGCTCACCGCTGGCCAGCCCACCTTGGGGTGTTGCTGCGGGGCGCGGTGCAGCCGCTGCAGCCGCCGGCTTGGCGGGAGCCGAACCGGAAACCGGTTTGGGTGCTGTGGCCGCAGCGGGTTTGGCAGCCGTCGTCGCGGCAGGAGCCGTGGACTGCGCACAAGCCAAGGAACCCACCACCAGCAATAACGCCGATGCGATCGTCGATGGAAGGCCAGGGCGCCGGGCCCCTTGGGAATGAATGACAGCCATGTTGAAGTGAAACAGGGTTTGTTGGAATGGATGAGACCCGCAGGTTACGACAGTTTTGGAGCTGGGCCGGCAGCCCCCTGGTCTGGGCGCCGGTTCTCTTCTTCCTGCAGCAGGCGCCACATCACCTTGCCCGATCCGCTCTTGGGCAAGGCGTCCACAAAGCTCACGAGTCTGGGGGCCTTGTACGCAGCCATGTGCTCACGGGCCCAGTCGATGATCTGTTGCTCGCACACGCGCCCCCGGGCATCGGCACGGAGCACGACGATCGCCTTCACGGTTTCCCCGCGGTAGCTGTCCCGTGAAGAGATGATGCAGGCCTCCTGGATCCAAGGGCACTTGTACAGCAGCAACTCCACTTCACTGGGCCAAACCTTGTAGCCGCTGGCGTTGATCATGCGCTTGAGGCGGTCGGCGATGAAGAAATAGCCCTCTTCGTCTCGCCGACCCAGATCGCCGGTTCGGAAGAAGGACTTGCCGCCGATGTCGATGAAGGCCTCAGCCGTGGCCTGTGGGTGCTTCCAATACCCCTTGAAGACCATGGGGCCGTGCGTCACGATCTCACCCACTTCGCCATCGGGGAGCTCCTGAAGGGTCTGCGGATCGATCACCCTGGAGTCCACCCCAAAGATCGGGATCCCCAGGCACTGAAGCTTGGGTCGATCGGGTGGATTGGAGTGGCTCGGCGCCGCGGTTTCAGTCAGCCCGTAACCCTCTGCAAATGCGATACCGAATTCATCCATGAGCCGCTGCGCGACCGCCTGGGGCATCGCGGCGCCACCGCCGGCCAGCACCTGCAGGCTCGACAGGTCGAACTGCCGGTAGTTCGGACTGCCGAACAAGTCGATGATCATGGTGGGAATGCACACCCACACCGTGACCTTGAAGCGAGAGATGAGTCGCCCGGCGAGCTCGCGATCCCAGCGGGGCATGATGACCGTGGTGGCCCCGACAAAGACGGGGCTGAGCACCCCGTACAACATGCCGGTGATGTGGAACATCGGGACAACCGCCAGCGATCGCGTGTCCGCCTGGGTTTGAACAAAGCTCGCACAGGCATTGGCCATCAGGGTTCGATGGGTGTGCATGCATCCCTTGGGCAGCCCGGTGGTGCCCGAGGTGTAGGGCAAGAGCGCCAGATCATCAGGCGAACGATCAACGGCAGCCGGCAAGGGCTCGCAGGCCAGCGCGTCCCTCCAGCGCTCGACCGCCACGCCCGCGACGTCGGGGGGCGCGGGGCACTCTCGCGTGAGCGACTGCCACAGCGCCTCAGGCACGCCCAGTTCAGCCGGGCAGTCCCTGGGCAGGGCGTCGCCATAGTGCACCAACAGCACGTGCGGGGCACGCTGTTGGGGGTCCAGCGCGGCCTGGGCCTGTTGGACAACGCCGGCCAGATCCGCTGCACAGATCACCACGCGGGTCTCGGGGTCGACGATGTAGTGACCGAACTCGTCGGCCCGGTTCATGGGGTTGACTGGAACCACGACGGCACCTGCCGCCTGTACCCCGTAGAAGGCGACCAGAAACTGCGGGCAGTTCTGCATGAACAGGGCCACCCGATCGCCCGCCTTCACACCGACCCGGCCCAGCCAAGCCGCCAGGCAAAGGGCCTGCCGACGAAGCTCTCCATAGTCCAGCGCACGCCCGAGAAACAAAGTGGCCGCCTTGTCCGGATACCGCAGTGCGGCCACCTCCAGATTGAACCAGAGCGAGGTCTGCGGAATGGTGATGGACTTGGGCAGCCGCCGGGGCCAGTGGGCCCAGTGCGGTGGCGGCTGTGCGCCGCTCGACGATTCGGGTCGCCCGGGGGCGCCAGGGGGCAGATCAGGCGTGGACATGGGAGAAACAGCCCGGGTTGGGAAGGCACCGGGTATACCCAATCCGCCCGAGCGACAATAGCGGGTTAACGATGGCCCTCTCACCGCTGGGTGCGCAGGGCCCCCACCACTTCCGGCGCCGCAGCGCCTGTGCTCCCATGCCCAACATCCTGCAATCCATCCCCGCCGGCCAGAAGGTCGGCATCGCCTTTTCTGGCGGCCTGGACACTTCGGCGGCCCTGCACTGGATGAAGCTCAAAGGTGCCCTGCCCTACGCCTACACCGCCAACCTGGGTCAACCCGATGAGCCGGACTACGAGGCCATCCCCCGCAAAGCGATGGAGTACGGCGCGGTGCTGGCCCGCCTGATCGACTGCCGCGCCCAACTGGCCCATGAAGGCATCGCGGCCCTGCAGGCGGGTGCGTTTCACATCACCACCGCCGGCGCCACCTACTTCAACACCACGCCGCTGGGACGCGCGGTCACCGGCACCATGCTGGTTTCGGCAATGAAGGCAGACGATGTGAACATTTGGGGCGACGGCTCCACCTTCAAGGGCAATGACATCGAGCGCTTCTACCGCTACGGCCTGCTCACCAACCCCGCGCTCAAGATCTACAAGCCCTGGCTGGATCAGGCCTTCATCAACGAACTCGGCGGCCGCGCGGAGATGAGCGCCTTCCTGACCCAGGCGGGCTTTGGCTACAAGATGAGCGCCGAGAAGGCCTACAGCACCGACAGCAACATGCTGGGCGCCACCCACGAGGCCAAGGACCTGGAGTTCCTCCACAGCGGCATCCGCATCGTCAATCCGATCATGGGGGTGGCCTTCTGGAAACCCGAGGTGGACATCCCCGCCGAAGAGGTCACGGTCCGTTTCGAAGAGGGTACGCCGGTGGCGCTCAATGGCCGCTCCTTCGCCTCACTGGTGGACCTGATCATGGAGGCCAATGCGATCGGCGGCCGACACGGCCTGGGCATGAGCGACCAGATCGAAAACCGCATCATCGAGGCCAAGAGTCGCGGCATCTACGAGGCCCCAGGCCTGGCCCTGCTCTACATCGCCTACGAGCGCTTGGTCACGGGCATTCACAACGAAGACACCATCGAGCAGTACCGCGAGAACGGCCGCAAGCTCGGCCGCCTGCTCTACCAGGGCCGCTGGTTCGACCCGCAGGCCATCATGCTGCGCGAAGCGGCTCAGCGCTGGGTGGCCCGTGCGGTCACCGGTGAAGTGACGATCGAACTGCGCCGCGGCAACGACTACTCGCTGCTCAACACCGAATCACCCAACCTCACCTATGCGCCCGAGCGTCTGTCGATGGAGAAGGTGGAAGATGCCCCCTTCACCCCGGCCGACCGCATCGGCCAGCTCACCATGCGCAACCTCGACATCATCGACACCCGCAGCAAGCTGGGCCTCTACAGTGCCGCCGGCTTGATGCAGGTGGGCCCGGATATCGCCCTGCCGCAGATCAAGCAGGACTGAGCGCGCTTCAGCGCTTGGTCACGCCGGGCGCGTTGAGGTGCTCGGCCAAGAACCGCTCCATGCGGCCTGCGAAGTCAACCAGCGTGGCCGGCAGGCGCCAGGAGTGCGCTTCCCCGGGGTAGACCACCCATTGCGGCGGGCGCCCCTGCTTGACCAAGGCTTCGCGCAGGCGCACCCCGTGGGCCAGGGGCACGCGGAGATCCTGCTCGCCGAAAGCCAACAGCAGGGGCTTGGTGATCCGCTCCGCCTGGTGAACCGGTGACTGGCGCTCGATCAACGCGCGTTCCTGCTGCAGATCGCCCACCAGACGCTTCAGGCCGAACCGCCGGACGTCCCGCGAAGCGTCGTCGGCCACCCAGGGTGATCCGCCAAGCAGCAGCGGCAGGTCCGTCACCGCCACCCAGGCAACCCCACAGCGGTACAGCTCGGGGTGGTTGATCAGTCCCATGAGGGTGGCATAGCCGCCATAGCTGGCGCCGGCGATGCAAGCCTGATCGGTGGCCAGTTTCTGCCCGCGCGCCCATTCCAGCGCGTCCGCCACATCGTCCTGCATGGCCTGGCCCCACTGGCGCCAGCCGGCGCGGAAGTGGTCGCGGCCGAAACCCGTGCTGCCACGGAACTCGGGGCTGATGACCAAGTAGCCCCGAGAGGCCAGAAACTGTTCATAGGGGCTCCATCCCCAGCGGCCACCACGGACCCAGGGCCCGCCATGAACGAGTACCACGGCCGGAGCCGGCGAGCCGGGCTTCACACCCTTGGGCAGGGTGAGCCACACCGGAATCTCCCGGCCGTCGCGGGCCTTGAAGCGCTGGAAGTCCACGGCCGCCATCTGCCGCGGATCCACCTGCGGCATGATCGGCGAGACCGGCACCCACCGCTGGTCCTTGGCGAAGTACACCAGCAACTGGCCCGGATCCCGGTCGCTATAGGAGAAGACCAAGGCCACCATGTCGTCATCCGTGCAGCGCCGGCAGGTGATGCGATTGACGCGTCCGGGCCAGCGCTTGTCCACGGTTTCCTGCAGTGCCTTGAGTCGGGGATGCAGCCACTCGGTGTGCTCGGCGTCGGTGTTGGTGCGCACACCCAGCAGAGCGCCGCCCTGGTTGCGCAGCAGACTGCCGTCGAAGTCGAAACCGGGCGTCCGCACCAGGGCCTGATCACTGGGACGCCCGGCCGCGATATCGAAAGTGGTCAGCGTCATCCACCCCTGGAGACCCTCGGGCCGCAGAACGCGGATCGTGCCGTCCACATCGACCGAATGGATGGTGAAAGCCGGATCCACCCCATCGGTTTCTGCGATCTGGACCCACTGGCGGTCGCTTGCATTCCATCGGTGGTAAAGCGTCCGGTCGCCCGACCGACTGCCCACCACGCGCGGGAGTCCCCGCGCATCAAAGAACCACTCCAACACGCGCTCGGGCGGTTCTCCAACGTCCATCTCCCGGGTACGGCCGGTGACGATGTTCTGCAGCACCGGGGTGACCGAGCGCAATTCACTGCCGGCGAAGTTGAATCGACCGACGATGATTTCACCGGGTCGGAGGGCCGAACCCTCGCCGGAATCCGCCACGCTCAACAACAGGTGGTCTGAACCCAGGGCACCCTGTCGGCTGGGGCCCTCTCCCGAGGAGCCGCCCACGCGATTGATGAGGGTGCGGGCTTCCGATCCGTCAAACTTGACCGTGTAGAGCCCGCCACCGGTGCGGTAGTCCTCGCCGCTGCCCAGGGTCTGATCGCCCACGCTGAAGATGAGGCGCTCGTCATCGACCCAGCGGAAGCTCACCACATCGGCGTCGTTGAACTGGGCCACCCGCACCACCTTGATGGCAGGCTGCAGTTCAACCACCACCAGTCCATCGCGGGGCGCCCCGCGGCCGCTGATCACGGCCAAGCGACGCCCCGACGGGGACAGGATCCCGCCGCGCATGGCCGGGCGCTGGAAAAAGACTTCGGCCGGTGGGGGGCTGGCCGAAGGGGACGCCCCGGTGGTCTGCGCCTGAGCAAATGCGACAGTCCAGCCGGCCGCAGCGGTCAGGCAGAGCAGGCTCAACAGCGCAGCCGCGCTGCGGACTGCTCGGAAATGGGGGCTGAAAGAATCGTTCATCCGAAAAGCGTAACCGATCGCTGCACCCGGTGGTGAGCCCCCAAACCCCACCCTGACCTCAACAGGGATGCGCGGCGAAGCGGTCGGCGCGCCGCTGCTTCATCAGTTGGTCTGTGCCAACTGCTCCAGGATGGCGGGGTTCTCCAGCGTGGATGTGTCCTGCGTAATGGCCTCGCCTTTGGCGATCGAGCGCAGCAATCGGCGCATGATCTTGCCCGACCGGGTCTTGGGCAGGTTGTCGCCGAAGCGGATGTCCTTGGGCTTGGCGATCGGGCCGATCTCCTTGGCCACCCAATTGCGCAGCTCATTGGCGATCTTCTTGGCTTCATCACCGGTGGGACGAGGGCGCTTCAACACCACGAAGGCACAAATGGCCTCACCAGTGGTCTCATCTGGTCGACCCACGACAGCCGCTTCCGCCACAAGTTCGGTGCAGCTCACCAGCGCCGATTCGATCTCCATCGTGCCCATGCGGTGACCGGAGACATTCAGCACATCGTCGATACGGCCGGTGATGGTGAAGTACGCCGTCTTGGCATCGCGGATGGCGCCATCGCCTGCCAGGTAGTAGCCCTTGAGCTCTGCCGGGAAGTAGCTCTTCTTGAAGCGCTCGCCATCGCCCCAGATGGTGCGGATCATGGAGGGCCAGGGCTTCTTGATCACCAGAATACCGCCGGCCCCGTTGGGCACATCCGCGCCGGTCTCATCGACAATGGCCGCCTGGATGCCGGGGAACGGCAGCGTGCAGGAACCGGGCACCATGGGCGTGGCGCCCGGCAGCGGCGTGATCATGTGTCCACCGGTTTCGGTCTGCCAGAAGGTGTCGACAATCGGGCAGCGGCCGCCGCCCACGTGGGCGTGGTACCACTCCCAGGCCGCCGGGTTGATGGGCTCGCCCACCGACCCCAGCAGTCGGAGACTGGACAGGTTGTAGCGCCTGGGGTGCACCGTCTCGTTGGTTTCCGCGGCCTTGATCAGCGAGCGGATCGCCGTGGGGGCCGTGTAGAAGATGCTGACCTTGTGGTCCTGGATCATCTTCCAGAACCGACCGGCGTCCGGGTAGGTGGGCACGCCCTCGAAGACGATCTCGGTGCCACCCAGCGCCAGGGGCCCGTAGGCGATGTAGGTGTGTCCCGTGACCCAGCCGATATCGGCGGTGCACCAGAACACGTCGTCGGGCTTGAGGTCAAAGGTCCAGGCGGTGGTGAGCGCCGCATGCAGCAGGTAACCCCCGGTGGAATGCTGCACGCCCTTGGGCTTGCCCGTCGAGCCGGAGGTGTAGAGCAGGAAGAGCGGGTGCTCGGCCTCCACCCACTCGGGTTCGCAAGTGGTGGGCTGCCCATCGGCCACATCGCTCATCCAACGGTCACGACCGGCCGTCATGGCCACGTCACCGCCGGTCCGCTTGACCACCAAGACGTTTCTCACGCTGTCGCAACCGCCCAGGGTCAGCGCTTCGTCCACGATGGCCTTGAGCGGCAGGTGCTTGCCCCCACGCACCTGCTGGTCGGCCGTGATCACCGCCACGGCACCCGTGTCTTCGATGCGATCGCGCAGGGACTGCGCGGAAAAGCCACCGAACACCACCGAGTGCGTTGCACCGATGCGTGCGCAGGCCTGCATGGCGGCCACACCATCCACAGACATCGAGATGTAGATGATGACCCGATCGCCCTTCTGGACACCCAGATTCCTCAAGCCATTGGCGATTTGACAGGTCCGAGCCAACAAGGCCGAATAGGAGGTGCGGGTGACCGCCCCATCATCAGCCTCGAAGATCAGGGCCGTCTTGTCGCCCAGACCACGCTCGATGTTGCGGTCCAGGCAGTTGTAGGACGCATTGAGCGTGCCGTCCGCAAACCACCTGAAGAACGGCGCATTCGAGGCGTCGAGCACCTGGGTGAAGGGCTTCTTCCAACTGATGAACTCGCGCGCCAGACGCGCCCAGTAGCCTTCGTAATCCGCAGCCGCTTCGGCCACCAACTGGTCATATGCCGCCATGCCGGACACGCGCGCCGCCTTGACGGCAGCATCGGAGGGCAGATACAGCTTCTGTTCCTGGGTCTCGCTCACGGGGTTCTCCTCGACGTTTTGAATCGGCTTCCTGGATCGACGGGTTGAGGGCGCTCAGCGCGCACACGCTTGTGGGGGTATACCGACCCGCCCGAGATGGTCAGCTCAGGTGCTGACGAACCCCTTACTTTAGGCCGTGAATGCGGCCGTGGCGCGTGCCGGACCCCCTCGAAGCGGCGGGCCCTCCCCTAGAATTCGGGTTTGTTCCCATATCCGGGCGCGGCCCGAATCCCCCATGTCCATGCCCACACCGAACAATGGCTTGCCACCTGGCGGCAATTCCGCCATGGGCCCCCTGCCCCGCGCGATCTTCGCCAGCCGCTGGCTACAGCTGCCTCTGTATATCGGCCTGATCCTGGCGCAGGGCGTGTATGTGTTTCAGTTCTGGACCGAACTGGTGCATCTGGTGGAGGCCGCGTTCGGCAGCCAGCAAGCGCTGGAAAGCCTGGTCAAGGGCATCGGCTACAAGGCGGCACCGATCAAGGATGCGGCCGGCGCCATCATCGGCTATGAGCCGATTGCCAAGCTCAACGAAACCATCCTGATGCTCGTGGTGCTGGGTCTGATCGACGTCGTGATGATCAGCAACCTGCTCATCATGGTCATCGTGGGCGGCTACGAGACCTTTGTCTCCCGGATGAACCTGGAGGGACACCCCGACCAGCCGGAGTGGCTCAGCCATGTCAATGCGTCCGTGCTGAAGGTGAAGTTGGCCACGGCCATCATCGGCATCAGCAGCATCCACCTGCTCAAGACCTTCATCAATGCCGACAACTACACGGAGAAGGTCTTGCTGTGGCAGACCGTCATCCACCTGACCTTTCTCTTGTCTGCACTGGCCATCGCCTACGCCGATCGGCTGATGTCGCACGCCACCGCCGATCACTAAAGCCGCTACCGCACCGCGAACGCCGCGGGCGTTTCTTCATCTCCCCGCCGTCCGTACTTCAGCTGAGGAAGCCCCGATGAGCACCACCATCCGCCACGACGATCTGGTTGAAACCGTCGCAGCCGCGCTGCAGTACATCAGCTATTACCACCCGGCGGACTACATCACCCACCTGGCCCGCGCCTATGAACGCGAGCAGAGTCCAGCCGCCAAGGATGCCATCGCGCAGATCCTGACGAATTCGCGTCTTTGCGCCGAAGGCCACCGTCCGATCTGCCAGGACACGGGCATCGTCAACGTGTTCCTCAAGATCGGCATGGACGTTCGGTTCGAGGGTTTCAAGGGCTCCATCGAAGACGCCATCAACGAAGGCGTGCGCCGCGGCTACAACAATCCCGACAACAAGCTGCGTGCCTCGGTGCTGGCCGACCCGATTTTTGAGCGCAAGAACACCAAGGACAACACGCCGGCGGTGGTGCACATGAGCGTGGTCCCCGGCCGCACGGTGGAGGTCACCGTGGCCGCCAAAGGGGGTGGCTCAGAGAACAAGAGCAAGTTCGTGATGATGAACCCGAGCGACAACTTGGCGGACTGGGTGCTCAAGACCGTCCCGACGATGGGTGCGGGCTGGTGTCCACCGGGCATGCTGGGGATCGGCGTGGGCGGCACGGCCGAGAAGGCCATGCTGTTGGCCAAGGAAGCGCTGATGGATCCGATCGACATGTACGAACTGCTTGAGCGCGGCCCGCAGAACAAGCTGGAGGAACTGCGCATCGAGCTCTACGAGAAGGTCAACGCATTGGGCATTGGCGCCCAGGGCTTGGGCGGCCTGACCACCGTGCTCGACATCAAGATCGCCACCTACCCCACCCACGCCGCCAGCAAGCCGGTGGCCATGATCCCCAACTGCGCGGCCACCCGCCATGCGCATGTGGTGATGGATGGCAGCGGCCCGGCCTACTTGGAGCCCCCCTCGCTGGACCTTTGGCCCCAGGTGAACTGGACGCCGGATGCCAACAGGAGCAAGCGGGTGAACCTGAACACGTTGACGGCCGCGGAAGTGGCCAGCTGGAAGCCGGGCGACACCCTGCTGCTCAACGGCAAGATGCTCACCG
>JBMSQF010000016.1:0-42770 GCA_049423145.1 Burkholderiaceae bacterium
TCACCACCACCGTCTTGATGTCGAGGTAGTTGAGCGTGTTGGCCACGCGGTGGAACAGCACCCGGTTGTCGGTGATGATCTTGTCGGCCTTGTCGAACTGCCCGCTGCCACGCTGCGGGTAGCCGCAGCACAGGTAGCCCGGCGGCAGCACCGTTTGAACGCCCGCATGCCACAGCATCGCCTGCGTGGCCAGGCCCACCTGGCTGAACAGGCGCTCTGAGCCACAGCCCGGGAAATAGAACACCGCCTCCGATTCCGCCGACGCCTTGGCCGGGTCACGGATGATGGGCACGTAGTCCCGGTCTTCGATGTCCAGCAGGGCGCGGGCGGTCTTCTTGGGCAGGCCACCGGGCATCTTCTTGTTGATGAAGTGGATCACCTGCTCCTTGATCGGGGCAGGGCCCAGCGTGGCCGGCGGGGCGCTGGTCTGCTTGCGGGCAGCCAGCTTCAGCACATCATGCGCCACCCGCTGCACCTTCATGCCCACGTTGACCATGAGCGAGCGGGCCATCTTGATGGTCTGCGGATTTGTGGCGTTGAGCATCAGCATGGCCGCGGCGTTGCCTGGTCGAAAGCTCTTCTGCCCCATCTTGCGCAACAGATTGCGCATGTTCATCGACACGTCGCCGAAATCGATCTTCACTGGGCAGGGGCTCTCGCACTTGTGGCATACCGTGCAGTGGTCGGCCACGTCTTCGAATTCGCCCCAGTGCTTGATCGACACGCCGCGGCGGGTCTGTTCTTCGTAGAGGAATGCTTCGATGAGCAGCGAGGTGGCCAGGATCTTGTTGCGGGGCGAATACAGCAGGTTCGCGCGCGGCACATGGGTGGCACACACCGGTTTGCACTTGCCACAGCGCAGGCAATCCTTGACGCTGGCCGCGATGGACCCAATGTCGCTTTGCTGCATGATCAGCGACTCGTGCCCCATCAAGCCAAAACTGGGTGTGTAGGCGTGCGACAAATCCGCCCTACGCACGTCATCGCCCAGATGCGAGTTGTCGCGCAACAGCTTACCCTTGTTGAAGCGACCCTCCGGATCGACGCGCTTCTTGTAATCGGCAAATGAGGCGAGCTCCTCATCGGTGAGGAATTCCAACTTGGTGATGCCGATGCCGTGTTCGCCCGAGATCACGCCGCCCAAGCGGCGTGCCAGGGCCATGATGCGCGCCACCGCCTCGTGGGCCGTCTGCAGCATCGCGTAGTTGTCGGAGTTCACCGGAATGTTCGTGTGCACATTGCCATCGCCCGCATGCATGTGCAGGGCCACCCAAACGCGACCTCGAAGCACCTCACCATGGATCCGTTGGCACTCGTCCACGATCGGCGCAAAGGCCGCCCCCCCAAAGATCGACTGCAGGGGCTTGAGGATCTGCGTCTTCCAGGAAGCCCGCAGGGTGCCATCCTGGATGTCCTCGAACACGGTACGGGAGGCCCCTGTGGGGACATCATCAAGATGCTGCACCCAACCGGTCCACAAGGCACGCACCTCGGCCAGCAGCGTCAAGGCCTGCTGCACCCGGTCTCCCAGCAGCTCGGCTGAGGGGATCTCGCCCGCATCGTCGCCACGACCCAGGGGGAGTGAGCCCTTTTGAATGAAGGTCTCCAGCGCATCCAACAAGTCCAGCTTGTTGCGCAGGGACAGTTCGATGTTGATGCGCTCGATGCCGTTGGTGTACTCGCCCATGCGCGGCAGCGGGATCACCACGTCTTCGTTGACCTTGAAGGCGTTGGTGTGGCGTGCGATGGCGGCAGTGCGCTTGCGGTCCAACCAAAACTTCTTGCGGGCGTCTGCGCTCACCGCCACAAAGCCCTCACCACTGCGGCCGTTGGCCAGTCGCACGACCTCGGAGGCTGCGCGCGCCACGGCATCTTCGTCGTCGCCGACGATGTCGCCGATCAGGACCATCTTGGGCAGGCCCGATGTGCTCTGCCCGCCCCGCTTGCTCTTGGTGGTGTAGCCCACGGCCTTGAGGTAGCGGTCGTCCAGATGCTCCAGACCCGCCAGCAAAACAGTTGACGCGCCACTGCCCTGTTCGGCAGCCTGGCGCGCCAGCGTGAACATGTAGTCCTTGATCTCCACGATCGAGGGCACCGCATCCTTGGCATTGCCGAAGAATTCCAGGCACACCGTGCGCACGTGTGGGGGCATGCGGTGCACGATCCAGCGCGCGCTGGTGATGAGGCCGTCACAGCCTTCCTTCTGGATGCCCGGCAAGCCCGCGAGGAACTTGTCGGTCACGTCCTTGCCCAGGCCTTCCTTGCGGAACACGGAGCCGGGGATGGAGAGCGTTTCGGTACGCTCCAGTGTCTTGCCCGCCGCGTCGAAATAGCGCAGTTCGAAGCGGGCCGCTTCGACGTCATGGATCTTGCCCAGGTTGTGGTCCAGGCGCACCACCTCGAGCCACTTGGCCTCGGGCGTGACCATCTTCCAAGAGGCCAGATTGTCCAGCGCCGTGCCCCACAGCACCGCCTTCTTGCCACCGGCATTCATGGCGATGTTGCCGCCAATGCAGGATGCCTCGGCGCTGGTGGGGTCCACCGCGAACACGAAGCCGCCACGCTCGGCCGCATCGGCCACGCGCTGCGTGACCACGCCGGCCTCGGTCCAGATGGTGGCCACCGGCCGGTCCACGCCCGGCAGGCTCATCATCTCCACCTCGGTCATCTTCTCGAGCTTCTCGGTGTTGATCACCGCGCTCTTCCAGGTCAGCGGGACGGCACCGCCGGTGTAGCCCGTGCCACCCCCACGTGGAATGATGGTCAGACCCAGGTCCACGCAACCCTTGACCAGGGCGGCCATCTCGGCCTCGGTGTCGGGGGTGAGCACCACGAAGGGGTACTCCACGCGCCAGTCGGTGGCGTCCGTCACATGGGACACGCGCGACAAGCCATCGAACTTGATGTTGTCCTTGGCCGTGTGCCGTCCCAGCAGCTTGCGGGTGCGGCGGCGCAACTCGTCCATCTGTGCAAACGAGTGCTCGAAAGATGACACGCACAAACGGGCGGCTGCCAGCAGTTCACCCACCAGGCCATCGCGTACCGGGTCCGCCGCAGCGGTCCGGCGGCGTTCGATCTCCTGCAAGCGGTGGTGCAAGGCATCGACCAAGAGCCGGCGGCGGCTGGGGTTGTCCAGCAGGTCATCCTGCAGGTAGGGGTTGCGTTGCACCACCCACACGTCACCCAGCACCTCGTACAGCATGCGAGCCGAACGGCCGGTCTGGCGTTCCTGGCGCAGGCGGTCCAACAATTCCCAGGCGCGCGAGCCCAACAGACGGAGAACGATTTCCCGGTCAGAGAACGAGGTGTAGTTGTAGGGGATCTCGCGCAGCCTTTGGGGCTGTGCCGGCTCCAGCATGGCCGAACCGGCGGCCGGATCACCCAGCGCGGTCAGGGAAAGCGGTGCATTCATGAAAAACCGCAGCATCGGCGGGTACACGAATGCCCGCTTCCCGATACTGACCCGCTATGCTAACCGACAGACCCCCTCCACCCTTGCCGAAGGGTTACAGGGTGATGCCCCAATCCGGGGCATGAACTTCATTCCAAGCGTTGGCTCCTGGCATCCTCGGGCTCTGGGGCCGGCAGGGTTCTGAGCTTCCGAAGGCGGGGAACACGCCAGGCCACAAGCGCCAGCAACAGCGACGTGCCGCCCGCAAAGACCAGGGCCCATCGCAGGCCCAGGTGCTCACCGAGCCACCCGCCGATCAAGGCTCCGGGGCCAGCCGCCAAAAGGGTCAGCCACCGCATGGTGCTGGTCATGCGGCCCAGAAGCGGTGCAGGCGTGACGGCCTGTCGCAGTGCCAAGAAGTTGATGAAGATGAAGATGGCCCCGGCGCTGAAGCTCATCAGCATGCCCGCGAACAGGGCAACACCCCAATCGCCCACGGGTGCGGCCGCCAGCATCAGCCAGCCGGCGCCGGTGATCGCAAAGCCCAGCAGCATGCAGGGCCCAGGCCCGATGCGCGCACTGATGCGCCGACCGAGCACGCTGGCCACCACGGTACCCACGCCCAGGGCCACATAGGACAAGCCAATCGACTGCTCGCTCATGCCCAGCACCCGGGTCGCGAACAGGATCTGAACCACCACTGCCGCATGGTGGGCCATCTGCCACAGGCCCACCGTCACCGCCAGGGTCACCAGCAGCGGGTGGCCGGCCACGAAACGCAAACCTTCCATGAGGTCACGCCAAAACGCTTGCCCGGCCGAGCCCTGAGGCGCAGCCGGTGCCTGCTCCTGAATCGCGAGGCCTTTGAGGATGAGCGCCGAAGCCAGGAGCAGCACCGCATCCACCAGCAGGGCAGCCGGCGCCCCCATGACCTTGATCAGCGCCCCCGCCAGACCCGGGCCTGCCACCTCGGCGGCCGAATTGGCCATGGCGTTCTTGGCGTGCGCCTCCACCAGTCGCTCCCGGGGCACCACCTGGGTCAACACGATCTGCGCCGCGCTCCCGGCAATCGTGTGGATGGTGCCGATGACGAAGCCCACCGTGTACATCCATGGCATGGCCAACCAGCCCATCCACCAAGCCAGGGGTACCGTGGCCAGAATCAGGCCGATCATCGATTCGCCCACCACATACACCGGCAGCTTGCGCACCCGATCCAGCCACACGCCACCCGGCAGGGAGAAAAGGACGAAGGGGGCGATCTCCATGGCTGTCAGCAGACCCATCTGCGTGGGACTGGCGTGGAGCAGGACGGCCGCCGTCAAGGGCAGCGCCAGCATGGTGATCTGCGCGCCGAAGGCGCTGGTGAGAATCGAGGTCCACAGCCGGCGGTAGGCCGGATCGCGCAGCAGGTCCCCTTCGGCCAGCGTGGCCCAGCCCATGAGGCGGGCCCAGCCCAGCAGGGCCCGTTCGCGAGCGGTGGGAACCGGGTGCGGAGTCACCTCAACTGCGGTAGTCGGCGTTGATGCTCACATAATCGTGCGAGAGGTCGCAGGTCCACACCGTGGCCCGCGCGATGCCACCGCGGTTGAGCACCACCCGCACCGTGATCTCGCTCTGCTTCATGACCCGTTGACCGTCCTCTTCGCGGTAGTCGGGATGCCGGCCTCCCTGGCGCGCCACGTGCACATCGTCCAGGAACAAATCGATCTTGGTCTGGTCCAGATCGGGGATGCCGGCGTAGCCCACGGCCGCCAGGATACGCCCCAGGTTTGGATCACTGGCGAAGAACGCGGTCTTGACCAAGGGGGAATGCGCGATCGCATAGGCCACCTGGCGGCACTCGTCCTTGGTCTGCCCGCCTTCCACGCGGACGGTGATGAATTTTGTTGCGCCCTCGCCGTCCCGCACGATGGCCTGCGCCAGCTCCTGTGCCACGCCGAACAGCGCTTCGCGCAGCAGCGATCCCTCGGGTGAATCCAAGTGCTCGATGGGCTCATGCCCCGCCCGGTTGGTGGCCACCACCACGAAGGAGTCGTTGGTGGAGGTGTCGCCATCGATCGTGATGCGGTTGAAGCTGCGGTCTGCTGCCTCACGCACCAACTCGTCCATCAGACGGGGCGCCACCACAGCATCGGTGGCCACAAAGCCCAGCATCGTGGCCATATTGGGCTTGATCATCCCTGCACCCTTGCTGATGCCGGTCACGGTCACGGTCTGCCCTTGAATCACCACCTGGCGCGATGCCGCCTTGGGCAGGGTGTCGGTGGTCATGATGCCCTCTGCGGCCAGGGCCCAGTTGTCGGCCTTGAGGTCTGCCAAGGCTGCTGGCAATCCCGCCTCAATGCGTTCAACCGGCAGCGTCTCCATGATCACGCCCGTGGAAAACGGCAGGATCTGCTCCGGCGCCAGGTTCAAGTGGCGAGCCAGTGCGATGCAGGTTTGGCGCGCACGGATCAGGCCGTCCTCACCCGTTCCGGCATTGGCATTGCCGGTGTTGATCACCAGGGCGCGAATCCCGCGACCACCCGGCGCATTGGCCTTGAGATGTTCCCGGCACAGCTGCACCGGCGCGGCACAGAAGCGGTTGAGCGTGAAGACGCCGCCCACGCAGGACCCTTCATCCACCGTGATCACCGTCAAGTCGCGGCGGTGGGCCTTGCGAATGCCGGCCATGGTGATGCCCAGCTCAACGCCCGCCACAGGCTTGAGAGCGGCGGGGTCGGGCGCCTTGAGATTCACGGGCATGGAGGGATCCTCAGTTCAGCTTGCCATGGCACTGCTTGTACTTCTTGCCGCTGCCGCACGGGCAGGGGTCGTTGCGTCCGACGCGGGGCAGGTCTGCGGCAACGGTGGTCGGATCGGTCTCTGAGCTGACCGAACCATCTTCATTGGGATGCGTGTAGGTCACATTGCTCAGCTGGCTCGCGCTGTCCTCGATGGCCTGCGCGGCCCGCTCGAGCTCCTCGGCCTGCTCGCGCGTCTGGATGCGCACGGTCAACAGCGTGCGCGTCACCTCCAGCTTCACCACATCCAGCAGCTGCGAAAACAGCTCGAAAGCCTCGCGCTTGTATTCCTGCTTGGGGTTCTTCTGCGCATAGCCGCGCAGGTGGATGCCCTGCCGCAGGTAATCCAAAGCCGAGAGGTGCTCCCGCCAGTGGGTGTCCATGCTCTGCAACAGCACCATGCGCATGAAGGGGGTGAACTGCTCCTCGCCCACGATGTCGAGCTTGGTTTGGAAGAGGTCGTCCGCAGCCTGAAGCACCTTCTCCAGAATTTCTTCGTCGGTGATCGAGTCGGATCCCTGCACAATCTGCGACAGCGGCAAGTCCAGTGTCCACTCTTCACGCAGCACCCGCTCCAGGTTGGGCAGGTCCCACTGCTCTTCGAGAGACTCCTCGGGAACATGCAGGCGCACCACCTGCGTCAGTGCACCGTGGCGCAGGTGGGCAATCGTGTCCTTCAACGATGCCGCTTCCAGGATCTCGTTGCGCTGCTGGTAGATCACCTTGCGCTGGTCGTTGGAAACATCGTCGTACTCCAACAACTGCTTGCGCACGTCGAAGTTGCGGGCTTCCACCTTGCGCTGGGCACCTTCGATGGAGCGCGTCACGATGCCGGCCTCAATGGCCTCGCCTTCGGGCATCTTCAGCCGGTCCATGATGGCCCGCACACGGTCGCCCGCAAAGATGCGCATGAGCGGATCGTCCAGGGACAGGTAGAAGCGCGATGACCCGGGGTCGCCCTGCCGGCCTGAGCGGCCACGCAGCTGGTTGTCGATCCGGCGGCTCTCATGCCGCTCGGTGGCGATGATGCGCAGCCCGCCCTCGTCCTTCACCTTGTCGTGCAAGCCCTGCCATTCCGTGTGCAGTGTGGCGATGCGCTCGGCCTTGACCGCATCGGGCAGCGCCGGGTCGGCCTCGATGAACTGCACCTGCTTTTCCACGCTGCCGCCCAGCACGATGTCGGTGCCGCGTCCGGCCATGTTGGTGGCGATCGTGATCATGCCCGGCCGTCCGGCCTGCGCAACGATCTCGGCCTCCTTGGCGTGCTGCTTCGCATTGAGCACTTGGTGAGGCAGTTCAGCCTGCTGCAAGAGCGAGGACAACAGTTCACTGTTTTCAATCGACGTGGTGCCCACCAGCACGGGTTGCCCGCGGGCATGGCATTCACGGATGTCGGTGATCACGGCGTTGTACTTCTCCTGGGCCGTCTTGTAGACCAGGTCGTTTTCGTCCCGCCGCACCGTGGGTTTGTTGGGCGGAATCACCACGGTCTCCAGTCCGTAGATCTCCTGGAACTCATAGGCTTCGGTGTCGGCCGTACCCGTCATGCCCGAGAGCTTGCCGTACATGCGGAAGTAGTTCTGGAAGGTGATGGAGGCCATCGTCTGGTTCTCAGACTGGATGGCCACGCCTTCCTTGGCTTCCACGGCCTGGTGCAAGCCGTCGCTCCAACGGCGACCGCTCATCAGGCGGCCCGTGAATTCATCGACGATCACCACCTCGCCGCTCTGCACCACATAGTGCTGATCGCGGTTGTAGAGATGATGAGCGCGCAGTGCCGCATACACGTGGTGCATCAGGGTCACGTTGGCAGCGTCATAAAGGCTGGCCCCTTCGGGCAGCAGGCCAGCCTCGGCCAGCAGTTGCTCAGCGTGCTCGTGGCCGGCGTCGGTCAGGTAAACCTGATGCGACTTCTCATCCACCGTGAAGTCACCGGGCTCGATCACCCCCTGCCCCGTTCTCGGGTCGGCTTCACCAATCTGGCGCTTGAGCCCGGGAACCACCGCGTTGATGCGGACATAGAGCTCGGTGTGGTCCTCGGCCTGTCCGCTGATGATGAGCGGCGTGCGGGCCTCGTCGATCAGGATGGAGTCCACCTCGTCCACGATCCCGTAGTGCAGGGTGCGCTGCACCCTGTCGCGGGTCTCGTACACCATGTTGTCGCGCAGGTAGTCGAAACCAAACTCGTTGTTTGTGCCGTAGGTGACATCGGCGTTGTAGGCGGCCTGCTTGGCCTCGCGGTCCATGCCGGGGACATTCACGCCCACCGACAGGCCCAAAAAGTTGTAGAGCCGGCCCATCCACTCGGCGTCGCGCCGCGCCAGGTAGTCGTTGACCGTGACCACGTGCACGCCATTTCCAGCCAGTGCGTTGAGCACCACCGGCAAAGTGGCCATCAGTGTCTTGCCCTCGCCGGTTCGCATCTCGGCGATCTTGCCGTCGTGCAGGGCCATGCCGCCGATGAGCTGCACATCGAAATGCCGCATCTTCAGCGTTCGCTTACCAGCCTCTCGGGTGAGCGCGAAGGCCTCCGGCAGCACTTCATCCAGCGGGGTTGAGCCGCTCACGCGCTGCTTGAGCTCATCGGTAAAGGCGCGCAGAGCGGCATCGTCCATTTGCTCGAACCGGGGCTCCAGTGCATTGATCTGCTGCACCACCTTGCGGTACTGCTTGAGCAGGCGGTCGTTGCGACTGCCGAAAATGGACGTCAGGAGCTTGGGCAACATACGGCGGGGACGCGGGCGTGGCCGCTGCGTCTTCAAAAAGGTCAACTCTTGAGTTTATCCCGGGCCTACACTCGATCCATGAGCGCCATCTCTCCGACCTGCCCCTGTGGAAGCGGGGCCTTGCTGGACGCCTGTTGCGGCCGCTGGCATGCCGGCGCACAGCGACTGCTGGCGCCGGACGCCACATCGCTCATGCGTTCGCGCTACAGCGCCTATGCGCTGGGCCTCCTGGAGTACCTTCAGGCCACCTGGCATGCCAGCACCCGCCCCACCGCACTCGACCCGATGCCCAGCGGACTCCAATGGCTGGGGCTGGAAGTGCGCCAACACCGCTTGATCAGCCCCCAAGAGGCGACCGTGGAATTTGTGGCGCGCAGCAAGCTCGGTGGCAAGGCCCATCGTCTGCATGAAACCAGCCGCTTCGTGCGCGAGTTGGGGCAATGGTGGTACGTCGATGGGCAAATTCACTGAAGCCGTGCCGCTGCCGCGCCCTGTGGGCGCCATGCTCAAGGGCGACGAACGCCTGGCTTCCCTGGCGGCCCGCCTCCAGCGCTCGCAGGCCTGCCTGCAGGCCGTTTTGCCGGTCTTGCCCGCTGCCCTGCGGCCCCACCTGCTGGCCGGCCCCTGGGATGCCGAAGGCTGGACGCTGCTCACCCGGCAAGCGGCTGCGCTGACCAAATTGCGTCAACTCATGCCGCTGATGGAACAGGCCTTGCAGGAGGCCCGGCTGGCCGTGCCCCAGATCCGCCTGCATGCGGTTCTGCCGGGTCCGCCGAAAACCTGAGGGGAATTGGTGCCGGCTGTCAGACTCGAACTGACGACCCCCGCTTTACAAGAGCGGTGCTCTACCAACTGAGCTAAGCCGGCTTCGCCTCGGTTTATGACCGAGACCAAGCTCATTTTATTTGATGCGCTTGAGCGCAGGCCGCCCACCCGCACCTTCGGGGCTTGGGGGCTCGGGGTCGTCATCCGCTCCACTGGGAACGGGCTCCAGGGCTTCCGGCCGACCGGATGGAATCGCCGAGAGCCGGGGGGTACCCCTGGGCGATGCAGGACCGGCAGCCGATGAAGGCTCAGCGACCCCATCGGTGCCCATGCTCGGCGCGGTGCCGGCCGCCGGCGGCATCGGGAAGGCCATTCCTTGGCCGTTTTCTCGTGCATAGATGGCCACCACATGGTCCACCGGCACCGAAATGTCGCGGGCCACGCCACCGAATCGAGCCTTGAACTCGATGAACTCGTTGCCCAACTCCAAGCCACTGGTGGCCTCAAAACCCACGTTGAGCACGATTTCGTTGTTCTTCACATACTCCCGCGGCACGGTGACGGTCTCGTCGACATGGACCGCCAGGTAAGGCGTGAAACCGTTGTCCGTACACCAGTCGTGCAGGGCACGGATCAGGTAGGGACGCGTGCTCGTGCCCTGGGGCTCGGAACTGATGGGGATGCTCATCGGCGGTCGTGGCGTGGGCCCGCTGGGGCGGCTTACTTGCGCATCACCTTCTCAGACGGCGTGAGGGCCTCGATATAGGCCGGGCGCGAGAAGATGCGCTCAGCGTACTTCAGCAAGGGCGCAGCGTTCTTGGAAAGCTCGATGCCATAGTAGTCCAGGCGCCACAGCAGCGGAGCGATGGCCACATCCAACATGGAGAAGTCTTCGCCCAGCATGTACTTGTTCTTCATGAAGATGGGCGCCAGCTGGGTAAGACGGTCGCGAATCTGCGAACGCGCCTTCTCAATCTGCTTGTCATTGGGCTTGACGCCGCGGCCTTCAAGCACGTTGACATGGGCAAACAGTTCCTTCTCGAAGTTGAAGAGGAACAGCCTGACGCGGGCGCGCGCCACCGGATCCCCGGGCATCAACTGCGGGTGCGGAAAACGCTCATCGATGTACTCGTTGATGATGTGTGACTCGTACAGGATGAGGTCGCGCTCCACCAGTATGGGGACCTCGTTGTACGGGTTCATCAGTGCGATGTCCTCCGGCTTGGCGAAGAGGTCCACATCGCGGATCTCGAAATCCATGCCCTTCTCAAACAGCACGAAGCGGCAACGATGCGAATAGGGGCAGGTGGTTCCGGAGTAAAGCACCATCATGATGTGAATTCTTCCCTTTGGTGTTCTGTGTTTCGGTGGCGAAGCGTTGGATTCAGGCGCTGTTGGATTGATCCATCACAAACGCGAAGCGCAGTGGGCATGTTGGCACCGCTTTCCGGTGCGCCCACTGCGCATCGACCCGGCTGCCAACCGGCGGCTTGCGTAGGATCAGGCTTACTTGATGTCCTTCCAGTAGGCCGCATTCAGTCGCCAGGCGATGACGGTGAACACACCCAGGAACAGCAGCACCCAAACGCCCAGACGCACGCGGTCATCCTGATGGGGTTCACCCATCCACTGTAGGAAGGCCACCAGATCGGCCATCGCGTTGTCGTACTCGCGAGCGCTCATGGTGCCGGGGGTGATCTGCTGATAGCCCTTGAACACCGAGACCATCTTGCTCTTGTCGTGCGGGTCGGCCACATCTTCGAAGAGTGCATTGCGCTGGCCTTGCAATTCCCAGAGCACGTGGGGCATGCCCACATTCGGGAAGGCCAGGTTGTTCCAACCGGTGGCTTTGCTCTCATCGCGGTAGTAGGTCCGCAGGTAGGTGTAGAGGTAGTCGGCTCCCGTGCCCATCCCAGCAGCCGAGCGCGAGCGTGCGATCAGGGTGAGGTCGGGCGGGTTGCCACCAAACCATTCCTTGGCCTGCTTGGGATCAAGCGAGACCTTCATCGTTTCGCCCACCTTGTCGGTGGCGAACATCAAGTTCTGTTTGATCTGCTCATCGGTCAAACCGAGTTCCTTCATGCGGTTGTAGCGCATGAAGGCCGCGGCGTGGCAGTTCAGGCAGTAGTTGACGAACAGCTTGGCCCCGTTTTGCAGCGCAGCCAAATCGGTCATCTTCTCAGTGGGGAACTTGTCCCAGGCGATGCCGCCACCGGCGGCCTGCGCCGAGGGCGCCACACCGAACATCAGCGCCGCAGCGGCACACAGGGATGCGAACAGCTTTTTCATGTCTTGTGCTTTCCGTGTTTCGCCGGGACTTCAGTGCGGCTGGAACACCACGCGGTCGGGAACGGGCTTGAACTCGCCAACTTGGCTCCACCACGGCATCAGGAGGAAGAAGCCGAAGTAGAAGAGTGTGCCTACCTGCGAGATCAGCGTGCCGATGTCCGAGGGCGGCTTGATGCCCAGGTAGCCCAGCACGAGGAAGAAGATGACGAACAGCGCGTACAGGTACTTGTGCCAGGTGGGCCGGTAGCGGATCGACTTCACCGGGCTGTTGTCCAGCCAAGGCAGGAAGAACAGGATGATGACCGCACCACCCATCACCACCACGCCCCAGAACTTGGCGTCAAAGGTCTTGAAGAGCGCGATGGTGACCACCGCGGCAACCACAACGGCCGCCTTCGCAGCGCCAGAGAACTGGCCTTTCACCACCGCCAGCACAGCCCCCAGGCCCACCAGCACCACCAGCACGTTCATCATGACGTCGGTGGTTGCGCGAAGCATGGAGTAGTACGGGGTGAAATACCAGACCGGTGCGATGTGCGCGGGGGTCTTCAGCGGATCCGCCGGAATGAAGTTGTTGTACTCCAGGAAGTAGCCACCCAGCTCCGGCGCCAAGAACACGATGGCCGAGAACACCATGAGGAACACGGAGACGCCCATGATGTCGTGCACCGTGTAATACGGGTGGAAGGGGATGCCATCCAGGGGCTTGCCCGTCGCATCCTTGTTCGCCTTGATCTCCACGCCATCGGGATTGTTGGAGCCGACTTCATGCAGCGCGATGATGTGCGCGGCCACCAAGCCCAGGAGCACCAGCGGCACGGCGATCACGTGGAAGCTGAAGAAACGGTTGAGTGTGGCGTCAGACACCACGTAGTCGCCGCGGATCAGCAAGGCGAGGTCTTCGCCGACGAAGGGCACGGCAGCGAACAGGTTCACGATCACCTGGGCGCCCCAGTAGGACATCTGGCCCCAAGGCAGCAGATAGCCCATGAAGGCTTCGGCCATCAGGCACAGGAAGATGGCGCAACCAAACACCCACACCAGTTCGCGCGGCTTGCGGTACGAACCGTAGATCAGGCCCCGGAACATGTGCAGGTAGACGACCACGAAGAAGGCCGAGGCGCCCGTGGAGTGCATGTAGCGCACCAGCCAGCCCCAAGGCACATCTCGCATGATGTACTCCACCGAGGCGAAGGCGAGGTTGGCGTCCGGCTTGTAGTGCATCACCAGAAAGATGCCGGTGACGATCTGGATCACCAGCACCAGCAGGGCCAGCGATCCGAAGAAGTACCACATATTGAAGTTCTTCGGCGCGTAGTACTCGGAGAGATGCTCCTTGTACATCTTGGACGCGGGGAAGCGGTTGTCCACCCAGGTCATCAGCTTTTCGCTGATCGGGGCGTTGGGGTCGGCGGTCTTGAACTCGGCCATGCGTGACTCCGGGAACTGCGGCTAAGCCAATATGGGCTGTTGGGTTCTGCGTGCGAAAAGAAGGCGGCCGACGAGGGCGTCAGGCCTTCTTGTCCTCGCCGATCAGGATTCGGGTGTCGCTGAGATACATGTGCGGCGGCACCTCCAAGTTGTCGGGCGCGGGCTTGTTCTTGAAGACGCGGCCGGCCATGTCGAAGGTGGAACCGTGGCAGGGGCACAGGAAGCCGCCGTTCCAATCGTCGGGCAGCGAGGGCTGTGCGCCGGTGGCGAATTTGTCGGAGGGCGAGCAGCCCAGGTGCGAGCAGATGCCCACCGCCACCAGAAACTCCGGCTTGATCGAGCGGTGCTGGTTCTTGGCGTAGTCCGGGGTGGGGTAAGCCTTGCGGTCGCTGTTGGGGTCGGCCACCTGTGGCTCGGTCTTCTTGAGCGACTCCAGCTGCTCGGGCGTGCGGCGGATGACCCACACGGGCTTCCCGCGCCACTCGACCGTGACCTTTTCACCAGGGCGCAGGGCGCTGACATCCACTTCCACGGCCGCACCGGCGGCCTTGGCGCGCTCAGACGGCGCAAAGGTGCTGACGAAGGGCACGGCCACAGCCACGCCGCCCACGGCGCCGGCGCAGCCCGAGGCGATCAGCCAGGTGCGCTTGCTGTTGTCGACGGAAGAGTCACTCATGGGGGATCCTTGAAAACGGCGGCCCGCTCGCACCGGCCTGCCTGTCCAGGACTCGGCAGACCGATCGGACCGGAGCCCTAGGGTCAACCCGGCATTCTAGCCGAGGCGCGGGGCGCTTCTCAATGGAGGGCGGCCGATTTCCCGGGGTCTGGGCGGGGCCGTCGTGCCCAAGGCCCGGCTCAGGCCCGGCTCAGGCCCGGCTCAGGCCCGGCTCAGGCCCGGCTCAGGCGGCGGGCGGTGGCCAAGGCGGCCCGAAAACTGCGGTCGTCGGCCACGCCTTGCCCGGCAATGTCGAAGGCCGTGCCGTGGTCCGGACTGGTGCGCACGAAGGGCAGCCCCAAGGTGATGTTCACACCCTGATCAAGCCCGAGGTACTTCACCGGGATCAGGCCCTGGTCGTGCGTCATGGCCACCACGGCGTCGAATGCCCCCGGCCGCTGCGGGGTGTGCCGTGCCCGCATGAACACGGTGTCCGGTGCATGCGGACCGCTGGCATCGATTCCCTGCGCTTGTGCCGCGGCGATGGCCGGCGCAATGAACTCGATTTCCTCACGCCCGAAGAGCCCGCCTTCACCGGCGTGGGGGTTGAGTCCGGCCACCGCGATGCGGGCTTGGCCGATGCCCCAATCCTGGAGCGCCTGGTGCGTGATCTGGATGGTCTGCAGCACGCGGTCGAAGTTCAATGTTTCAATGGCGCTGCGCAGGGACTGGTGGATGGTGACCAGCACCACGCGAAGCTCCTCATTGGCCAGCATCATCCGAACCGGCAGCGGATGACCGGGCTCGGCCCAGGCCTGAAGCATCTCGGTGTGTCCAGGAAAAGGCAAGCCAGCGGCCGCCAAGGCTTCCTTGTGGATGGGCGCCGTCACGATGGCCCGCCCCAGGCCGCCGCGGGCAGACGCGACCGCTGCGCGCAGGCAGCGTGCCGCCTCTGCGCCGCAACGGGCGTCGACCCGGCCCCAAGCCAGTGCGGCCCAATCCACCGCTGCGCCGGGTTCGCTCAGAGGCAGGAAGCGAGGCCCTGCCCGGACGGCGTCCTCGGCCAGGCCGCAAGCGCGCAGGCCGCGCGCGAAGACGGCGGGCTCGCCCACCACCAGCGCGTCCTCCAATTCCCCCGCCAAGTGCGCACGGGCCACCAGCTCGGGCCCGATGCCGGCCGGGTCGCCCATGGTCACCAGCAGGGTCGTGCTCATGCCGGGTTGTCCACTTCGATGAACTCGTGCACCAGGCCAAAGTGTTCGGCCACCGCCTGTGCCACAGCGGGCGCCCCATAGCGTTCGGTGGCGTGGTGGCCACAGGCCAGAAAGGCCACACCGGTCTCACGCGCCAAGTGCGCCTGTGGCTCGGAGATTTCTCCGGTAATGAAGGCATCGGCACCGGCGGCAATCGCCGACTCGAAGTAAGCCTGGGCCCCACCCGTGCACCAGGCCACTCGTTGCAGCGGGCGTCCGTCACCGGGTACGACCACCGGGGAACGGGCCAAGGATTGGGCGACGCGCTCGACCAAGGCTTCCAGCGCCAGCCCGTCGGCGTTCCCGATGAAACCCAATTGCTGCTCGCCGAAACGGCGGTCGGCCTGCAAACCCAGGCGCAGCCCGAGTTGTGCGTTGTTGCCGTGGGTGGCGTGGGCATCGAGCGGCAAGTGGTAGGCGATCAGGTTGATGCCGTGGAGCATCAGCAGGCGCACCCGCTCGCCCAGCCAACCCGTGAGCCGGCCATCCTGACCGCGCCAGAACAGTCCGTGGTGCACCAGCACCGCATCGGCCCGCGCGGCGATCGCCGCCTCGATCAATGCACGGCTGGCCGTGACGCCGGACACCAAGCGGGAAACCTGTGCACGCCCCTGAACCTGAAGTCCGTTCGGCCCATAATCCTTGAAGGCGGTCGCGTCCAGCCACCTGTCGAGGTGATCCACCAGTGCGTTCCGGTCCACCCCTGCTGCGGCACTCATGTCGCTGCCCCCCTTGTTAGCCCAAGGCGGTCGCCCGCCTTCCATCGCCTCATCGATTTGTCCATGCGCCGCATCTGGCTGATTTTCTCGCAGGCCGTCACGGTGGCAGTGGCCGTGCTGTTTGTCATGGCCACGCTCAAGCCCGAATGGCTGGCACGGCCGCCAGGGCTGATCATGCCTGAGGTGGTGCCGATCCTCACCGCACCACCCGAAGTGGCATCCGCGGCGCGCGGTGGTTATGGCTAAGGGGCACGGCGCGCCTCACCCGCTGTCGTGAGCATCGTGGCCAGCAAAGCCCCCCAGCGCAACCCGCATGCGGGCGATCCCTGGTTCCGCTTCTTCTTCGGGGACACAGACGAAGAAGCCCAAAGACAACGGGGTCTGGGTTCAGGCGTGATCGTCTCGCCCACAGGCTACCTGCTGACCAACAACCATGTGATCGACGGCGCAGACGACATCGAGGTGCAACTCAGTGACGGGCGCTCGGCGCAAGCGACCGTGGTGGGAACCGACCCCGACACCGACCTGGCACTGCTCAAGATCAACCTCGACCGCCTGCCGGCGATCACCTTCGCGCCCACCGACTCGCTTCAGGTCGGCGACTCGGTACTGGCCATCGGCAATCCCTTCGGCGTTGGACAGACGGTCACCTCGGGCATCGTCAGCGCCCTGGGCCGCAGCCAATTGGGCCTGTCCACCTTCGAAAACTTCATACAGACCGATGCCGCCATCAACCCGGGCAATTCGGGCGGCGCGCTGGTCGATGCCAACGGCTTGCTGGTCGGGATCAACACCGCCATCTTCTCGCGCAGCGGCGGCAGCCTGGGCATCGGTTTCGCCATACCGGTCGATGTGGCACGCCAAGTGATGGAGGGGCTCATCAGCCAGGGCCAAGTCAAGCGCGGCTGGATCGGCGTGGAACCTCGGGACCTCAACCCCGAGATCGTCGAAATGCTGCGCTTGCCGGTGAACAGCGGCGTCCTGATCACGGGTGTCCTGCGCAACGGGCCGGCCTCCAAGGCGGGGGTTCAACCGGGCGATGTGGTCGTCAAGGTGGGCTCACAAGTGGTGGCCAACACGGCTCAACTGCTCAACGCGGTCAGCGTCCTTGCACCCGAGAGCCGCGTGACGTTGACCCTGCAAAGGGGCAGCAAGCAGCTCGAGTTGCATCTGCAGGTGGCCCAGCGGCCGGCCGTGCGGCGCGAGCCCGGCGACTGATTCAGTCGCCGCTGCCCTCTTCCTTGGGCTTGTTGCGCGCCATCATGCTGGCCGCGACGATACCCAATTCGTAGAGGATGCACATGGGGATGGCCAGTGCCAGTTGCGAGATCACGTCGGGCGGTGTGACCACTGCGGCCACGATGAAGGCCAACACGATGAAGTAGCCCCGGAACTCGCGCAGCTTCTGGATGGGCACGATGCCCAGATGGGCCAGCACCACCACCACGATCGGCACTTCGAAGGCCAGGCCGAACACCATGAACAGGGTCAGCACGAAGCCAAAGTACTGCTCGATATCCGGCGCCGCGGTGATGCTCTGCGGCGCCCAACTCTGGATGAACTGGGACATCGACGGGATGACCAGGAAGTAGCAAAAAGCCACGCCCACGAAGAACAGAAGCGTACTGGAGACCACCAAGGGCAGCACCAGCCGCTTTTCATGGGTGTAGAGCCCCGGGGCGACAAAGGCCCAGGCCTGGTAGAGCACATAGGGCAGCACCACCATGAAGGCACCCAGCAGCGTGATCTTGAGCGGCACGAGCAGGGGGGAGATCACATTGGTGGCAATCAGGGTCGCGCCCGCGGGCAGGTACTGCACCAAGGGCGCTGCCAAGATGTCGTAGAGGCCCGATGGCGAGGGCCAGATGCACAGGCCGGCAAAGGCCACGATGACGGCCAGGAGCGCGCGAATCAGCCGGTCACGCAGCTCGATGAGGTGGGAGACGAAGGGTTGTTCGGTCCCCTCGAGTTCATCCTTGGGCGCTTGCGGCTCAGACATTCAGCGAACACCCGCCTTGGGACGAAAACGCGCCACGCGGGCCGCCCCCGATTGAGCCCGGGTGCGCACGCCGGCCCGCTGCTTGTACCAATTGGGCATCGCCGTGCGCTTGAGGCGCCACTTCTTGTTGGGTCGCTGGTAGGCGGGCGGTGGCGGCTGCAGCGCCTCTTGGGCCCAGGCATCGCTGGAAGCCTGCGACGAGGAGCCGCTGGAATCCCCGGAGCCGGAGACTTCAGTACCCAGACCTTCCCAGGAACTGTTGATGGACGATTGCGCCGAGTTCACCTCCTGCTGCACCGACTGTTCGACGTCACGTGCGGCGGTCTCAAACTGCGACTTCATCTTCTTGAGCTCTTCGAGCTCGATGGAGCGGTTCACCTCGGCCTTGACATCCGCGACATAGCGCTGCGCCTTGCCCACCAGATGCCCCACCGTGCGGGCCACCTTGGGCAATTTCTCGGGGCCGATGACGATGAGCGCCACCGCCCCGATCAGGGCAAGCTTGTCGAAGCCGAAGTCGATCATGAGGGAAGGTACCCGGCCAGATGCCTGCCGCGTTCACGCCCCGAAGGACGCGCCGCTGGAGCCGGCCATTGGGGATGCACGCTCAGGACTTGGTCTTGGCGTCCACATCCACCGTCTGAGCATCCGTCTTCTGCGCGGTGACCTGCTGGGCCGCAGCGGCGGGCGGTGCATCGGCGCCACTTTCCTGCGAGCCCTTGACGCCGTCCTTGAAGCCCTTGACAGCGCCACCCAGGTCCGAGCCCAGATTCTTGAGCTTCTTGGTTCCAAAAATCAGTATGACCACCAGCAGCACGATGAGCCAGTGCCAAATGCTGAACGATCCCATTGCGGTTCTCCTTAAGGACTCCTGCGATTCTAGGGTGGCAGGGACTCAGCCCTTGCTCCAGGGTCTTGGGCCGCCCATGACGTGTATGTGAAGGTGCATCACCTCCTGGCGGCCGTCTGGACCGGTGTTGATCACGTGGCGAAAGCCATTGGTGACGCCCAGTTCGCGCATGAGCCGGGGTGACTGCGCCATCATGTGGCCCACGAGTGGGGCGTTCGCGGGCTCGATGTCGGCCATGGAAACAAGGTGCAACTTGGGTATCAGCAGGATGTGAACCGGTGCCCAAGGGTTGATGTCGTGGAAGGCGAGCATGTGCTCGTCCTCGTGCACCTTGCGCGCTGGAATCTGGCCCGCGACGATCTTGCAGAAGATGCAGTTGGGGTCGGCGCTCATCTCAATCCTCCAGCGGGTCCTGGTGTCGGGGGCGCTCGGCCTGCTCGCGCTCGCGGGCCTTTCGCGCCGCGAATTCTTCCAGACCTGAAAGCCCTTCGCGCCGGCTCAGTTCGGCCAGCACATCCGACGGCCTCAAACCGTAGGCCGCCAGCGCCAGCATGCTGTGGAACCACAGGTCCGCCACCTCGTACACGATCTTGTGGGGGTCGCCGTCCTTGGCCGCCATCACGGTTTCGGTGGCTTCCTCGCCCACCTTCTTGAGGATGGCGTCGGTTCCCTTGTGAAACAGGCGCGCCACGTAACTCTTGTCAGGGTCGGCGTGGCGGCGCTGTTCAATGACATCGGCCAGGCGCTCAAGCAGGTCCTGGGATGAAGCGGGCGCCAAGCGGCCGCCGGGCGAGATCTCACTCATGGGATGGCCTCAACGGTAGATGGACTCGGGGTCCTTCAGGACGGGGTCCACCGACTCCCACCGCCCATCGCGGAGCACGCTGTAAAAGCAACTGTGGCGCCCGGTGTGGCAGGCAATACCGGGGTCGTGGCCCCGCTGGGTGACCTTGAGCAAGACCACATCGGCGTCGCAGTCCAGACGGATCTCATGCACGGCCTGGGTGTGGCCGCTCTCCTCTCCCTTGTGCCACAAACGGCCGCGGGACCGGCTCCAGTAGACCGCCTCGCGCGTGGACGCGGTCAGCTCCAGCGCCTGGCGGTTCATCCAGGCGACCATCAGCACGTCGCCGCTGCCGGCTTCCTGCGCAATCACCGGAACCAACCCGTCGCGGTCCCACTTGATCTCATCCAGCCAATTCATCCAACGAGTGTAGCCACCCGGCCCACGGCGCTGTTGGATCAACCCGCTGCCAGGCCCGAGTTCTCGGGGGTCAGCGGCCCTTCATGCCCCCACTCCTGCGCAAACCAGCGCAGCACCGGCAGGGTGCCCGGCAGCACCGGTGATACCGCCACCGGTAACCCGCACCAGGCCATCTGCTGGCCCTCGCGCATCTCGAATTCGCCCCGCCAGTCATAGACCTTGCAGAAGTGCAGGCGAACCCGGGCATGGGGGTAGTCGAAGACTTCCTGCTGCCAGGGGTGAACGGCTCCGATGGTGATGCCCAGTTCCTCCTGAAGCTCGCGCGCGAGGGCCTGCTCCACCGATTCGCCCGGCTCGAACTTGCCGCCGGGGTACTCCCAGTACCCGGCGTACACCTTTCCCGGCGGCCGACTGGTCAAGAGGAAGCGACGTTCACGGCCTTGATCATCGCGCTGCACCAGAATGCCCACGGCCACATCGGTGGCGGGAGCATCGGTGCCGCGTCGGGCACCGTCCACGGTGGTCACCTCGGAACGCTCGATCATGCGGACGCTTCTGGCCGATGGCGCCTCAGACGCGGTCCAGCCCCTCGGGCGCCGGAGCGTCCGAAGGGTGGGGACTTGGCCGCTCCTGCGGCGCAGGATCCTGGCCCGCCCAATCCCGCGCGAACTGCCAGGCCACACGGCCCGATCGAGAGCCCCGCTCCAGGGCCCAGACCAGGGAGGGCTGGCGTGCGGTGGCCATGGCAGCCTCGTCGCATCCGAAGTGCCGCAGCCACTGCGCCACGATGGTCAGGTACTCCTCTTGGCTGAAGGGATAGAAACTCAGCCACAGACCGAAGCGCTCGGACAGCGAAATCTTTTCCTCGATCACCTCGCCCGGATGGATCTCGCCATCATCGGTGTGCTTGACGGTGAGGTTGTCCTTCTTGTACTCGGGCAAGAGGTGACGGCGGTTGCTGGTGGCATACACCAGGAGGTTTTCGGATGCCGCTGCCACGCTGCCGTCCAGAACCGACTTCAGCGCCTTGTAGCCCGATTCCCCCTCGTCGAAGGACAGGTCGTCACAAAAGATGATGAAGCGCTCGGGGCGCCCGGCCAGCAGGTCGGCGATGTCCGGCAGATCGATCAGGTCGGCCTTGTCCACCTCGATCAGGCGCAAGCCCTGGGGCGCAAAAGCCTGCAGGCAGGCGCGGATCAGGGAGCTCTTGCCCGTGCCGCGCGCCCCGGTGAGCAGGACATTGTTGGCCGGGCGGCCCTGGACAAACTGCAGCGTGTTCTGCACCAGGCGGGCCTTCTGCCCATCCACCTCCTGGAGTTCATCGAGTCCGATGGCCGCGACCTGGCGCACGGGCTGCAGCCGTCCACTGCCGCCCTTGCGCCGCCAACGAAAGGCCACCGACGCGCCCCAATCGGGTGCAGGCGCATCGGCCGGCAGCACCTGCTCCAGACGGTCCATCAGGCCATGCGCACGCTGCAGCAGGCGCTGCAGATCATCAGAAATGGCAGTCATCAGACGAGTGTAGCCAGGGCGCTGCGGCGCACGATGGCCTGCTCGTACAAGGCCCCATAAGCCTTCGCGGCACGGTCCCAGTCAAATCGCTGCGCCATCGCACGCTGCTGAACACGCGACCATTGATCGGGACGCTGCCACAGCAGTTGTGCGCGGCGCAGGGCGGCCCGAAGCGCGGCGGGTTCGAATCGGTGGAAGGCGAATCCCGTGGCCACCCCGTCTTCCAGGGCCTCCAAGGTGCAGTCCTGCACCGTATCGGCCAGCCCACCCACATGGTGAACCAAGGGCAGCGCGCCGTAGGCCATCGCATAGAGCTGGGTGAGTCCGCAGGGCTCAAAGCGCGAAGGAATCAGCACCACATCGGCGGCGGCAAAGATCTGGTGGGCCAGGGCCTCGTCATGCGCACGCAGCAAGGTCACGCGGCCAGGGTGTTGGGCTGCGGCGGCCGCAAAACCCGCTTCCAGCGGGGGGTCGCCCTGTCCCAGCACCACCAGTTGCGTCCCATCGTCCAGGGCCTGCGGCAGCACCTGCAGCAACAGATCCAGGCCTTTCTGACTGGTCAAACGGCTGACCACCGCCATCAGCGGCGCACGGGTCTGCACCGCCAGGCCCTGGGCCTGCTGCAGGGCCGCTTTGCACAGGGCCTTGCCCTGCAGTCGGCGCGCATCGAAGCGATGCGGAATCAGCGGATCGCTTCCGGGGTGCCACACGCCATAGTCCACGCCGTTGAGGATGCCGGCCACTCCGCCGGGGTGCGCCCTCAGCACGCCATCGAGCCCACAACCCATCGACGGGTCCAGGATCTCCCGCGCGTAGGTCGGGCTGACGGTGCTGAGGGCCTGCGCGTGGTGCAGCCCGGCCTTCATGAAGGAAAGCTGCCCCCAGAACTCCACACCATCGAGGCCCCAGGCTGCGGCCGGCAGGTCCAGGTCCAGAAAGGATTGCGCCGGGAACAGGCCCTGGTAGGCCAAATTGTGGATGGTCATGACGCTGGCCACCGGCTGAGCCGCGTGGGCCAAGGCGGCAGGGGCCAAGCCAGCGTGCCAATCGTGCGCGTGGACCACATCGGGTCGCCAGGGGGCATCGGTCCCGCGGGCCAGGGCGCGGGCGGCCCAAGCCAGCGGAGCGAAACGGCGGTGGTTGTCGGGCCAAGCGGCTCCGGTGGGATCGCTGTAGAGACCACCCGGTCGCTCGTAGAGATCGGGGGCCTTCACAAAATAGGCCGGCGCATCACCCAAGGGCTTCAGACGGCCGGTCATGAGCTGTGGGGGCTTGGCCCCCCATGGACAGGGCAGCGTTGCCAGCGGGCGCACGGCCGAAAACGCCTCCTGGACCGCTGCGAACCCTGGCAGCAAGAGCCGACTGCTGACCCCCGCGCGGGCCAATGCGTCCGGTAAAGCGCCCACCACATCAGCCAAACCGCCGGTCTTGACCAGCGGCACCGCCTCAGCGGCGACCTGAAGGACCTTCAAGCCAGCACCCTGCGCGGCATCAGGCCCCGTCCTTCAAAGGATCCTGGCGGGCCTGCAGCTTCTCCAGCATCGATCGCGTCACCAGCACCACGCCACTGGCCGTCCTCTCGAATCGCTTGGCATCGAGTTGGGGATCTTCTCCAATCACCATGCCCTCGGGAATCCGGCAGCCCCGGTCGATGACGACTTTCTTGAGTCGCGATCGGGAGCCCACGGTGACGCCGGGCAGGATCACGGCTTGGTCGATGAAGCAAAAGGAGTGCACCCGCACCTCGGAGAACAGCACCGAATTGGACACATGCGATCCGCTGACGATGCAACCGCCGCTGACCATGGTGTTGACCGTCATGCCATGCATGCCCGTGCGGTCGGGAATGAACTTGGCCGGCGGCAGTTGGCGCTGAGAAGTCCAGATGGGCCAGTTGGTGTCGTAGATGTCGAGCTCGGGGGTGATGGACGCCAGGTCCAGGTTGGCCGACCAGAATGCATCGATCGTGCCCACGTCCCGCCAGTAGTAGAGGTCACCGTTGGCGATGCAGGACATCGAGAAGGGATGCGCCAGCGCCCGACCCTCGCGGACCACCTTGGGGATCACGTTCTTGCCAAAGTCGTGCTCGGAGGTCGGATCGGCGAGGTCTTCATCGAGCAGGCGATAGAGGTACTCGGCATCGAACACGTAGATCCCCATGCTGCACAGTGATGTGTCGCTGCGGCCCGGCATGGGTGGCGGGTCGGCAGGCTTTTCCACAAAAGCGGTGATGGCGCGGTTTTCGTCCACGGCCATCACGCCGAAGGCGTGGGCCTCACGGCGCGGGACCTCGATGCAACCCACGGTGCACGGTCGGCCACTGGCCACGTGATCGCGCAGCATCACGGAGTAGTCCATCTTGTAGACATGGTCACCGGCCAGCACCACGATGTAGGCTGGGTGGGCGCTTCGGACGATGTCCAGGTTCTGGTAGACGGCATCTGCCGTTCCGCGGTACCAATGCTCTTCATCCACGCGTTGCTGTGCCGGCATGAGATCGACCATCTCATTGAGTTCGGCGCGCAAGAAGCTCCACCCCCGCTGCAGGTGGCGCAGCAGGGAATGCGACTTGTACTGGGTGACCACACCAATGCGCCGGATGCCCGAGTTCACGCAGTTGGACAGGGCAAAGTCGACGATGCGGAACTTCCCACCGAAATAGACCGCAGGTTTGGCGCGGCTGTCGGTGAGTTGCTTCAGGCGTGACCCGCGCCCACCCGCCAGGACCAGCGCGATGGTGCGGCGGGCCAGCATGTGGGGCTGTAGGTGAAGGTCAGTGCTGCGGTTATCGGCCGCGCCGGGTGCGTTCATGTCAGGCTTGCTCCAGTGGGCATGCGGTGCAGAAAGGTCGCTGCGCAACCGTGCTGTGGAGACCCCGCAGCCGCCACTATGGCTGCAAGGGCATCACCAGCCCTTCTTCTTCCAGAACCACGTACACCCGATCGTCCCCGACAAGCGGCTCGGTATGCAAGCCAGTGAATGCACCGAAGGCCGGCAACACCCCAAACGCCGGGGTCATGCGAAAGCAGGGCAGCCGCAGGCTCAGGCCGCCACGCTCCTGCAGGCGCACACCCGGGTGGATGTGCCCCGCCAGCGCGTAGGCGCCCGCCACGGATTCGGGTTCGTGCAGCAGGGCCCAAGGGCCCCGCCGCAGGGGCCCGCTGTGAACCGCAATACCCAAGTGCTGGGGTGGGTCTCCTGCACAGTGGTCGTGGTTGCCACGCACCAGATGAACCTCCAGCCGCGCATGCCGTTCCCGCCAGTCGCGCAGCGCCGCCAAGGCAAGCGGCTCCTGTGACCAGGGTCCGTGCAGCAGATCCCCCAGAAAGACCAGCTCCTGCGCGCCCGTGGCGGCGATCAGGTCGTCCAGGCGCTGCACCATGGCGACCTCGGCAGCCACCGGAACCGCCAGGCCATGGCGCCGAAAGGTGTGTCCCTTGCCAAAGTGGGCATCGGCCACCAGGAGGAGGCGGAGTTCAGGGTCGAAGGCCGCGCGTTGCGGCCACAACTCCAGAGACCGGCCGTCGGGGCCGGCATGCACAGCCGGGCCAGTCAAGGATCAGGCCGTGATGAGGGCGAGGGTGGCCTCGACGTGCTCAGTGGGGCTGCGCTTGAAACCCGAGCGGGCGAACCGCTGCAGACGCCCCAGGGTCAGGGCCGTGAGCGCCGAAGCGCGGATCTGCGCATCCACCGAAGCGGTGGTGGAACCCGCCGCATCACCCGCCTCGCGAAGGGACTGACGCAGTTGGGACTCCACACGGTCGAACAACTGCACCATGCGGGCCGACAGCCGCTCGTGCTCCAGGATCAACGCATCACCGACCATCACGCGGGTCATTCCCGGGTTGGTTTCAGCAAACTGGAGCAGAACCAGCACGATCCGCCGTGCATGATCGCGGCCATCACCGCCGCTTTGGGTGATCTGATTGAACAGCGTGAACAGACTCGATTCGATGAACTCGATCAGGCCTTCAAACATTTGCGCCTTGCTGGCGAAGTGGCGGTACAGGGCCGCTTCGCTCACATCCAGGCGTGCCGCCAGTGCAGCCGTGGTGATCCGGTCGGCGTCAGGCGCCTCCAGCATGGAGGCCAGCGTCTGCAGGATCTGGATGCGCCGCTCACCGGGGCGCGGCCGCTTGCGGCCTCCCGGGTTGGCGTCCGCCGCCGCTTCAGCCGAGGACGAATCCGACGCTGATGCGGGTGAGGGGCTGTGACTGGCGGGCTGAGACATCATGGCAGCGACGGCTGGAGCGTGGGAGGGTATCAGACCCTGGACTCGCTTGATTCTGTCACAGCGCGCCGAGCGATCTGAGTCGGCGGTCCACATAGACCGGCCGCCGATGCAAACCGCGTCGTACCGGACCCGTGGGCGGCAGGCCCGCCTTCATCCACCGCTGCATCCAAACGGTGCGCCATCCGGCGGCGCGAGCCGCCTTCTGATGCTCCAAGGTGTCTTCCACCAGCACACAGCGGCGGGGCGAAACCTTCATGCGCACCGGCAGATGGCGAAACAGCCGCCCATCCGGCTTGGGCCGCAGGTGGCCGAAGAGCGTCATGTCCTCAATGGGAATCAGCGCATCGAAGCAATCCTCGATTCGCAAAGCCCGCAGCACGCGCAGTGCATAGCGCCGAGGGGCATTGGTCAACAGGACGCGGACACCGGGCAGCCGACGCAACCGCTGCAGGTCGTGCGTGTGGCCGCGAACGCGCTCCTCGAGATCGGGGAAACGGTGGGTTTCATGGAGGAAGTGCGCGGGCTTGACGCGGTGGTGGCGCATCAAACCCAGCAGCGTCGAGCCGTAATGGCGCCAGTATTGAACCCTCAAGGCATCGGCTTGCTCACGGGGCAGCCCCAGATGCTCATGGATGTAGTCGGTCATCGCGGTGTTCATCCGCGGAAAGACCGCGCTGCCCGCATCGTGCAGGGTGTTGTCCAGATCGAAGAACCACACGGTGCGTGCGCCGGTGGAATACCAGGCCATGGTGGCGGCCGGTCAATGCGAGCGGATCATGGTGCCGAAGGCCTGGTCGGTCAGGATCTCCAGCAACAGCACATGCGGTACACGGCCGTCGATGATGTGGACCGCATTCACGCCACACTTGGCCGCGTCGATGGCGCCGGCGATCTTGGGCAGCATGCCGCCGCTGATCGTGCCGTCCTCCACCAGTTCGTCGATGCGCCGTGCGGTGAGTTCGGTCAGCAATTGACCGGACCGATCCAAAACGCCGGTGATGTTCGTGAGCATCAAGAGCTTCTCGGCCTTGAGCACTTCGGCCAGTTTGCTGGCCACGAGGTCCGCGTTGATGTTGAAGCTTTCGTTGTGGGCACCAAACCCGATGGGACTGATCACCGGGATGAAGGCATCATCCTGCAGCGCCTGCACCACGCTCGGATCGATGGAGTCGATCTCACCGACCTGGCCGATGTCGTGTTCCTTGCTGGGGTCATCCTTGTCGCGCAGGCGCATCTGGCGGGCACGGATGAGGCCTCCGTCGCGGCCGGTCAGGCCCACGGCCTTGCCACCCGCCGCATTGATGAGCCCCACGATGTCCTGCTGCACCTCACCGCCCAACACCCACTCCACCACCTCCATGGTTTCCGCGTCAGTCACCCGCATGCCCTGGATGAAGGTGCCTTTCTTGCCCAATCGGTTGAGCGCCTCGTCGATCTGCGGACCGCCACCGTGCACCACGATGGGGTTGATGCCCACCAGCTTGAGCAGGACCACATCCTCGGCGAAAGCCTTCTGGAGCAAGGGCTCGGTCATGGCGTTGCCGCCGTACTTGATGACCATCGTCTTCCCATGGAAGCGCCGGATGTAGGGCAAAGCCTGCGCCAGGATCTCGGCCTTGTCGCGGGGTTCGATGGTGGCAGCGGCGGTCGTCATCGGCAGGTTCTGATGGGGGTTGGGAATTCTCAGGCGTCCTGCTCCATTCTAGGCAGGGGCATCGCCGGGGCAGGCACTTCGGCCACCGGCTCCCCCAGTGCAGCCGCCAAGTCGGCACGCAAGCGTGCGGCCAGCGAGCGACGATCCGCATGCGCACTGCCGCGGGCCTCCAGCGCCGTCACGCTGACCACCAAGCCGCGACCGCAGGCGATCCGCCAGAGGCTTTGTGCCAGCGTGGTGCTGCCCAGAAACTCAACCGCCGGGCTGATGGCATGGTCCCGGTCGCGGTAGCGCAAGGCCACCGGCTGGACCGGCGCCTCCACCGCGATGGCGGCCTGCAGCAGATTGGCATGAAAGGGCAAGAGGGCACGGCCATCACCCGTGGTGCCCTCCGGGAAGACGGCCACGCAATGGCCGTCGCGCAGCGCCTGTGCCATCTCGTGCATCGCCCGCATCGCGTCTCGTCGCTGCTCGCGGCGGATGTAGAGCGTGCCCGCGCAATCCACCAACCGGTTCACCAGCGGCCAGTCCTGCACATCGGCCTTGGAGACAAAACGCGCACGGGGGCATACCGCGTGGACGGCCATGATGTCCATCCAAGAGATGTGATTGGCCACGATCAGGGTGCCGCCCGGGCGGAAGGTTCCCTGGACCGTGAGTTCCATGCCCAGGCAGCGCAGCATGCCCCTGGACCACCACTGGATGCGCGCCTGGCGGCCCGCTTCATCCAGGGACGGAAAACGCAGCAGGACGATCAGAATGCCGTGCAGGCCGTGCAGCACCGCACGGCTCAAGCGCCAGATGCCGATCAGCATCGTCGTTCGTAGGCCACCGTGCCCGCCACCAAGGTCAGCTGCACCTGCGCGGGCAGCGCAAACCCGGTGCTCTGCGGCGCAAAGGGCGTGTGCTTGCCCTGGCTGCGCAGGGCCTCAGGCGTGGCCTGCCAATGCACCTCGGGGTCGAAGCAGCACAGGTCGGCCACACCACCCTCGACGAGTCGTCCTGCACTGGCCCGCAGCGAACCGAGGGCCTCACCGATCACCGCAACCGGGCGCGCGGTGATCGGCGCCAGCGCCTGCGTCAAGGACAGGCCTTGGTCTTGCGCCCATTTGATCGACAGGCTCAAGAGCAGTTCCAAACCCGTTGCGCCGGGCACGGCTTCGGCAAAGGGCAGTGTCTTCTCGTCACTGCTCAGCGGGAGGTGGTCACTGACCAGCGCATCGATCGTGCCATCGGCCAGACCCTGCCGCAGCGCCTGTCGGTCGCGGTCCTGCCGCAACGGCGGCACCAGTCTCATGGCCGAATCGAAGTAGCCGATGTCCACATCGGTGAGGTGAAGATTGTTGATGCTGACATCACAGCTCAGGGGAAGGCCCTCCGCCTTGGCCTGTCGAACCAACTGCACGCCCGCTGCGCTGCTCAGACGGCACAGGTGCACGCGAGCGCCCGTGCCCCGCATCAGTTCGATGATGGTGTGCAGCGCCACCGTCTCCGCGCTCACCGGCACACCCGAAAGTCCCATGCGCGTGGCCACAGCACCGCTGGCCGCCACCCCCTTGCCCAACCAGGGGTCCTGGGGGCGCAGCCACACCGGGTAGCCATAAGTGGCCGCGTAGAGCATCGCTCGCTGGAGCACCTGGGTGTCACCGATCGCCAATTCGCCTTGGGAGAAGCCGACGCAACCCGCCTCGGTGAGTTGGCCCATCTCGGTGAGCACCTCACCGCGCAGGCCCTGTGTCAGAGCGCCCAAGGGAAACAGGCGGCAGCGGGACAGCTGACGCGCGCGGAACTTGAGCATCTCCACCAGCCCGGGCTCATCCAGGGCTGGCTCGGTATCCGGTGGGCACACGAGGCTGGTCACCCCGCCGGCCGCCGCCGCCGCCAGCTCACTCTCCAGCATGCCCTCGTGTTCATGCCCAGGCTCCCGCAGCCGGGCCGCCAGGTCAACCAGGCCAGGCATCACCACCCAGCCCTTTGCGTCCACCCGACGGTCCGGATTGAAACCCTCAGGCACGCGGCCGATGGTCACGATGCGGTCCCCCGCGATGGCGATGTCGGCCGTCTCATCGCGGCCGCTGGCGGGGTCCACCACGCGCCCGTTCTGGATCAGGATCTTCATGGTGTTCACGCCTCGTTGCCCGCGATGATGCTCATGACCGCCATGCGCACCGCAATGCCGAAAGTGACCTGGGGAAGGATCACGCTGTGCGGCCCATCGGCCACACTGGATTCGATCTCCACGCCTCGGTTGATCGGGCCAGGGTGCATCACGATCACATCGGGCTTGGCCAGGGCCAGCTTTTCCGGGGTGAGGCCGAAGTTCTTGAAGAACTCGGCCGAGCTGGGCAGCATGGCGCCGCTCATCCGCTCGTTTTGCAGCCGCAGCATGATGATGACGTCCGCATCCCGGATGCCCTCGGCCATGTCATGGCACACCCGCACCCCCATGGAGGCGAGATCGGCGGTGGCCAGCGTCTTGGGACCCACGGCACGGATTTCGGGAACCCCCAGGGTGGTCAGCGCGTGGATGTCGGAGCGGGCCACGCGCGAGTGCACGATGTCGCCCACGATGGCCACCGTCAGGTTGCTGAAGTCCTTCTTATAGTGCCGGATGGTGTACATGTCCAACAGGCCTTGCGTGGGGTGGGCATGGCGCCCATCGCCGGCATTGACCACATGCACATGCGGTGCACAGTGCTGCGCGATCAGGTAGGGGGCGCCGGATTCCCCATGGCGTACGACGAACATGTCGGCATGCATGGCGCTGAGGTTGGCGATGGTGTCCAGCAGGCTCTCGCCCTTGGCCGTGCTGCTGCGGGCGATGTCGAGGTTGATCACATCGGCGCTCAGCCGCTTGGCCGCAATTTCGAAGGTGGTCCGCGTGCGGGTGCTGTTTTCGAAAAAGAGATTGAAGACGCTCTTGCCGCGCAGCAGCGGCACCTTTTTCACCTCTCGTTCGTGGACCGAGAGAAAGGTGCCCGCGGTGTCCAGAATGTGGTGCAGCACCGGCCGAGGCAGTCCCTCAATGGACAAGAGGTGGATCAGTTCACCGTGTTGGTTCAGTTGGGGATTGCGCATGGTTCAGCGTCCTTCCACCGCGAAGGTGAATCTTCCCTGCTCATCACGGGTAAGGGACAGTCGCTGCGAGAGCGGGAGCTCCAATCGTGCAGCGGCACATTGGGCGTCGATGGGCAATTCCCGACCACCCCGATCCACCAGCACCGCCAGGCTGACACGCGAGGGCCGACCGAAGTCGAACAGCTCGTTGAGCGCAGCCCGGATCGTCCGCCCCGTGTGCAGCACATCATCGACCAGGATGATGTGCCGCCCTTCCACCTCAAAGGGCAGCCGCGTGGTTCCGGCCGTGGTGCTCAGGCCCCGTTCGGCGTAATCGTCCCGGTGCAGGGTGATGCTCAGGGTGCCCGAGGGTCCGCCGAGCCTCAGGTCGGCCTGCAGCCGCTCGGCCAACCAGGCACCGCCCGACCAAATCCCCACCAGTCCCAGGGGCTGATCGCCGGATTCCTGCGCCAGGGCGGCCACCTGACGGCGCAACTGGCCATACAGGGCTTCGGCGTCGAGTGCGAGTTGGGTCATGGGGTCTGATCCAGAAACTGTTGAAGTATCACCGCGGCGGCTGCCGCATCCAGGTCGCGCGCACCGTCCGATGCCGCCTCCACCGTGGAATAGCGCTCGTCAACCAGGTGCACCGGAAGACCCGTTCGACCCTGCAATTGGCGGGCAAACCGCTGAGCACGCTGGGTGTTCTCATGGGGTGCACCATCGGGATGGAAGGGCACGCCCACGACCAGGGCATCGGGCTGCCACTGGCGAACCAGTTCGGCGATCAGCGCGAACCGCGCGTCGCCCTCGGCAGCCAGCGTGCGCAGGGGCTGCGCCTGGCGCAGCACGGTGTTGCCCGTGGCCACCCCCACACGCTTGAGTCCGTAATCGAAAGCCAGAAAGGAGCGCTCGGCGCGCAGGGGCAGCGTGGGCGCCGCCTCGTTCATGCGTGCCCGGCCTCCTGGCTGAGCATGCGCGGGTCGATGCCCAAGAGGGACAGGGCCTTGCCGTAGCGTTGGTCGACCGGGGTATCGAAGATGACCGAAGGCTCGGCTTGGACGGTCAGCCACCCATTGCGGCCGATTTCATCTTCGAGTTGACCCGCGCCCCACCCGCTGTAGCCCAGGGTCACCAGAACCCTGCGCGGGCCTGCGCCACTGGACAGCGCCTCGAGCACATCACGGCTGGTGGTCATCTCCACCTGCGCCCCGGGTATGGCGAGTGTGGAGTGGTAGGGACTCTCTTCGGTGCCGATGCGCTCGTGCAGGACGAAGCCCCGCTCCGTCTGTACCGGACCTCCGAAGTAGACCGGGGAGTCCTGCAGATCATCCCTGCCGAGGTGCAGATCGACCTTTTCAAACAGCCGGGTCAGCGAGATGTCGATGGGCTTGTTGATGACCAAACCCAAGGCACCGCGATCGTTGTGTTCGCACAGATAAACCACGGTGCCGGCGAAGCGCTCGTCGGCCATGCCGGGCATGGCAATCAGAAACTGGTTTGTGAGGTTGATTGACTCGCCCGACATGCCCGAATTCTATGCTGTCCGATACTGCGGCGCATGACTGAAAAACCCCTTCCGGCCTGTCTGGTCTGGCTGCGCCGGGACCTGCGTTGCGAAGACCACGCGGCCCTGCACCACGCCCTGACGAACGCACGCCAGGTGTGGTGCGCCTTCGTCTTCGACACCGACATCCTCGAACACCTGCCCCGACGCGACCAACGCGTGGCCTTCATCCACGCGGCGCTGCAGGAGGTGGATGCCACCCTGCGCAGCTGGGCCGAGGCCGCCGGCTGTGGGGATGCGGCGGGCGTGGGTCTGATCGTGCGGCACGGTCGGGCCGTAGAGGAGATCCCCGCGCTGGCTGCCGCGCTGGGCGTGCAGCGTGTGGTGGCCAGCCACGACGACGAGCCGCAAGCCTTGGCGCGGGACGGTCAGGTGCTGCAAGCCCTGGCGCGTCACCGAATCGAATGGACCAGCGTGAAGGACCATGTGGTCTTTGAACGGCGCGAGGTGATGACGCAGACGGGCGGCTCCTACGGGGTGTTCACGCCCTACAAGAATGCCTGGCTCAAACGCCTTTCACAGGACCCCCAGGCGCTGGCCGCCCATGAGACCCGGCGCCACGCGGGGGCCTTGGCACCCGTGCCCTCGGGTCTGCGTCGACCCCTGCCCACCATGGCCGACATCGGCTTCGAGACCTGGGCGGCGCAGGACATCCGGGTACCCACCGGAATGAGCGGCGCTCGGGCGCTCCTCTCCGACTTCCTGGGCCGCATCGATGATTACCGACACGCGAGGGACTACCCGGCCATCAAGGGGCCGAGCTATTTGTCGGCCCATCTGCGCTTTGGGACCATCTCCGTGCGCGAACTGGCGCGAGAGGCCTGGGCGCGCGCGCAGGACGGCTCCGAAGGGGCATCCGGGTGGCTCGCGGAACTCGTGTGGCGGGACTTCTATCACCAGATCCTGCACCACCACCCCCGCGTCGTGGAACGCGCCTTCAAGCCCGAGTACGACCGCATCCAATGGGCGCAAGGGCCGCAGGCCGAGGCCCACTTCCAGGCCTGGTGCGAGGGGCGCACCGGCTACCCCCTGGTGGACGCGGCCATGCACCAGATCAACCAGACCGGTTGGATGCACAACCGACTGCGCATGGTGGTGTCGAGCTTCCTCATCAAGGACCTGGGCATCGACTGGCGACGCGGAGAGGCCTATTTCGCCGAGAAGCTCATCGACTTTGACTTGGCAGCCAACAACGGTGGCTGGCAGTGGGCGGCGTCCAGCGGCTGTGATGCGCAGCCCTACTTCCGCATCTTCAATCCTGTGAGCCAAAGCGAGAAGTTCGATCCCCAGGGTGCCTTCATCCGGCGCTACCTGCCCGCCTTGGCTGGATTGCCGAACGCTGCCCTGCATGCACCCTGGCTCGCGCGTCCCCTGGACTTGGCGGCGGCGGGTGTCGAACTGGGCCGGACCTATCCAAGACCGATCGTCGCACACGAGCACGCGCGTCAGGAGACGCTGGCACGGTATGCGGTGGTCAAGTCCCGAGGCTGAAGAGCGTGTCCTGCGGGCCGCGCGCAGCCCAGCGGAGGCCCTGAGGTCGGTGCCTCAGATTTGGACCATCTCGAAGTCTTCCTTGCGTGCGCCGCACTCCGGGCAGGTCCAGTTCATCGGAACATCGGCCCAAGCGGTTCCGGCGGCAATCCCGTGTTCGGGGTCACCGGCAGCCTCGTCGTAGATCCATCCACAAATGAGGCACATCCAGGTTTTGCTTTCCGACATGATCTTGGGCCGGCGGGAACCGTCACTACAATGATTCATGAATTCTAGTCACGCCCTGCAGCGGCATGTGCCGCAGCCGTGTGTGGCCCCCGTCCATGAGTGAACGACATCCCCCCCAGGGTTCGGCGGACGCCGCCCTTCAGGAAACCGAACAGGCCCCAGCCAATGTGCTGAGTTTCAACGCCAGCGAGGCGACGGGTGCGGGTGGCGTGGGCGGCGACATCGCCACCTTTTCAGCCATGGGTGCCCACGGTTTGCCGGTGGTCGCCTCGCTGGTGATGCGCGACACGGCCGAGGTGTTTGATCAGCATGTCATCGAGGCCGATGCTGTGGCCGAGCAGGCCCGCACGGTTTTGGAGGACATCTCCATCTCGGCCTGGAAGGTCGGCTTCCTGGGCTCTGCCGAAAACGTCAGTGCGGTGGCCGAGATCCTTTCCGATTACCCGGATGTCCCTCTGGTGGCCTACATGCCGGCCGTCGGTTGGATGGACGAGGACGAGCAGGCGGCCTATCTCGATGCCTTCCGGGAATTGATCCTGCCGTCGGCCGAGGTGCTGGTAGGCAACCAGAAGACGCTCACCGACTTCCTCCTGCCGGAATGGGATGCCGAGCGTCCTCCATCGGCCCGTGAACTGGCGGTGGCTGCAGCCGAACAGGGCGCACGCCATGTATTGGTGACCGGCATCGTCTTGCCTGCACGGGCCCAGGAAGGGTTTGTGGACAACGTGCTGGCCAATGCCGGTGGTGCCATCTGCGGCGAGAAGTTCGAGCGCTTCGAAGCCTCGTTCATCGGTGCCGGCGAAACCCTGTCGGCCGCCTTGGCGGCACTTCTGGCCTCGGGCGCCGACCTGCCCAGCGCGGTTTCTGAAGCGCTGTCCTTCCTCGACCAAAGCCTGGATGCGGGCTTCCGCCCCGGCATGGGCCATGTGGTTCCCGACCGCTTCTTCTGGGCCGTTCCGGCCGAGGACGAAGAGGGCGACGGCGATGAACCCTTCGGCGGGCCCGGTGGCCTGGAGGACAGCGGGCAGGCGAGCGGTCCCAAGCGCATGCATTGAAAGCAGACCATGAACATCACCAATGCCGCACTGTTTGAACGCGCCCAAGGCGTGATACCCGGCGGCGTGAACTCGCCGGTGCGTGCCTTTCGCGCGGTGGGTGGGACGCCGCGGTTCATCGCACGCGCCCAGGGGGCCTACATGTGGGATGCCGAGGGTCGGCGCTACATCGACTACATCGGTTCCTGGGGGCCGATGATCCTGGGGCATGGCCATCCGGCCGTGCTCGAAGCGGTCATCCAAGCCGCAGCCGAGGGATTCAGCTTCGGTGCGCCCACTGAGCGCGAAATCGAACTGGCCGAAGCGATCATCGCCCTCGTGCCGGGCCTGGAGCAGGTGCGGCTGGTGAGTTCAGGAACCGAGGCGGCGATGAGCGCCATCCGCTTGGCCCGCGGTGCGACCGGTCGCAGCCGGCTGATCAAATTTGAGGGCTGCTACCACGGCCACGCCGATGCGCTGCTGGTCAAGGCCGGATCAGGCCTGGCCACCTTTGGCAACCCCACCAGCGCCGGTGTCCCGCCGGAGGTGGTTCAGCACACCATCGTCCTGCCCTACAACGACGTCTCGGCACTCGAGTCGGCCTTTGCCGAGCATGGGCCGCACCTGGCCTGTGTGATGGTCGAGGCCATCGCTGGCAACATGAATTTCGTGCGGGCATCGGTGCCGTTCATGAAGCGGCTGCGTGAGCTGTGCACGGTGCATGGTGCGCTGCTGGTGTTCGATGAGGTGATGAGCGGCTTCCGAGTGGCACTGGGCGGTGCGCAAAGCGTCTATGCCCGCCTGATTCCCGGGTTCCGCCCGGACATGAGCGTGTTCGGCAAGGTCATCGGAGGGGGCATGCCCCTGGCCGCTTTTGGCGGTTCGCGCGATGTGATGGCGCAACTGGCGCCGCTGGGCCCGGTCTACCAGGCCGGCACGCTCTCGGGCAACCCGGTGGCCACCGCCTGCGGCCTGGCCACCCTGCGTGAGATTGCCCGACCGGGCTTCTTCGACGCGCTGGCCAGCCGCACGCGGGCACTCGTTGATGGTTTGGTGGCTGCCGGGCGCGACGCGGGCATTCCGATGAGTGGCGACAGTGAAGGCGGCATGTTCGGCTTCTTTTTCCACGAGAGCCTTCCACAGGACTACTCGACGGTGATGAGCACCGACAAGGAGCGGTTCAACCGTTTCTTCCACGGCATGCTGGATCGCGGGGTGTATCTGGCGCCTGCGCTCTATGAGGCGGGCTTTGTCAGCGCGGCCCACACCGCCGATGACATCGCAGCCACCCACCAGGCGGCGCGGGAATCGCTGGCGCTGCTGCGTGCCTGAACTGCAACACCAACAGCGCTGCAGTCGGCGTTCACTCGAACCCTGAACAGGGCTGGCGTCCGGAGCCGGTTTCATGCACATCCACATCCTGGGCATCTGCGGCACGTTCATGGGCGGCTTGGCCGCGCTTGCGCGCGAGTGCGGGCACCGCGTCACCGGCTGCGACCGCGGGGTCTACCCCCCCATGAGCGACCAACTGCGTGCCCTGGGCATCGAGCTCATCGAGGGCTACGGCACCGAGCAACTCGGCCTGCGACCAGACCTCTACGTGGTGGGCAATGTGGTCACCCGCGGCAACCCTCTGATGGAGGCGATCCTGGATGCCGGTCTGCCCTACACGAGCGGGCCGCAGTGGCTCAGCGAGCATGTGCTCCAGGGCCGACATGTGTTGGCGGTGGCCGGCACACATGGAAAGACGACGACAACGGCCATGCTGGCTTGGATCCTCGAGCACGCCGGTCTGAAGCCCGGCTTTCTCGTGGGCGGCATTCCCGCCAACTTCGGTGTGAGCGCCCGGCTGGGAGCGGCCGACGGGGTCGCGCTGGAGCGGCCGCTGTTCGTGATCGAAGCCGACGAATACGACACAGCCTTTTTCGACAAGCGGAGCAAGTTCGTGCACTACCGGGCCCGCACCGCGGTCCTCAACAACCTGGAGCACGATCACGCCGACATCTTCCCGGACTTGCAGGCCATCGAAACGCAATTCCATCACCTGGTGCGCACGGTACCGGCTGCCGGTACCCTGGTGGTCAATGCGCGTGAACCCGCCTTGGCCCGCGTGCTGGCGCGTGGCGCCTGGAGCCGCATCCAGCGCTTTGGCTGTGTCAAGGAAGAAGCCGGCTGCCTGCGTGCACGGGGCGAGCCGCAAGCCTTCGATGTGTTGCGCGGCGCGCTGAAGGTGGGTCGGGTCGAGTGGTCTCTCAGTGGCGAACACAACCAGCTCAATGCGCTGGCGGCCATTGCCGCAGCCGAGTCGGTGGGGGTTGCGCCGCAGGCCAGCTGCACCGCGCTCGCGGGCTTTGAAAGCGTCAAGCGCCGCATGGAACGGGTCGGTTCGGTATCCCTCCCGGGTGGCCAGATCCAGGTGATTGATGACTTTGCGCACCACCCCACGGCCATGCGCACCACGATCAATGGCCTGCGCCGTCTGGTGGACCGTCAGGCCCTTCATCAAGCGGGGCGTGGTCGCATCCTCGCCATCTTCGAGCCGCGCTCGAACACCATGAAGCTGGGAACGATGAAATCGCAGCTGCCCTGGGCGCTGGAAGAGGCCGATCTGGCCTTCTGCCACAGCGCGGGATTGGACTGGGATGCCGCGCAGGTGCTCAAACCCATGGGCGCGCGGGCCACCGTTTGTACCGATATCGATCAACTGGTCCAGGCCGTGGTGCGGGTGGCCCAGGTCGGCGACCACCTCCTGTGCATGAGCAACGGGGGATTCGGCGGCGTTCACCAGCGACTCCTGCAGGCCCTCGCCGCCCGCGCTTGAGGATCTGCGCTTCGTGGAATACACCGCCTGCGGGCGGTGCTCGATTGGGTTAAGGTTTCAGGTTTGTGATTTCTCAGGGAAGGATCCCCATGAACGACTCCCTTCGTGCCGCCAGCCCTTGGTTCGCGGCGGCCCTGTCCGCCCTCCTCGTGGCTTGTGCACAGAACCCGGCCGCGCCGGCCTCGGGTGACGCGGCCAAGGCCCCCGCAGCGCCCGCGCCAACCACTGCGCAGGCCGCCCAACGACCTGCCGCCGCAGGCACGGCCGCTCCAGCGGGAACGCCGGCCGCTGCTCCCCAGCCCCGAACAACCGCACCCGCGGGCACCCCACCGGCTGCTCAGGCCACTGCGGGCGCCAGCCCCAACCCGGCCGCGGCTGCAGCGCGCGCTGCTGCTGGCGCAGCCGGCGCAGTCGCGCCCTTCGCCGAAGTCATCCGCGACGCCAAGCGTGCGGACGGTTTCCTGCCGGTATGGACGAAGGACGAGAAGACCTGGGTCGAGATTCCGAGTAGCGGCCTGGACAAACCCTTCTTCATGGCCATCTCGGTGGCCAACGGGCTGGGTGAGCGCTTCTTCTGGCCCGGTCTCATGGGCGGCAGTCAAGTCGTGGAACTGCGCAAGGTGGGCAACAACATCCAGCTGATCGCGAAGAACCTGAAGGTCCGCGCACCGGCCAATACGCCGCTGGCGACCGCCTTGGCCGAAAGCTACTCCGACAGCCTGCTGGCCACCGCCCCGGTGGCTTCAGCGCCGCACCCCGAACGCAAGTCGGTGCTCGTCGATGCCAACATGTTGTTGGGCGGTGACATCACCGGCGCCCAGACCCGACTGGAAGCCTCCTACCGGCTCTCCTACTCCCTGGACCGTGCCAACTCGGGCATCGTCAAGGCGCGTGCCGATGCCAACGGCACGAGCTTCACGGTGCGTCAGCACTTTGCCATTCCGAAACTCCCGGCCACCCCGATGGGCGGCCCCGGTGGGGCCACACCGAATCCGGCCAACATGCCCTCACCGCCCACGGTGGTGCCGGATGCGCGCAGCCTCTTCCTGTCACACACCTACACCATGGCGCCCCTTCCGGCCACGCCGATGGCCACTCGCGGCGCCGACCAGCGCGTGGGCTATTTCACCGAGTCCTTCATGGACTTCGGCAAGGACGCCGGCGGCGACCGCCGAACCCACCACATCAAGCGCTGGCGCCTGGAAAAAAAGGATCCCAACGCAGCCGTTTCGGAACCAAAGGAACCGATCCGCGTGGTGATGGACCGCAACATTCCGCTGAAGTGGCGTGAGCCGATCAAGGCCGGCATCCTGGAATGGAACAAGGCCTTCGAGAAGGCCGGTTGGCGCAACGCCATCGTGGTGGAGCAACAGGCCGACAACGCCGACTGGAGCACCCTGGAGGGTACCCGCATGCTGGCCGTTCGATGGTTCGCCATTGAAGGGCCCGGCGCCACCGCCGTGGGCCCCAGCCAGGCCGACCCGCGGACCGGCGAGATCCTGCGCGGTGCTTCGATCATTCCCGAGAACTGGGTGCGCATCGGCCGCAACCGCATCACCGACACCCAGCCGCGCATCGGTGGTCTTTCGATGGACAGTGCCGGCGGCGCCCTGCCGGCCTTCGCCCAACCCTACCCGCTGCCCTCGGGCCTGATGGGTTCGCATGACCATGCCTTGTGCACCTTGGGACATGAGGCGCTGGAGCAAGCCGAGATGGCCTTCGAACTCCTGGTCGCGCGCGGTCAGATCGACCCGCAGGGTCCGGAGGCCGACCGCTTCATCGCGGGCAGTCTGAAGGATGTGACGATGCACGAGATCGGCCACGCCCTCGGTCTGCGCCACAACTTCAAAGCGTCCACCGGCATCACCCGCAGCCAACTGCGCGACAAGGCCTTCACCACGGCGCGCGGCGTCTCCAACTCGGTGATGGACTACAACGCGCTGAACCTGCCCCTGGCGGATGAAGCCGACGCCGAGCTGCAGATGGGCACCTTGGGCGCCTACGACATCTGGGCCATCGAGTACGGTTATCGCGCCTTCCCGGCTGCCGAGGAAGCCGCCGGGCTGGCCACCATTGCCGCTCGCAGCGACACCGACACGTCCCTGGCCTATGCCACCGACGAAGATGCGGCCACGCCGGACCCGCTGGTCAATCGGTATGACCTGGGCGACGATCCCCTGGCCTACGCCCAGAAGCAAATGAAGCTGTCGCGCGAACTGTGGGCGCGCACCCAAAGCCGCCCGCTGGCACCCACCGACGACATGACCATCTACCGCCGTGTGCTGCAGCGCGTGTTCGCCGGCATCAACACCACGGTGCCGCTGGCCACCCGCTACGTGGGCGGCTCGATCCACTCGCGTGCCTTGGCGGGTAAGAACGAGCCCCTGATCGCGCCGGTTCCAGCGGCCCGGCAGCGCGAAGCACTGAACTTCGTCGTGGGTGAACTGTTCTCCAGCAACAGCTTCAAGTTCGATCCGAAGATCATGAGCCGTCTGGGCATCGACCAGCTCGACCGGATATCCGCTCGTGCGGTGACCTCCACCGATTTCAGCTTGGCCCAATCGGTGCTGGGCGTTCAGCGTGGCGCACTGGATGCGCTGATGAGCGAATCGCTGGCGGCTCGCATGGCCGATGCCGAACACAAGGTCGACAACCCCAAGTCCCTGATGAGCTTTGCCGATGTGCAGACCCGCCTGAATGCGGCCATCTGGTCGGAATTGCGCGACGGCAAGACTTCCGGCCGTGATGTGGATACGCTGCGTCGAAACCTCCAGCGCGAGCACGTCAAGCGGATCGCCTCCGGCCTGCTGCGTCCTTCGACCGCGGGTGGCGGCGCGGATGCACCGGCTGTCAACCGCATGGTGGCCCGGCAACTGGAATCCGACTTGCGTGCAGCACTCAATGTCGGCGGCTGGTCGGGCATGGCGCGCGCGCACCTGGAGGACAGCCTGGCCCTGCTCAGCGAAGCCCTGAAGGCACCGCTCAACAAGCAGGGCGTTTGACCCGGGGACACGCCACCGCATGAAGCTCAAGGACAAGGTCTGCATCATCACCGGCGCCGCACAGGGCATCGGGCTGGCCACCGCGCTGCGCTTTGCCGCCGAGGGCGCGGTGGTGGTGGTGTGCGACCTTCGTCAGGCCGATGTGGACGCGACGGTCTCCCAGTGCCGTGCACACGGTGGCCCAGCCGATCGGTCCACCGGCTTCGTGCTCAGCGTCACCGATCGCGCCCAGGTGGATGCGATGGTGGCGGCGGTGAAGGCCCGCTATGGCCGGATCGATGTGCTTGTCAACAACGCCGGCATCACCAAGGACGCTCGGCTGCAGAAGATGACCCTGGAGCAGTTCGACGCCGTGATCGACGTCAACCTCCGCGGCGTCTTCCACTGCAGCCAGGCAGTGGCCGACACGATGGTGCAGCAGGGTTCGGGCGTCATCCTCAACGCCAGCTCCATCGTGGGCCTCTATGGCAATTTCGGGCAAACGAATTACGCTGCCAGCAAGTTCGGCGTGATCGGTTTCACCAAGACCTGGAGCCGTGAACTCGGGCCCAAGGGCATCCGGGTGAATGCCGTGGCGCCCGGATTCGTGGCCACGCACATCCTGGACACGATCCCCGAAAAGGTGCTGGCGGAAATGACGCAGGAAGTTCCCCTTCGCCGCTTGGGCAAACCCGAGGAGATCGCCAGCGTCTATGCCTTCCTGGCCAGCGACGATGCCAGCTATGTCAATGGAGCCGTCCTGGAAGTCGCGGGGGGACTGACCCTCTAGCCCCGGTAACAAACCACCGACAATCACCGGGTGAACTACGCCCTGTTTGATGATGCCGGCCGATTCCTCGCCGGTCGTGTGATGTCCGAAGCCGAGAGTTCGCTGCAGGTCGAACTGGAGTCGGGCAAGCGCGTGAAGGTCAAGACCAGCCACCTGCTGCTGCGCTTCTCGGAGCCGGGTCCCGCCGAACTGTTGTCGCGCGCCCGAGAGATCGCCTCGGAGATCGACCTGGACCTTGCTTGGGAATTCGCACCCGACGGGGAGTTCGGTTTCGCAGACCTGGCCCGCGACTACTTCGACCCCCGGGCAGACTCGACCCACCAAGCCGCTGCCCTGCTGCGCCTCTTCGAAGCCCCTCACTACTTCCGACGCGTGGGCAAGGGCGTGTTCCGCAAGGCGTCCGAGGAGACCCTCAAGGCCGCGCTCTTGGGTATCGAGCGCAAGAAACAGATCGCAGCGCAGATCGAGCAGTGGGCACAGGCACTCATGGCGGGCGAGTGCCCGAACGCCATTCGCGAGCAGCTCTATCGCATCCTGTTCAAGCCCGACAAGAACGCCCCTGAATACAAGGCCGTGGTTGAAGCGGCACGGCTGAGCCAGCGCTCGCCGCTGGACCTGCTGAAGGATGCGGGTGCCATCGACAGCCCCTACCAGTTCCACTGGAGACGCTTCCTCTTCGAACACTTTCCCAAAGGCACCGGCTTTCCCGCGGTTTCCGCCCCGGCGGTCCCGGACCACTTGCCGCTGGCCGAGGGTGTGCTGGCCTTCTCCATCGACGACTCCAGCACCACGGAGATCGATGATGCGCTGTCCCTTAGCGGACTGGGCACCGGGTCGGTGGTTCTGGGCATCCACATCGCCGCACCGGGCCTGGCCATCACCCCGGGCACAGCCGTGGACCAGCTGGCGGTGCAGCGACTGTCCACCGTCTACATGCCCGGCCACAAGCTCACCATGCTGCCCGACGAAGTGGTGCAGGCCTACACGCTGACCGAAGGCCGCGCCAGCCCTGCTGTGAGCCTGTATGTGACGCTGGACGAGGCCACACTGGAGATTCGCGAGCGGCTCACGCGGGTGGAGCGGGTGCATGTGCAGGCCAACCTGCGCCATGACCATCTGGAGGCGCATGTGACCGAAGCGGCCCTGCTGGGCGGGGAAGTGCCTGAGGAGGTGCCTGGTGAGGGCCAGACCGGCACGGCCATTCCCTTCCACCGCGAGTTGGCCTTTTGCTACCGCTTGGCGCGTCATCTCAAGGCCGATCGGGAGGCGGTGCGCGGCAAGCCGGAGACCTTCAACCGGCCCGATTTCAATTTCAAGCTCGAGGGGCGCGACG
>JBMSQF010000017.1:0-39318 GCA_049423145.1 Burkholderiaceae bacterium
ATACGGCTCAGTTGGCTCAGCGGCACCGTGGCACCGCCCTCCACTTCCACGATCAAATCGTCGTCTGCAGGGCTGTAGGTCACGCTCTTGACCGTCATCGGCGTGCTGATGGGCGTCTGGGTCACTTTGCCCAGGCTGTTGACCGTGGCCACAATCTTGTAGATGCCGGCAGGAGCCGTTCCACCCGCATCGGTGGACCCGTCCCAGCTGAGCTTGATGTCGCCGGGCATTTGCCGGCCCATGGTCTGCGTGAAGACCTTCTTGTTCTGGCTGTCGTACACATCCAACTGAACGCTGTCTGCGCCCGAGGGCAAGGAGATCAGGCCGTTGATGGTCTTGCCCGGCTCATAGCGGGCATTGCCCATCGGCGCCGTCACCTGCTTGCCGATGAGATTCGCGCCACTCATGAAGCGCTCGCTCTTCATGGCCTTGGCCATGTTCTCCAGCGAAGAGCTCATGTTGGTGGTGGCTTCCAACTGGGAAAACTGCGCCAGTTGTGCCACGAAGGCTTCGTTGTTCACCGGGTCCAACGGGTTTTGGTTTTGCAGTTGGGTGGTGAACAGCGTCAGGAACTCCGTTTTGCCCATCTGGTCATTGACCGTCTTGGGTGCGTTCTTGATGTCGCTGTAACGCGTGATGCCGGGCAAGACCGGCTGCGCGGTCTGCGCGGTGGGGGCGGCGGGCGTGGTGCTCATGGTGTTGTCGTCGCTTCAGCCGTCAGCTGCGCATCATGTCCAGCGTGCGCATCATCAGATGCTTGGCGGTGTTCACCGTCTCCACGTTGTTCTGGTAAGAACGGGCCGCAGCCATCATTTCCACCATCTCGCTGACTTCGTTCACGTTGGACTGCACGATGTAGCCATCTTTGTCGGCCAGCGGGTTGTGCGGGTCGAACTGGCGACGGACCGGCGAGGGATCGTCCACAAGCTTTTCGATGAGAACGCCGCCTTGGATTTCGGGGTTGTTGCCCGGATCGCCCTTGTTCATCATGTCCTGCACGATCGTGCGAAACACGGGACGCTTGGCTCGGAAGGCCTCTTCCTCGGTGGTGGCCACCGTGCCGGCATTGGCCAAATTGGAGGCTGTGGCGTTCATGCGGGTGAGCTGCGCGTTGAGCGCAGTGCCCGCGATTCCGAAGATGTTGTCCAACATGGTCGATACCTTTCTTATTCGCCCTTGAGTGCCTTGCGGATGCCAGACACGCGGCTTTCCAGGAAGCTCAGGGTGGCCTGAAAGTCACCAGAGGCTTTGCCGAACTTCGCCTGCTCCATGCTCAGTTCGACCGTGTTGCCGTCAAACGAGGTGTTGAAGGGAATGCGGTACTTGAGCGCCGCCTGGTCCGGCGCCATGCCGCCGTCAAGTTCGAAATGCCGATCGCGCGTGGTGGTGAGCGAGTCCGAACGGGCCATCTTCATGGCCTGACGAAAATCGACGTCGCGCGCTTTGAAATTGGGGGTGTCGGCATTGGCAATATTGGCCGACAGCACCTCCATGCGCTGGCCACGAATGCGCATGGCGCGTTCGTGCAGAGCGAAGTCCCTGTCGATGAAATTCATGCCGCCGGCTCCTTGTCGATATCCGATTCCCGTTGGGTTGATGCACGGTTCGTGCCAACCAACGAAGCCGGGAACGCCGAACCGGCTTCGCCCTGCAGCCCGGTGCAAACCTCGGCCGCGGAACCGCTTCCACCGAGCGAAGCAAGGGGCGGTCGGCCCCGACTCAAGATCGCTGCACTCGCGCCGATGCTTTGATTGGGGACCTCTGACGGCCCTGCATCTTCTTGCCACACGGCAAGGTGTTGCCGCCGGCGTGCACTCCACGATTCAGGGTTTGGCGCGATACCCAAGGGCCGGATCACTCCGCCCCCAGCCCCGCACTCAAGAGCGGCCCCAGGCGCTGTCGTGCATTGGCATAGAGCCCTGAGAGGATGGATGATCGGGTGATCGGTGCAGCGCGGTCACGCCGCACATGCAGGTCCATGGCTTGCGGGCCGGCGATCGGCAAGGGTGCTGAGAGCCGCCGCTCCTGACGCGCAGCCGGCGTGAGGATGGTGAGATAGAGGTCATCGAGCCGCACACGACCATCAGCGCCCCGGAAATCCTTCAAGCGCGTATCGTCGAAATAGCGATCCACCAAGTCCAACTGCCGCAGGACACTCAACTTGAGAATTTCCTGCGGACGCCGCCCATAGCCGGCGCTGGCGGCTCCGCGATCGGGCCCCGAGCAAAACTGGATGATGCCGTGGCACTGCCCGTTGCTGGCCCGCGGATTCAATCCGTCACTTTCCATCAAGACGGCGCGCGCGAAATCGTCGGGCTGGAAGCCATGCTTATCGGCCAATTCGGCAATCCGTGCACCGACCTGCTGCCGCTCCATCACCGGAATGAAGCCCAGGTCGACCGCTCGATCAAGCGTTTGGTTCATCACCCGGTTGTCCAGGTTCGAGAGGCCCGTGCTGAGCGCGAGCGGCGCGACCTCCGGCAGACGCGGCACCGCGACGGCTGGCGCGGGGCGGGTGGAGCTGCCCGTGGCGGGTGTGGCAGACGCATCCGCAGCCGCAGCCGGACCCGCCACGCGTGCCGGGGCAGGTTCCTTGTTCTGGGGTGCGGCCACAAGTGCCAAGCGCTGACCCGGCGCAATGCGATCGGGATCGGCCAATCCGTTGGCCCTGGCCATCTGCAAGGCCCAGCGGTGTGTCTGTCCGGCACTCAATTCCTCGCGGCGCCCGCCCTGTGCGACCCACTGCTGGCGAACCAGGGATGACAAGGTGTCGCCCCTTTCAACCAAGACCTTCTCGGCCCCCCGCAGGTCCTCCTTTGCGCGGCCGAGTTCGGCTTGGAAGCGACCACGGTCGCCTCTCCCATCAGGAATCGAGGGAGTGAACGAGCCTTCCGTTCGGGCCGGCATCCCCGACAGGCGCTCGCCGGACGCAGCATGGCCCGGTCCGGCGCGCGAAGGGCGCGCCGCTGGGATGCTGTCGACGTTTTTCACGATGGCCCTCTTCTTGCTTAATCCGTCCGAAAACCCTGGTTCTGTCGGAAATTCCACAGTGCTGGAGCCCCAAGATGCAAAACCCATGCCCCCACACCGCTTCCTTCCTGCGACAGGTGCTCGCGGCCATGGCCTGCGGCCTGCTTTTAGCGGGCAGCGTCAATGCCAACGGCCTGGTCACCGAGCAGGCTGCACGCTGGCTGGCCGCCCAGCTCCAAATCCCGGCTGACAAGGTCACGGTCCAGGCACCCGACCCGCGCCTGCGGATGCCCCAATGCACCGCGTCCGTCCGTTTCGACATCCCATTCAGCAACGCCAACACCGTTCGCGCCCGCTGCGAGTCGCCGCAGTGGCAGCTCTTTCTGAGGGCGCAGTGGGACGAGGCCGTGGCCACCGCGGCTGCCAACCGCTCGCCTGGTGCGGCTGCCGTCACCACACCGTCATCGGGTGGAACGGCTCCATCCGAAGGCGCACGAGCCAGCAGCCCGGACGCCGGCGCGCGCGTGCCGGCACCCGCTCGGCGGGCTTTGGCGCTCACGCGGGGGGCCAACCGGGGGTCGCTGCTCTCACCGGCATCGGTGGAATTGACGCAAGTTCCTGCCCGTGAAGCCGATTCCCTCCTCATCACCGATGCCCAGATGCTGGAGCAGATGGAGGCTGTCCGAGACCTGCCCCCGGGCACCGTCTTGCGAAGCACTGACCTGCGGCCCGCGGTGCTGGTGCGCCAGGGCCAGGTGGTGACCATGACCGTGGGCCAGGGAACGGGATTTACCGTCACGGTGCGGCTGGAAGCGCTGCAAGATGGCCGAATGGGCGACCGGGTGACCTTGCGCAACACCGAATCCGGGCGCACGGTCAGTGGCGTGGTCAACGGATTCAACAGCGTCAAGGGCGCCTGAAAGGGTACCTAAAGGGGTGCCTGAAACGAAACCCGACGAAATTGCACTCAAGTTTGGGAAACTCGAGCCGATTCTGTTGAGGAGAGAGTCCGGGAAATCCCTAGGATGCGGCTGAAAAGCCGAGAAAGAGAGCACAACATGACCGATCCGATCAACACCTACAGCCGCCCCTTGGGCGCGGGCGTGAACGGAAACCGCGCGGTACAGCGGCAGGAGGGGAGCAAGACGGGCATCGAGGCCCCCAAGGCGCCGACGCCAGACGCCGCACCCACGGTACGCCCGCAGGATGAGCGCCTGGACCTGAGCGAAACGGCGCGTCGTTCCATGAGCGATCCGAGCTTCGACCGGGCCAAGGTCGACGCCATCAAGGCCGCGCTCCGGGAAGGCAGTTACCCCCTGGACTCGCGCAAGATGGCCGAGAGCTTTGTGGCCCTCGAGCGCCTGATCGACGATTGACATCGCCTGCCGGTGGCCCGGTCCACCGTGCAAGATGCTGAATCCGACCCCCTTTGAATCACATGCACACCGCTTCCCCTTCCCTGGCCAACGTGGCACTGGCAGAAACGCTGGCCACGCAGCTGGAGGCACTCTTGGAAGCGGAGTTTGAATCCTTGCGTGCAGGCGCCATGGACGGGATTGAAGACCTGCAGGCGCGCAAGCTGGTGCTGCTGGAGCAGATGAGCCAGGTGGCGCCGGGCCAACTGGTCAAAGAAGACGACCTCCCAGCGGAATGGCTGGGCTTCGCCCAGAAAGCGCGCACCTGCCGCCAACTGCACCAGCGCAACGAAATGCTGGTGACCCGCAAGCTTGACGCCGTCCGCGGCGCCCTGGCCGCGCTGCAGGTGTCTGCAGAAGGTTTGATCGACGAGACCTACGACCGCAAAGGTCGTCTGAGCTGGGTCGGCGCACCGCGTCGCCGCACGGCCAACAACGCCTACCAAGACGTCTGATCGGGCTTCTCGTCGCCGGGCTTCATGCCCCGCAGCCAGTACACCCACGACAGGATGACCGCCACCGCCGTGTAGAGCTCCGGCGGGATCTCCTGCTCCAACTCCACCCTCGACAGCAGCGCCACCAACTGCGGGTCTTGCGCCACCCAGATGCCCTGCTCCTGGGCACGCCGCAGGATTTCCCGGGCACGCTCCCCCTCGCCGCGGGCCACCAGGACCGGAGCAGCATGGCCCCCGTACTCGAGTGCCACCGCCTGCAGCTTGAGCCGTCGATGCGCCCCTGGGCTGGGCTGTCCTGCTGGCCCGGGTGACGGCGCATAAGGTCCCTTCATGGGCCCTCCCCTTCAGCCAGGAATACCGCGTCCACGGCATCCGGTGTCCCGTGCACGATGTCCAGTGCAGACAGCCGAAGCCCACTGCCGTGCAGCGACACGCGCAGGTCCTGCGAGCGCTCACGCGCCCGATCCGCCACATCGGCGCGCGCGGCCCACATGGTCATGGCCACCTGCTGACCATCGGACACCTGGGTGCGCAGCCACAAAGGGCCCAAACCGCTGTGTGCCGAGTGCACATCGACCACGAAAGGGGGGCGTTCCTGGTCGGGCTTGGCCCGCTCCCGCGCAATTCGCAGTGCAACCGGCCCGGCATCTCCGAAGGGAATCACCAAGGACAGGAGCACCTGCCCCTGCATCTGGGCGTTCAGACTGTCGAGCGCCGAACGTTCCAGGGTATCCAGCGCGCGCGGCAGGGCCGCAGCCAGCCCGTCGCCCCCCCCCATGCCGCCTGGCGTGCTGCGCGCCAAACGCCGCAGGGCCACCTTCAAGTCCTGGTCCAGACCGATCACACCCGCCCACAGGGCGGCTTCCGTCCCCAGTCCACTTCGCCCAACCGCCAGTCGAAAGGCTTCAGGCGTGAGCGCGCCCATGCGGGGCAGCAAGGCGCCCAGCATGTCGGCCAAGCGTGAACGCACGGGCGGCGGCACATCGGTGTCCGCGCTCTCGTTCTCGGGTGAGGCGTCCTCGCTCATCAATCCCTGCAAGAGCGCCATGAACCCGGCCCAGGCCGGCGCCTGTTGAAGCAAACGCGCCACTTCGGCCGATGAGCCCGCAGAAGCGGCTCCTTGGGCCGCCGCAAAGGCCTGCCCGAGCGTGTAGGGCTGCCATGTTGGGGTGGGGACCAGGGTGGCGCCACCGGCAGGTGCGGCGAAAGCGGCGGATGCGGTCTGGGGCCCCGAAGCTCCCGCGGCAGCGCCTGGGTTTTGGGTGGTTGTGGGTCCGGTCGACGACCGTGGCTTGACGGTATCGGTCGACGCGGAGCCCGGCGCTGATGGTGGCGCCTGCGTGGCGATCGCAGCCGGCCGGATGGGGCGCAGCATGATGTGCCCACCCGGCATCAGCATGACCAGCATTTCCTGGCTGGAGCCGGCGGCCCAGCGCCATTGGGACGGCAGGGGAAACGCCTGCAAGGCCGTGGGTAGGCCCTGCCGTTGGCCGGCGGGCCAGATCACGGAAAAGGCCGAGGCCGAGTTGTCGATCACGGCCTGCACGACCTGGCCGTTGCGCAAGCCCAGCAGACGCGCCTGCTCGGCATCGATGACCGGGCCGCGCCCCAGAAGGAAGTTGGGATCCAGTCGCGGCCCGGACCCCACGGGGTCCAGCGACTGGATCACGGGAAGCGCACCCAGCCCCGGCGCGCTGCGGCGGCCGCTCCATTGCCCCAGGCACCAGCGCTTGTCTCGCCGACGTCCTCGCGCGAAGCCAGGCTGCGAGGCGAGGTCTTGCCAAAGGCATGACGCGCTTGGTCATCCAGGGTGGGCAACTGCAACCGAGCGCCGGCCAGAAGGCGATGGCCACCGCCTGGGGCAAAAGCCTGGGGATTGAGTTGATGGATGAGGTCGCGCAGCACTTCCACCCGCAAGGGAGAGGAGGCCAAGTGCTGTCGAATCAGGGCATCCAGGCTTTGGCCGCGCTGCACCGCCACTTGGGGACGCCCCGAAGCCGTTGCGGAGGAGGCCGAAGTGGAACTGGCGGCGGCCGCCGCAGGTCCGGCTGCCGGTGACGGCGATTGACCCACCGAGGACTGCAAGAGGGTTTCCAGCGCCGCCTGCGGGCTGGGCCGCGAGACCGGCTCGGCTTCTGCGGCCAGGGCCACGCCGCCCACCAAGCTGCCACTCACCACCAGCGCCTTCATGAAGGACAAGGGCGCCACACGGATCCTGTTCATTTGCTCACCTCTTGCTTGGACGCCAGCAATGATGCGCCAAACGGCAGGGCCAGCCATTGGTTGGAACCCTCCAGCGCCAATCGAGGGCCGGCCACCTGGCGGGCCTGCGCGCGTTGAGCCTGAACCTGTTGAATCTCCAGCAGCGCCAGATGCGGCGCGGCATCGGCTTCGAGCAGACGGCCGGGTACGAGGCGACCGTCCACCAACACCAGCCGATCGCCCACCCGCAGACCGGCGTCCTGGCCGGCCATGAGCATCACCTGCCCCTCGCCCTGCCCCCGGGCCTCGTAGACCAAGGGTTCGCAGTCCAGGACACCTTGGAAGGACTGCCAACGGTGGGCAGCCTCTCGCTGGATGTGCAGCCGCGTCGAATCATCGAACTGCATGGACGGCCGGTCCTGAGCGCTCACCATCACGGGCAACTGCGACTCGTGCTGGAACATCGGCGCCTCGCCTGTCCGGGCCAAAGACCAGTCCAGCTTCACCGTCATCGGACGCCGCTCCGGTGCTTGCCACTGCAGCCACTGGCGGGTCTGTGCCTCCCAGCGCTGCAGGCGCGCACCGCTGTGGTGGGCCTGCCACCCCTCATGCAGACGCAGGCGCACCGTCATCACCAGGGTCGAACGCGGCTGCGGGAAGGACAGCAGCGCCTCCTCGTAGCGGTTGCGCACGGGCGGCGGTGCGAAGGTGTCCAGCGGCACGCCGTCGTTCTGTGCACTGGCGCGCACCGCCTGCTCCAGCCAGCGTCCGGCCTGCGCCGAAATCGCCGCCCATTGAGGGTCCAGCGGGCGGTCTACCTGGACGCGCAGTGCCAAGGGGTGGCGCCAGGGCTCACGCGATCCGGACGGCTCGCGGCACTCCGGCAGCGCCGTGGTGGCCGGTGCGCCGGGGGCCGCGTTGTCGGCCACCTTCACCACAGCCTCTGGCGCATCGCCGTCCACGTACTCCAGCACCCTCACGCCCCGCACCTGCATATCGGTGCGGAATTGGCTGGCCTCCATCAACTCACCGCGCTCGTTCACCCAGGCGGTGGAACTCACACGCGTGTTGGAGCCCAGTGCCTTTTCAAGCAAGGCGCTGCGAATGGCTTGTAACTGCGCCTCAGCCGGCGTGCGCTTGTGCGCCTGCGGTTCAGCGGCAGCCGGTGCAACCACCGGGGCGGCCACAGGCGGAGCGGCCTTCTGCCCTGGGCCAGCCAACCTCGCACCCGCTTGCGCCCACACATCCCCTCCCGCCATACCCAGCGCGAGGGCGCCCCACAGCAGCGACGGCGCCGCATGGCGGAGGGACCAGCGATTGGTGTGGGAATTCATGGGAGCCTCAGCGCTTGCGCGAAGCCAACTGGGTCAGGTAGAGGGCTCGCAGGTCGCGCACCACGGCACGGTCCAGCGACAGCGTGGTTTCGTAGGTGTCGTCACCCACGGGCGTGATGCTGACCACGGTGGCGCCATGGATCACCCCTTCGACGCGGGCCTTGAAGGTGTCACTCAACACCGTCATATCGGCCACGGTGGTGGTGGCATCCAGGTATTGGCCATAGACCTGCTCCGTGAGCGAGCGATAGGCATCGAGCTTGGACGCGCGGATGGCCATCAGCCGCTGCTGGGCGGGATTGCGGTGGTTCTGGATGGCGATCACGGCATAGCCAGTGGCCGTGATCGTCTCGCGCTTCTCCACCATGGGCGAAATCAAGCTGGCTGGGCCCGATGCGCGGCCGGCTTCCCCGGCGTCGATGGTCTGCTCGGACCCCGAAACCAGCCAGGGCGCGCGCAACTTGACCACCTGGCCCGGGCCGGCGCACGCTGAAAGCATCACCGCTGCGGCCATTGCGGCGGCAAACCCCAGAAATCGCCGTTCATTGCCCATCATGGTTCTCCTGTCGATTGAAGGCGCGAGAGGCCCATCGGATGCCCCTTTCGCTACACCTGCAGGATCGACCCGAAGCCCGCAATCTTGACCCCCGAGGCACTGGCTGATCCAAGTCATCGAGCGCAGCTTCAAGGGTAATCCCTTGATGTCAAACAACCTCTTCTACATTGACTTTGATGTTTTTGTAAGTAAATTTGACCCTGAGCAATCAGATTTTTTATTTTTCTCGTGTCCCCCCCCCCTCAACCCCTCATTGGCAGCGGCCCCACCATGGGTGCCTTGAGGCGGTTGATCGCCACGGTGGCCCGGTCCCAGGCGACCGTGCTGATCAGTGGTGAGAGCGGTACCGGCAAAGAACTGATTGCCCGTGCCCTGCATGAGGGCTCAGACCGCCGCAATGGTCGGTTCGTGGCCATCAACTGCGGTGCCATCCCCCGGGAATTGATCGAGAGCGAGCTGTTCGGCCACCGCAAAGGTGCCTTCACTGGTGCGCTGGTGGACCGAGTGGGCCGCTTTGAGCAGGCCCATGGGGGCACCATCTTCCTGGATGAGATCGGCGATCTGCCTCTGGAGATGCAGGTCAAGCTGTTGCGGGTCCTGCAGGAACGGATGGTGGACCCCGTCGGTTCGGCGCAGGCCACGCGGGTGGATGTTCGCGTGATTGCCGCCACCCACCGGGACCTGGAAACCGAAGTGGCCGCAGGGCGATTCCGGGAAGACCTCTTCTATCGCCTCAATGTCCTACCACTCCCGTCGCCGGCCCTTCGCGAGCGCGCAGAGGATGTCCCCGAGTTGCTGGGTCACCATGCGGCGCGGCTGGCACCTCAGGGATGCAAGCCCATCACCTTCGATGGTGAAACCCTGCAGGCCTTGAGTGCCTATGCGTGGCCGGGCAATGTGCGGGAACTCTCCAATCTCGTGGACCGTTTCACCACGCTGTTCAGCGGGCGCTGCATCAGCCTGCGCGACATCCCGGTGGCCATGCTGCCCAAGGGATTGCACGAGGCCCAGCGGGCGATGCTGGAGCGCGCGCAGTCCGAACCTGCGGTGTTCAACCTGATGGCGCCCGTCTCGGCCGCTGCCTTGAGCCCGGCGTTCGCCAGCGCTTCCGCCGCGGCCGATCTGGTCCGCTCCACGCCCGCCCCAGAGGTGTCCAGCGATGTCGAGCAGTCGATTCTGTTGGCCATGGGCGGACCGACCGTGGTTCTGCCGCCAGAAGGCCTGTCCTTGAAGGACCACCTGGCAGAAACCGAGCGCAGCCTCCTGGAGCAGGCCTTGGCCCGTTCTGGTGGCAATGTTTCACAGACGGCGCGTCTGCTGCAACTGCAGCGCACCACCCTCATCGAGAAGCTCAACAAGTACGCCATGCGGGCGGCCTGAAGGCGCTCTTTTCGTTGGCGTTGGCAACCGCCCCCTGGGCGGTTTTTAGCTTCTGGGCTCCGGGCCGGCAAGAAATAGCCGCACCGCGGATGCGCGAAAATCGCCCAAACGACCGCATTTGTGGTCTGATTCTTGCGTCATTGGCTGTGGCGGCGTCGATTTGCCGTCATCTGGGCGTGTCTGCGTACCGCCCGACAGATCGGAGAACCCCATGTTTGCGATCATTGGCATCGTCGTCCTGATGATTTGCGTGTTCGGCGGCTACATCATGGCCGGCGGCAGCATGAAGCCCATCATCAAGGCCGCGCCAATCGAAACCTTCATCATCGCGGGCGCTGGCGTGGGCGCCATGTTGATCGGCAACAGCCTGGACGTGATCAAAGGCGTAGCCGCCGGCGTGGGCAAGATCTTCAAGGGTCCGAAATACAAGAAGGACGATTACCTGAGCATCATCTTCATCGTTGCCAAGATGCTCAAAACCCTCAAGGCCGAGGGTGCCGTGGCGCTGGAAGCCCATATCGAGAACCCCGAGGGCAGCGCCATTTTTGGTGAGTACCCGGCGCTGCTGAAGGACCACGGCCTGCTGCACTTCATCACCGACACCATTCGCCTGATGGTGGTGTCGTCCAGCAGCCTGTCCCCCTATGCGGTGGAAGAAGTGATGGACACCGCCATCAAGACCCACCACCACGCTGAGCTCAAGCCGGCCGATGCATTGGCTTCCTTGTCAGGCGCCCTGCCCGCCCTGGGTATCGTGGCCTGCGTGCTGGGCGTGGTCAAGACCATGGACAACATCGACCAGCCGCCGCCCGTGCTGGGTGGACTGATCGGTGGCGCACTGGTGGGCACCTTCCTGGGCGTGTTCTTCGCCTACGGTTTTGTGGACCCGATGGCCAACCGACTCAAGCAGATCATCGAAGACGAAGCGGAGATCTACCACGTGGTCAAGCAACTCATCGTGGGTACCCTGCACGGCCACCCGATGCCGCTGATCATCGAAGCCGCCCGGGTGTCCATCAGCCACGAGAAGCAGCCCTCCTTCTCCGAAGTCTTCGACGGCATGCGGGGCAAGTAATCCGCCATGGCTGAAACCGCCGAACTCGAAGCGCCGCCGCAAGCCGAGGCGGCTCCACCGGCCGACGCGCCAGCGGACGGCGCCGCGCCCACGCCGGGCGCCAATACCGATCAGCCGCAGCCGAGTGCCGAGCCGGCGGCCGAAGCCGATGCCGGTGAAGGCAATGTCGCGCCGATCATCGTCAAGAAGATCATCGGCGGCCACGGCGGCGCCCACGGTGGTGCCTGGAAGATCGCCCTGGCCGACATGATGACGGCCATGATGGCCTTCTTTCTGTTGATGTGGCTGCTGGGTGCCACCGAGGCTGACAAGCGCAAGTCAGTCGCAGACTTTATGCGAGCCTCTACCTCTCACAGCATTGTGGAGATGGGACGTAATTCTGGCTCAGGCGGCATTCTGGGCGGTCAATCGATCATTGACCCCGAAGCCATGCCGGCTCCTCCGCGGCAAACCGCCATGATGGAACGGGTGACGCCACGCTCGGAAGGCGGCCCCACGGAGAACAACCCGGCCGACCGCACCGGTTCCGGCAGTCTCGACGAGGAGGCCAAGCGCAAGGCCGCCCAGGAGCAGCAAGAGCAGGAGTCCTTCGACAAGATCGAACGCGACCTGAAGGAAAAACTCGCCCAGAGCAAGCGCTTTGAGAACATCAAGGACCAGGTGCAGTTCACCCGCGACAAGGACGGCCTGCGCATCGACATCATCGACAAAGCGGATTTCTCGATGTTCGGCCTGGGCACTTCCAAGCTGCTGCCCCGTTCGGAGGCCTTGGTCGCCGAAGTGGCGGCAGCCGTCTCCAAACTGGACAACAAGCTGGCCGTGCGTGGACACACCGACAGCATCCCCTTCGGCCCGGGTGATGACCGGAGCAACTGGTCGCTGTCGGCCGAGCGCGCGGAATCGACGCGGGCGGCCATGGAAAAGCGCAACATTCCGGCCGGCCGGTTTGCCAAGATCGAGGGGGTGGCCGACACCTTGCCCTACAACTCCAAGGACCCGGCCGACCCACGCAACCGCCGCATCAGTGTGACGGTGCTGCACAAGAATTGACGGCCGAACATCCGCACCGAATGTTGAGGACCATGAAACAAGCGGCCCCTAGGGGCCGCTTGTTTTTTTGAAGTGACGGGCAGTGTTCCCTCGAATACCGCGTCAGCGCCCAGCTGATGCACCACCCGTTCCCGCTGCGCCCGAGGGGGCTGCACCCTCCGGTGCCGGCGGCTGGGGCCGCGGGTACTGCACGGTTCGCGGGGGCGGTTGCACCACGGGGCCTTTGCTGGCGGGTGCCACGCCCGAGGTCTTGGCGGCTTCGAGGTAGCGCTCGCGCTGCAACACCACCAGGGCTTCCACATCACGCTTGAGCGCGGTCAAGCCCTCCTGTTGGCCCTGCATCGCCTTGACCTCGTCGGCCATCTTCTTCATGGCAGCCGCTTGGGCCTGCACACGCGAATCCACCGACTGAACCTGTTGCATCAGGGCCTGCGTGCGCGACTGCACCTCCTTGGCCGTGGCCTGCGGCACCTGCGTCACCAAACCCTGCGAGGCCTTGTTGGCCTCCTCCAGGTTGCCAGAAAGCTTGGTCTGCAACTGCGCCAAAGCATCCTGCTTGACCTGCATCTCCGCCAAGCTGTCATTGAGGAGGGTGAGGTTCTCAAGCCCAGCCGCCAGTTCCACGTACCGTTTGCCCACGGCGAGTACCGTCGCATCCAGTTTGGCCATCCGACTGGCCACCTGGGTCACGATGGCTGCGGTCAGCACGACGCTGACCACAGCAATCCCGCCGGCCACGCCCAGCACGATCTTGGCCTGCCGGCGCGACTGGGCCAACTCGGTCTCCAAAGCGCTCTGTGTCTCCAGCAGCTTCGCGCCCGCCGCTGCGGCGGTCGCCGCAGAACGGTTGGCCAACTCCGCCGCATCCAGCACCACGCCAGACAGCGTGTCCATCTTCTGCGATGCCGCGGAAGCAAGCACCGCCGCCAAAGCCGCCTCAGTGGCCAAGCGTGCCTGGCGCTCGATCTCGGCGTGGTCGTCATGCGGCTCGGCCTCATGCGCCTCGTCGGGCTCCGGCGCCTCCGCCACAGCGGCCGACACCGGCTCAGGCCCATGTTCGGCCGACGGGTTCTCCGGCGGTTCCGGGGCTGAAGGCTCGCCTGCTGGCGTGGAGGCAGCAGCCGTGCTCTCGGCACCCTCTGCACCGTGCATCGGCGTGGCGTCCTGTTCCTGCCCATCGGCATCTGGTTTGGTCTGGTCGTTCATGGTGAACTCCTCCTAAAAAGTCCCCTGAGTCGACCAGTGGCCGGCGCAGTTGGGTCCTGTAACGGGGTTGTGATTTGCTGCTCGAATGCGGTCACCGTCGCTGAGGTCTCCTGGTTCAGCCGAGCCAGAGAGGCCAGGCGCGCTTCCAGCGCGGCGGTTGACGGGCGAGGCGCTGGCGATAGGGTCTCCTCCTGGCCAGGCGCAAACCGGCCCTTCACGGCGGCAGGTCCAGGCAAGCGCCTGATTTCCGTGCTTGAGCTGTCCCGCGGGGAACGCCGCCGTCCATCCAGCGCTGCCGTGGCCTGCGCATCGTTCGAATCCTGCCGCGGTAGGGGCGCCGCGCCAACTGCCGGTCGCAGACGCTTGGTGCCCACCCCGGCAGACGGTGCCAGCGCCGAATGGGCGCCCGGCGCCACGGTCACCCGGTGCGGGCCATCCTGACGCAGCACGGCCGGTGCTCCCGCCGGCTTCGGCGTTTCCTGGCTCATGATGTACGGTCCTCGCGTATCGATCGGGGTCGGACATCCTCGAGCAATTCCACCACCTCAGGAACCGGTCGCCGAAGCGCGGGCGCTGCGCCAGCGCCCTCATCGGCTCGGGCTTGCCACCAGGCCGCCGCCGCTCCCGAGACAGACACCAGCACGCTCCCCAGGCCGATGGCCCAACGGCGTCGTGACAAAGGGGCCATGCGACATCGCACCACCCGAGGCGCCATACTGGTCCTAACCGCCCCCCACCACCGCCGTGCGGTCAGCGTCAGCCGAGCGACCCGTTCAAGCCCAGCATAGGACCTGATCCGCCCGCGCCACCCTGCAGCCACCGGGGCTACCGCCGTTTGATTGGCCTCCTGGACCGGAAGACGGGTCCCCGGAGCCGCCACCGTGCAGCGATAGATACGCGAGCCCCAATCCGCTGCATCCCGGTGACGCGCGGCTTCACCCGAGCACACCAGCAGCAAGCGGACACCGGCGCCAGGGAAGTCCTGAATCAGTTTCAGCAGCAACCGAATCTCGGGCAGTTCCAGTCGGCGCGAGAGCTTGAGCACCCAAAGGAGCAAGGGCTCGGAGGGCGCTGGCTCATGGCGCGCCGCATCCATGGGCATCGACATCATCCTTTCATTGAAGCGATCCAGGAGTGATTCGGTACCGGTGGGCTGGATCAATTCAAGACGCAGCCCCGCTTGCCGACGCAGCAGCCGCCACAGGTGCAGGCTGATGAGGTCCATTTGTTGGGCATCCTCACACGCAAGCAGCGCACTGCGCCGCTGGGCGCAAAGGGCGTGCACCAGAGATCCCAATTCCCGCGCGGCCTCCGGCCACAAGCGGACTTCATCCGGCGGACCATCTTGGATCCATTCATCGGTGCGGATCATGCAGCCACTCCCTGTTCATTCATTTTCTGGCCTTGGGTGTCGAACCACATCGACCGGGGTACACGCGGCACGGGTCGAAGCGCACGAGGCTCACCCGGCTTCACATCCGAAAGGCTGTAGACATAGGCGATGACCTGTGCGACAGCGAAATACAACTCTTCGGGAACCGGATGCTCGAGCTCGGTGGTGAAGTACAGCGCGCGCGCCAAAGGGGGTGCTTCAAACACCATCACCCCGTGCTGAGCACCCTCTTCCCGAATGCGCTGCGCCAGATGGTCGATTCCCTTGGCCACCAATACGGGTGGCGCATCAGCGGTCGGGTCATAGGCCAGCGCGACGGCGAAGTGTTCCGGGTTGGTGATGATGACATCGGCATCCTTGACCCTGCGCATCATCCGGGCCGTTGCAATCTCCCGCTGGCGGGCCTTGATCTTGCCCCGGACTTCCGGTGACACCTCGGCTTCCTTCATCTCATCCTTGATTTCCTGCTTGGTCATGCGCATGCCCTTGTTGAACTGGTAGCGCGCCAGCGGTACATCAATGGCGGCAATCAATACAAGCGCCAGCGTCACCCAGAGGGCCGCATCCATGACCAGCTTGCCCGTGGCGGCAAGCGCCGGCTCCAGGCCCATACGGCCCAGCATGGCCAATTCCTCCACATGCGACATCAGCACGGTGACCAACACACTGCCGACCAAAAGGAACTTGAGGATGGCCTTGCCCAACTCGATGAGCGCGTGCGTCCCGAAGATCCGCTTCAAACCTTGAATGGGATTGAGCTTTTCGAAATGCGGGATCGCCGCCTTGACCGAGAACAGGAATCCTCCTGTGACGGTCGACGACAGGAAGGCGACCACCATGGTGATCAGCATGATCGGCAGCGCGTAGCCAAAGCCGGTCATCATCTGCTCACCCACTGAAACCATCATGATCTCCGGGGTGACCAGTGCCCTTCGATCCATCGACAGGGCGCCCTTGAACAGGGCTGCCATCCCGTTGACGAACCAAACCCCCGTCAGCGACAAAGCCATCACCGAGATGACCGTGACCGCCGCTGCGGGCAGGTCAACCGAGCGCGCAACACGCCCTTCCTCACGCGCCTTTTGAAGTCGACGTGCGGTCGGCTGTTCGGTCTTGTCACCAAAACTCTCGGCCATCACCGTGCTCCGAAGACATCATCCAGCACACCGAAGGCCTGCACCCACAGCCACTGCATTCGCAGGCCCATGCTTTCCATGGTCAATACACAGGCCACGATGCCCACGATCATCATGGCGGGAAATCCAACCGCAAAGATGTTCAGCGAAGGAGCAGCCCGGGTGACCACGCCCAATCCCGCGTTGATGAGCAGCAGCACGGCCATGACCGGCAAGGCGATCAATACGGCCCCTGTGAACATCATCGAACTCCAGGCAATGAGCTTCCCCCAGGTCACCTGGTTGAGCAGGGATTCGCCGATGGGAACGGCGGAAAAACTCTTGAGCAAGAGTCCGATCAGCAGGAGGTGTCCGCCTGTGCCCACGAAGATGAGCACCGCCATGATCAGCAGAAACTGCGACAGCACCGGCACATTGCCCAGCGTGGGATCGATCAGGGTGGCCATCGTCAGACCAATCGCATTCGAAATCGCCATGCCTGCGGTGACCACCGCCGCCACCACCACCTGAAGGGTCAGGCCCATCAGGCAGCCAATGAAGATCTGGTTGACGATCTCGACCAATCCGGGGGCCGAAATGGGATCGATCGATGGCCACTCGTGCAGGGGATAGATGAACCAAGTCAGGGCCAAGGCCATCAGGACCCGAATGCGGCGCGGCACCGCGGAGATGGAGAACAGGGGAGCCGTCAACAACAGGGCCGAGATGCGCAGCATCGGCCACATGAAACTGTAGAACCGGTCAACGATGTCCGCAGCCAGGAGGTCCATGGTGGGTTTCTCGTCTTTCGCCTTGGTCGAGCATGGCGCGTTTCAGAGAAACAGGCCCGGAATGCGCGCGAAGATGGCGCGCCAGTAATCCAGTAGCGTGCCGATCTGCCAAGAACCCACCACGGCCAGCGTGGCGGCCATGGCCACCACCTTGGGAATGAAACTCAGCGTCATCTCGTTGATGGAGGTCGCCGCCTGAAAGATACCCACCGTGACACCCACCACCAAGGCCACCACCAGCAAAGGCGCGGACACAAGGATGGTCATCCACAGGGCCTGACGGGCGAGTTCGATCACGGTGGCGGTGTCCATGGGTCTGGTCTCGATCGGAAGAATTCAGTGGCTCTCTGCTTCGAAGGGCTTCAGGGCACGGCAAAGCTCGCCGCCAGCGAGCCCATGATCAAACCCCAACCGTCCACCAGCACAAACAGCATGAGCTTGAACGGCATGGCAATCATCATGGGTGAAAGCATCATCATGCCCATCGACATCAGCACGCTCGAGACGATGATGTCGATGACCACAAAGGGGATGTAAATCAGAAAGCCAATGGTGAAGGCGCTCTTGAGCTCAGAGATGATGAAGGCCGGAACCAAGGTGGTGAACGGCACATCGTTCGGCGACGCAACCTCACGCTTGCGTGCAATTTCCATGAAGGTGGCCAGATCGTCTTCGCGTGTCTGGGCCAGCATGAAGGCGCGAACCGGCTTCTCCGCCGCGGCCAGGGCCTGCTGGGCGTTGATCTTGTTGTCCATGTAAGGCACGGCCGCCTCCTGGTACACCGACGTCAGCACCGGCGACATGATGAACAGGGTCAGAAAGAGCGCCAGCCCGACGAGTACCGTGTTGGGTGGCGTCTGGCCCGTGCCCAAGGCCTGGCGCAGCAGCGAGAGCACCACGATGATCCGTACGAACGACGTCATCATCAACAACAGCGAGGGCAGCAGCGTCAGGGCGGTCATGAGCGCCAACAGCTGCAGCGTCAGGCTGTACTGGGTACCGCCCCCGGTGGTCTTCACATTCACCATGGGAATGCCTTGCTGCGCGAAGGCCCACATCGGCACCCCCCACAGCAGCAGTCCCAGGGCCACCATGCCGGCCAAGAGCCTCAGCCGCGCCCAAGAGAACCGAGGAACCCACGCCAAGGTCATCACGCCAGGCCCCCGGGAGTTGCCGGCGGTGGTGGCATTCCTGCCTGGCCGGCTTCAGCGGCTTGGCGGCCCTTGGGCCAGGCATCCAACAGTGTGAAGCCTGTCGGACTCACGCCCACCAGCACCTCGCGGTCGTCAACCTTGACGATCGCCAGCTTTTGGCGCGGGCCCACGCTCAGGGCCTCCACCACGGAAAGCCGACGCGCCACAGGCCGCAAGCCTTGCAGACCCTTGATACCCTGAAACCGCCGCAGCAGCCACAGGACGGCCACGAGCAGCACCAGCACCAGCAGGAAGTTTCCGGTCAGCGACACCCAATCGATGGGGGCTGCGGCGGTGTGGGAGGACATGGCCAGTTTGCTCAGAGAAGGGTTGCGAGGCGCTCAAAGGTTCTTCATGCGCTCGGCCGCCGGCGCCACCCGTGTGAGGCGCACGCCGTAACGCTCACCCACCAACACGATCTCGCCCTGGGCGATCACCGTGTCATTGATCAGCAAGTCCAGAGGCTCACCCGCCAGCCGGTCCAGCTCGACCACACTGCCCTGCGTGAGTCGCAGCAGGTCCTTGATCTTGATCTGTGCGCGACCCACCTCGATGGCCAAGGTCACCGCAACGTTCTGGATCATCTCGCGGTTGATCTGGCGCAGCTCTTCCGGGCTTTGTTCAGCCACGGCGTCGGTGTTGGGGTTGCTCATGATGGGGCTCCTGGGTGGTGCTCGGCTCAGTGCGTGTGGGTATTGAGCGGGGTGTTCATGAAGAAATGGCGGTATTCGCCCGTTAGACCTGTCCCGGCTTCAGTGCGCGGCGGACCTGGATCGCCGTCTGGGTGCCCAGCACCCCCACGGTGGCGTGATAGGCCGGCACCTTGTTGACCAACACGGTGGCCATGTCCGGTTTGCGGAAGAAGAAGGTGTCGCCGGGAGCCATGCTTTCCAACTGCTCCAGGCTGAGCTCCAGCTTGCCCATCAGCGCGCGTGCCTCCACCGTGGAGTCACCCAAAGCGTCGTTGAGGTCTTCGCGCCAGGTCTTGTCCGATTCCTCGTTCCCGTCACCCGCCTGAACGCGGCTGCGCAGCAGCTCCCGAACAGGTTTGAGCGAGGCGTAGGGGTAGACCACATCGATGAAACTCTTGTTCTCCGGGCCTTCGGTCTCGAAACGGTTCAACACCACCAGGTCGGATTCGTCGGCAATCTGGGCGAACTGAGGATTGATTTCCGAGCTCACCACTTCGAATTCCATCGGCATCAGCGGCGACCACGCTTCGCGCAGGGACCGAAACAGGATCTCCAAGATCAGCTTGATGATTCGACTTTCGGTCGGTGTGAACAGGCGTCCGGGCGGCAGTTGCACGACCGTCTTGCCGAAGCCTCCGAAGAAGCTGTCCAGCGATGAGAAGATCATCCCGGGCTCGATCACGACCGTTGAGTAGCCGCGCAGGGACTTCACCCGCACCACATTGACCGACAGCGGCGGCTGGAGATCCTGCAGGTAGGTTCCGAACTTCAGGATGCTCGCACGCGTGGGATTGATCCGTGGGCTGGTCCGCAGTACCTCCAACATGCCCAGGCGGAACAGCCGGATGAACCGCTCGTTGATCATGTCGATCGAGGCGAGGTTCACCCCCAGGCTGCTGTCTTCGCTGGCCAGGTCGTGTTTGCGCACACGGGCCCCGGTGTTGAAGCCCGTGTCCACCGCAACCGAGCCGTCAGCGACCCCTTCAGCCAGGGCCTGCAGCTCGTCTTCAGACAGCAGATTGCCGCTGCTTGCACTCATGCACAGAGCTCCTGACCAGCCTTACTGGATGATGAAGCTGGTGAAATGGATCGCGTCGATGCCGCCGAAGTCTTCATACTGCGTCAGCACCTTGTTGGCTTCTTCCTTGAGCTTCTCGGCCAGCTCCTTGCGGAACTCTGGCCGGTTCACATCCGCTTCGGTGTACTGGCGCATCACATCGAGCAACGCACCGCGGATGGCGAATTCGTGCTTTTCGACGTTCTTGAAAACCCGTTCGTCGTAGCTGGTCATGAACGCGATCTGGATCTGCATGACCTTGCGGGTACCCGTCAGGTTGCTCAGCAGTTCCTTTTCCAGCTGCTTGTAGGTGTACTCGAAGCGAACCATCTCGGGTGATTCCTTCTTTTTCTTCTCGGGCTTGTCGGCCGCCTTGGCCGCGCCCTTGGCGCCACCTTCAGCACCTTCGCCACCCTTGGCAGCCTGTTCCGCGCCTTCGAGCTCTTCCTCGGCAGTGGCAACAGCCTTCTTGCTGAAGAAACCACTGAAGAACAGCGTGGCGCCCACGGTGCCGCCGATCAACAGCAGCACGAGCAACACCAACAGCAGGATCTTGAGGATGGGTTTTTTGGGCTTCTCTTCGACTTCAGTCTCTTCAGCGGTGGCCATGACGGGACCTCATCAGGTGGACTAGATCAGGATGTCCACCGCGCCTGGCCTGGGCGTCCAGCCCGGTCCTCTTGATTCGACCGACTCGACGCCGCTGACCGCTTGCTCGTCACCGCCCCCTTCATTCAGGGATTGCGGTGCGGGACCATCCGGCTGTCCCGGTGTCGGATTTCCGCGATTGCGGTCGGCCAAGCCACCGGATACCCAAGCTGAAGCAAGGTCCATGCCGGATGCCCCGACAGCTTCGCGTAGGCGTGGAATGCTGTCTTGGATCAGCGCCTGGGTCTGCCCGTTGGCCACTTGGAATTGGGCTTCCAGGCGGCTACCCCGCATCTGAAGTTCAATATCGATGGGGCCCAAGTGTTGCGGCGCCACGCTCAGGCGAACCTGCCACTCTCCCCGCTCGACTTGGGAAAGTACCCTGGCAGCCAAGGCTTCCCCCAGGCGGCGGGACAGCGCGTCTCGGCTCTGCTCCAGGTGGTCTCGCAGGTCAATGGGCTGTGCATCCGCCAGGACCTGCGGCGTCGATTCCGTGCGTGGGGCGGGCACTGAGGGGCCCTCGACGGCACCCCATGCCGCCGTGCCCGCGCTGCCCACCGAAGCTGCAACTGGCGCGGAGGGCCGCTCAGCGCGCTCCCCCGAAGACAATCCCATGGCGGACGCCGAACCGGTGCTGGGCCCGGCTTCCGTCGCCGTCAAGGCCAGGCTGCGGGACTGCATGGTCATCCACGCCGACGCGGTCATCCCGGCGGGAGACGCCGTGGATGTGGCAGGCTCCACCGATACCTGAAGCCCGCCTCGCTGCGAAAGACTCTCCCAGGCGCCGACCGGCACCATGGCGGCCGCGGGTGGCAGGGGCGAAGGCGCCACGGCGGCGCCTGGCGCGATTGGGGAAGCGGCCGTCGCGTTGACTGCTTGGACTGCAGAAGTAGATCCGAAGGCCCTCAGCCCCTGAATGGTGGGCGCGGCCGATGTTGTCCCAGCCGATGCCACGGCCGCAGCCACGGCAGGCATCACGCCCTTCTCCGCACCGCTGGGAACCGCCAGGCCACCGCTACCCACCGCGACAGGAGCCGGGTGCGTTGTCACTGGTCCAAGCGCACTTCCCAACCGGGGTTCAGCACCAAGGCCTGGTTGGGGATGGACCCCGACCACTGTCCCGGGCTGACCATTTGGGCTCCGTGCAGCACCTTCGCCGGATTCAGATGCAGCCGTGGCCACTTCGCGGCCGAACATCCGCTGCAAGGCCACCGCGTCAAAGCCTTGACCGGCGGCGAATGCCACCAAGGCGTCATCAGAGGCGGCGGTCGCGTCGGCTGGCGTGATCACCGACAACTGGGGGCTGATCTGAACCGCCACCAAGGCCGGCACCGTCGGCGCGCTCCGGGGCCCATCAGCCCACACCGCTGCAGCCGCCAGGGGCGTGGCGGAGGCAGCGGGCAAGACACCACCCGATGCACCGGGGGACACTGCTTCAGGGCCCTGGAACGATCCGACCGTTGAACCGGTGGGAACCGGGGGAGAAGCCACCAAGGCCGCGGCAAGACCCGACGGTTGAGCCCAAGCGCCTTCCGCCGAGATGGGCCCGAGGCCGGCGCCGGCATCGCCGCTGGGGGCGGTGTTCTCCGAACCTCCAGGCTCACCATCCGCGGCGTCTTCAGCCTTACGGGCTGAACCCTCGGGGACCGCACCGCTCACCAGCGCAGCCCACTGCAAGGCGAAGGAAGCGGCAATGGCTTGCCGGTCACCCATCACGCCGGGCTCGGTTGAGACCTCTTCAGACCGGGCTGGGGCCACCGGCGGCCCCCATCCAGCGCCGGGTGCGGGCGCATCGCCCGCCGACGCTTCGACTTGTCGTTGCGCACGGCCCAGGACGCTGGCAAAACTCGCCTCTGCGGCCGCCCCGTCGGGCGAGGCTGATCCCGGCCCAGGAACGCTGCCCGGCTCGATGGGCTGCGGGCCGATTCCCGCGGGAGGTGCAATCACGCTGTCGGAGAGTAGGTCCATGGCAGGCGAAATTCCGTCATCCAGATGCGACCCGCGCCCACCGAGGAACGGCTTTTGCGGGTCATGGACGGTTTCATCAGCAAGAACCGTGACCGGAGAGTTCTTGCCGTTACCCTCGTCGAACCAGGCGATCGGTCGCGCCGACCGGCGGACACCTGCCGCAGGTGGCACGTCCTTTGCTTTACGGGGGTATGTCCACCCTCACCCTGTCGTCCCTCCGACAGTCCCTGAGCCGCTTTGATGCCTCCGGGCTGGGGATCCCGGCACTGGTCTTCGTCATCATGGCGATGCTGGTGCTGCCTCTGCCTGCTTGGCTGCTGGACGTGCTGTTCACTTTCAACATCATCAGCGCGCTGATCATCATCCTGATCGCCATCGGCACCCGCAAGCCGCTGGAATTCTCGATCTTCCCCTCGCTGCTGCTGTTCGCCACCATGCTCCGCTTGGCGCTGAATGTCGCCTCCACGCGCGTGGTGTTGGTCAGCGGCCATGAGGGCCACGAGGCCGCGGGCAAGGTCATCGCGGCCTTCGGCGAGTTCGTGGTCTCGGGCAACTATGTGGTGGGCTTCATCATCTTCATCATCCTGATGATCATCAACTTTGTGGTGATCACCAAGGGTGCCGGCCGCGTGTCCGAGGTCAATGCGCGCTTCACCTTGGACGCCATGCCCGGCAAGCAAATGGCCATCGATGCCGACCTCAACGCCGGCATCATCGACAAGGAAACCGCCAACAAGCGCCGCGAGGAACTCAGCCAGGAGGCCGACTTCTTCGGCTCCATGGACGGTGCGTCGAAATTCGTCAGTGGCGACGCGATTGCGGGCTTGCTGATTCTGGTCATCAACATCGTTGGCGGCTTGGCCATCGGCATCATCCAGCACGACCTGGCGCCCGCCGAGGCCGGCCGCATCTACACGCTGCTGACCATCGGCGATGGGCTGGCCGCTCAGATCCCCGCCCTGTTCCTCTCCATGGCCACGGCCATCATCGTCACGCGGGTGACCACCAGCGAAACGATGACCGAGCAGGCGGTCAGCCAGCTCAACAACCCCAACGCCCTGTTCATCGCAGCGGGCATCGTCTTCTTGCTGGGCATCGTGCCCGGCATGCCCCACCTGGTGTTCTTCACACTCGCAGCCGGAACGGCTGCCGTGGGGTGGGTGGCCTTGCGCGGGCAGCAACAGGATGAGGCCGGCGCAGCCGCCAATGCCGCCCCCCTCATCGACGCGCCCAAGGAACTGGACTGGAGCGACCTCGATCAAGTCGATCTGATCGGCCTGGAAATCGGCTACGGCCTGCTGCCCCTGGTCAATGCCGAGACCGGTGGCCAATTGATGCAACGCGTCAAAGGCGTGCGCAAGAAGCTCTCGGCCGAGCTTGGTTTCCTGGTCCAGCCCGTTCGCATCCGTGACTCCTTGAGTCTGGAACCCGATTCCTACCAGATCGTGCTCAACGGCGTGGTTCGTGCCCGCGCGGAAGTCAAGGTCGGACGCGAGTTGGCCATCAACCCCGGTCAGGTCTACGGCCGCCTGGAGGGTGAGCAAACCAAGGAGCCAGCCTTCGGACTGGAAGCGGTTTGGATCGATCCCGCGCAGCGCGAATACGCGCGCTCACTGGGCTACACGGTGGTGGACCCCGCAACGGCCATCGCCACCCACCTCAACAAGGTGCTGCGCGAAAACGCCTCGGAACTGTTGAGCCACGATGAAGTCCAGCAGCTGTTAGACAAGCTCGCGGCTCGTGCGCCCAAACTGGTTGAGGACCTCACACCGGCCAAGCTCTCGCTGGGTGCGATCACCAGGACGCTGCAGCAACTGCTCAACGAAGGGGTCTCGATCCGCGACATGCGCAGCATTGCCGAGGCCCTGACCGAGGCCAGCGCCCGCACCCAAGACCCCGATCAACTGGCCGCGATGGTGCGCCCCAAGCTGGGCCGCATGATCGTTCAGAGCCTGGTGGATCCGCAGGACACCCTGTTGGCCATGACGCTGGACCCTGCCCTGGAGCAGATGCTGCATAACGTCTCCCAGCACAGCACGCCCTCGCAGGGCTTGATGTTGGAGCCGGGCCTGGCGGAGCGGCTCTTCCGTGCGCTGCGCGATGGCGCCCGCCATGTCGAGGAACAGGGGCACCCCGCCGTGCTCGTGGTCTCGCCAGGTGTTCGCCCCTGGCTGGCGCGCATGACGCGTCACCGCATTCCCGACATGACCGTGCTGTCCTACAGCGAAATTCCCGAGGACCAAGCGGTCAAGGTGATCCACACCGTGACGGCCGATCCCGAAGCCTGACGAACCCCACTCAACGCTAGAACCCGCCTGCACAGGAGATCGACATCATGAAACTCCAACGCATCCTGGCCAAGGACTCCCGCAGCGCCAACGAACAGGCCATCGCCCAGTATGGACGCGATGTGCTCATCGTCTCCAACAGCCGCGTCAATGGCATGACCGAACTGATCGTCGCTGTGGATGTCGAACCCGACAAGATGCCACCGCCGCAGATCAAGCGCGGTGCCGGCGAGCCGTTCGAACAGGCCTTGCGCCAACAGATGGATCGCCCTGCGAGCAGCCCTGCCAGTACCGCAGCGGCTGCGGCTGCCGCCACTGCGTCGATGCTGCCCGCTGCCGCCCAAGCGCACCCGGACGGCAGCGCCCCCGAGGGCTTCGTTCCCGCCCATCGCGCCCTGATGCAAGCGGCCCAGCGCGCAGCCGCTCAAACGCTGGGCCAAACCGAGCCTTTGCGCCCACCGGCCACTGAATCGCGCCCAACCACGCCGATCGCTGTCCGCTACGGACACCAGTTCAGCCTCTCGACGGCCCGGGCACAGCCCGTGCTCGCGTCCTACAGCCTCCCGGGCCTGGGCGCAGCATTGCCGCCGCTCGTCCCGGCCGAAGACCCGCTGATCCCCTCCGATGCCACGATGGCCCAGCCTGCCGGTTCTGAGCACACGATTTCCAGCGACAAGGCGCACGCTCTGACGGATCTGATCCGCGACGAGATTGCCCAGCTGCGCAAAGAAATGCGCATGGGTCAGCAATTGCAAGCCTGGGCTGCCCAGGGACCCGCGCACCGATGGAACGAGGCGCTTACCGACGTGGGCGTACCCACGGCTTTGCGCGCCCTGCTGATGTCCGGCGTTTCCAACGACTGGGACGATCAGCAGGCCTTGGCTGCCATTGAGGCCCAGATGACTGAAAACCTGCCCGTGGTTCTCGCGCGCGGGCGCAAAGCGCGGGGCACCAAGGGCAGCACGGGTCGCGCCCCAACCAGCCAGCCCTGGTCCGCCGGCGTTCACCTCATCAGCGGACCCAGCGGCAGTGGCAAGACATCCATGGCCGCTCGGCTGGCCCATGAGGCCGCCCAGCGACTGGGTGTTGAGCGCGTTGTCCTGGTGAGTTGGAACGACAACCGTCCGGGCGCCTGGGGCCAACTTCAGCTCTGGGCCTCCCGCATCGGCGTGGGCGCCTTCCGAGCCACCGACTCCGCCACCCTGGACCTGCTCCTGCAAGAACACCGCGGCAGCCTCGTGATCGTTGACAGCGGTCTCACCCAGCCCGATATCCTCCGTGCTGCCGTGCAGGGGCTCAATGCCCAGTTGCACCTGGTCATGCCCGCCGATGCCAACGCCGCCACGGTGCGCCGTTGGGTGGGCGAACAGGCACCCACCTGGAACGACCTGATCGTCACAAGGCTGGATGAGTCGGCACAGCCCTGGCCGCTCCTGCAGGCCTGCTGCGAACACCAGATCATGCCGGTCCTGGCCAGCGATGGCAGCGGCCTGACCCAACTGCGCCAACCCTACGACGCCCATGCCCTGCTGCAGCACGGGATGGCGGTCCTCACTGCGGTACTCAGCGGCACCGCGATTGGCGAGGTCGGCGGCGCACGCCCGCGGGCCGGTGTCGCCCGACTGGAAATCCCGACCATCGAGCACATCACCACCACGGTACCGCCGCGTCAGGCGGGCCGAAGCGGGCGCGGCGCCGGAGCCACCTCCGCAGCTGGCGCCAAGGCGCGTACCCGCCAGGGGAGCAGCCATGCCTGATGGGTTCGGCGCGCGGCCGGTCGAGGTGATCGGCGTGGCCAGTGGCAAGGGGGGCGTGGGCAAGACCACCGTCTCCACCAACCTGGCCGTATCCCTCGCGCAGATGGGGCGACAGGTCATGCTGCTGGACGCCGATCTGGGGCTGGCCAATGCCCAGCTCGCCCTGGGCGTGCGCGCCGAATTCAACCTCAGCCATGTCAGCGAAGGCCTCAAACGCTTGCCCGAGATCATGATTTCAGTGCGCCCCGGTCTGCATCTCATCCCGGGTGCCTCCGGTTTGCGCAGCATGGCCGCCCTGAGCATCGACCAAACCGAAGCCTTGATCCACACCTTCGACCAGCTGGAGTCCTCACCCGATTGCCTGATCGTCGACGCGGCGGCCGGGATTTCTCCGGGGGTTTTGGCCTTCATGGGCGCCTGCACACGGCGCATCGTCGTGGTCAAGGACGACCCCTCCTCGATTGCAGATGCCTACGGCATCATCAAGGTCATGCACCAGGACCAGGGCCTGCAGGAAATCCATCTGGTTTGCAACCAGGTGCACAGCGAAGGCCATGGTCAGCAGCTCTACCAGCGGCTCGCCGACGTGTGTCGCCGCTTCATCGGACTGGATTTGACCTATCTGGGCTCGGTGGAAACCGATGAACTGGTGCTGGAATCACACCGCAAATACCTGCCTGTGGTGGAGTTCGCTCCGGGCAGCGCCGCCGCTCGGGACTACCGGCGACTGGCGCACGCCATCACCGAGTGGCCAGCGCCCGAGGGCGTGGCCACGCGACGCTTTTTTATGAACCGCCGGGCACGCATATCAAGTGTTGCCGCAGGCTCCGCAGGGGGCTGAATCCATGAATGCCGCCATTGAACTCTACGGCGCCACCACCGCCGCCCTCGAAAATCGAGATGCCTTGGTCTTGGCCAACCAGGGCATGGTCCGCCGGGTGGCGCTGCACTTGAAGACCCGGATTCCGCCGGTGATCGACGTGGATGAGCTCATACAAGTCGGGATGATGGGGCTGCTCGAAGCCACCCAGACCTTCGACCCGACCAAGGGCATCGACTTCGACAACTTTGCCCACGCCCGGGTCCGTGGCGCGATGCTGGATGAAGTTCGCCGGCTCTCGGCGCTGCCCCGATCGGCCGTGGCCTTCAACCGTCACCAGGCCGAGGCCACGCAGCAGTTGGCCAACCGCCTGGGCCGCCGGCCGAATGACCGGGAACTGGCCGAACAGATGGGCCTGAGCATCGAGGAATACCACAAGGAACGCGGCCAGGCCCGCCTTTTCGAGACCCATTCGATCGAAGACATGGAAGACGAGGTCCTGTCCATGCCCGACACGGGCAGCCAGCGCCCGGACGAGGCGGTGGAAGAAGCCCAGTTCATGGATGCGGTCACCGCTGCGATCGATTCCCTTCCCGAGCGAGAACGGTTGATAATCAGCCTGTATTACGTGGAAGAGCTCAACCTCAAGGAAATTGGTGCCGTGCTGGGGGTGAGCGAATCCCGGGTCAGCCAGCTCTTGTCCGCCGTGGTCAAGAAGCTGCGCGGCGACCTCCAGTTGAGCCCGAGGAGGAAATAGTCGGGCGGCGGTCTTCGCACGGCACTCTCAGGCTCTATGTTCAGTTTCTTCCAGAAAGAGTCCCCCGAACAGCTCAAAGCGCAGGCCAAGGCCAACTATGAAAAGGCTGCCGCGCTGAAGTCGACCTCCCGCGAGTCGGCCAGCATGCGCGTGCGCATCGCCTTGCTGGCCAAGGCGCATCTCGACAGCGCCTTCATCGAGGGCGCCGAGCGAACCGGCACCTGGCAGGAGGTGTGCATGATGGCGTTGGCGCAGGGTGAGGAGAAGCCCGAGGCGCCTGTCCCGTCCTACCACCACCGCGTCAAGACCCAGGGGGGAGACAACCACACCTACACCTGGATCCCCGAAGACCTCACCGACGAAGTGTTCGGGATCGGGGCGCGCTACCAGACGGTGCAGATCGATGCCCACCAGGCCATCGCCATGGTGCAGCGCATCGCCGACGAAATCTGCCAAAAGGACCTGAAGCTCGACGCGCCTTTCAAGGCCCTGCAGTTCCTGCGCGACGAACTCGAAGCGGCCGGAGAGACCGTCAACATCCCCGCCGGCGGATCCATCGCTTCTGAGGACGAAGGCGGCAAAGAAGAAGACGCCAAACCCAACCGGCCGGACGCCTGATGCTGATCTTCCTCACGCTGGTGGGCGCGGCGCTCCTGGCGCTGGTCGTGGTGGTGATCTACCTGAACGACCGCGTCAACCAACTTGAGCGGCGCACGACTGCCAGCCTTGGGGGCGGTCTGGTTCCTGGCGGCGGTGAGGACAACACCTGGCAGGGGCTGACCGGCAAGCGCCTTTGGGATGCCATGACGGGCAAGAAGGGCATCACCCCCCTGGACGAGGTGGGCCTGCAGACGCTGCGTCTCACCTACGAGTCGGTGTTGAGCCAGCACATCGAATCCCTCTTCCGATCGGGCCAAGCCGATGCCCGCAAGGGTGCTGGCGTTCAACCCACGGCGGTCAAGACCCTCGCATCCCCCCGGGGGGCCGTGCAGTCCTGGATCCCCTTGAACCACGCCAATGCGCTGTACCGCGCGGGGATGGACAGCACCAAGTCCGACATCTATGAGGTGGAACGGGCTCGAATGACACTGGATGAAACCGCGCAGCTGCTCTATGCCCAGACGGGGCTCAGCCTGTCTCAGCCCTTTTCAGACCTGCTCCTGGGCAATGGGGGATCTCTGACGGGCCAAGATCCCGGTGGCCAGGAAGGGACACCAACGCCCTCCGCTGCGCTCGAATCCCCGGCTGGCCCATCGGCGGCCCCTGGGCCGGCGCAGCCCGGCGCCAACACATCCGCCCCCGGTCCCAATACCACGGCCCCTACCCCGCCCGCGGGCCGCCTGGGGGCGGGCACGGGTGGTCCCGCAGCACCCGCCACGCCTCCTCCCACCACGCCCTAACCGACCGCGTCGCGGCCTCAAGTTGGCCCGTCTCGATCCGATCCTCTGCGTAACCAGGGTTCAACGCACCGCAGGAAGGATCAGAAGATGAATGCCCATCGCGCGCTCAACAGCTATGGCAGCGTCAAGGTGGTGGCCGGCGTGGCCACAGCCAACAATGTCGAGCTCATCATGATGCTGTTCGATGGCCTGATCGAGAGTCTTTCCCTGGCGCGCGGCCATATCCAGCATGGCTCCATCGAGCTCAAGAGCCGCGCCCTTCAGCGCGCCTCCCGCATCGTGCTGGGCCTGCAAAACGCTTTGGATGTGGAGCGCGGCGGTGAACTGGCCCGAAACCTCTCGGACCTCTACACCTATGTGGTCCGCCGCATCATCGACATCAATGCCTACAACGATCTGAAGGCACTGGATGAGGTGTCCTCCATGATGAGCGAGATCCGCAATGCCTGGCAGCAGGTGCCTTCGCTGGTGCCCACGCCGGCCCTCCAACACCGCATGGCCAGCTGATCCCGCAAGGGCCAGGGGCGTGCGCGCCCCGCCCTTAGGCTTCGCCCTGACCCAGCCGCGCAAGCCAGTAGCGCTGCACGCTGGCCGCATCCTGTCGACGCTGCAGCGCTTGCTGTTCGGCCGACTCGGCTTCCTGCCGAGCCCTCTGCGCCACCGTGCGGGCCTTGAGCACTTCTGCCTCGGCCCGGTCAAGTCGCTGTCGACACTGGCTTTCGTGTGTGCGCGCCGCCTCAAGCTCACGCCCGACCCGCTCCTGCAACACGAGTAACTGCGCCAGGGTGTGGCGAAGCGAACTGGTCTGATGCACCTGGTGGCTGCCCGACTGTGTCAGCCGCTGCTGCTGCCCGTACTCCACATAGAGCTCACCCAGACGCTTGAGATGGGACTGTAGGCGGTGGGTATCCGCACACGCCTTGCGCCACTGCGCAGCACAGGCATCCCGCACCTCGGTGGCGCGAGTCTCCAAGAAGCCCCAGAGCTCGATCCGGGTCATGATGCGCCCAACACGTCGACCAAGGCAGCCCTGGTTTGCTGCATGTCCACCCGCTGGTTCATATCCTGCTGGAGAAAGCCCCGTAGCCGTTCATGGAGATGGATGGCCTGGTCCAGCTCGGGGTTGGTGCCGGGCTGGTAGGCCCCGACCTGGATCAGTTCAGCGTTGGCCTGGTAGAGGCTCCACAGGCGGCGCAGGCGATTGGCCAGTCGCCAGTCGTCTGGGCTCAGCAGGTGCTGCATCACCCGTGAAATCGATCCATTGAGGTCGATTGCCGGATAGTGGGCTGCATCAGCCAGCGTCCGCGACAGCATCACCTGGCCGTCCAGGGACGCCCGGGCGATGTCCACCACCGGGTCCTGGGCATCATCACCCTCAGCCAACACCGTGTACAGGGCAGTGATCGATCCAAAGCCGCCTCGCCCCACACCGCCCCGCTCGATCAGGTTCGGCAGCAAGGAGAACACGGACGGCGGATAGCCTTTGGAAGTCGGTGGCTCGCCCACGGCCAATCCGATTTCCCGCTGGGCGTGCGCCACGCGGGTCAGACTGTCCAGCAGCATCAGCACGTTCAGGCCACAGGATCGGAAATGCTCGGCGATCGCATGCGTGAGGTGCGTGGCCTTCAAGCGCATGACCGGTGAGACATTGGCCGGAGCGGCCACCACCACCGAGCGCTCCCGCCCCTCTTCACCCAAGGTTTCGGTGATGAACGAGGACACTTCTCGTCCCCGCTCACCCACCAATCCGATCACCACGACATCGGCCTGGGTGTAGCGGGTCAACATCCCCAGCAGGACGCTCTTGCCCACACCCGAACCCGCAATCAGGCCCAATCGCTGCCCGCGTCCGATGGTCAAGAGCCCATTGATCGCCTTGACGCCCACATCCAATGGCTCGTGGATGGGACCACGGTCCATGGGATTGAGGGACTCACCGAGCAGCGGAACGGCATGCTCACAAGCGGGTACGCTGCCCCCATCCAGGGGCTGCCCGCGGCCATCCACCACACGCCCCAACAGCGCCTGACCGACATGGGCCTCGCAGCGGTGCTGAAGCAAGCGAACCGTGGCGCCCGGTCCCACACCGTGGGGTTCCGAGTAGGGCATCAGGTAGAGGGTTTCGTCATTGAAGCCGACCACTTCGGCCTCGAGCCGGTCGCCAAAGGCGCCAACAACCTCGCACAAAGCACCCACCGGAGCCATCAGGCCCCGTGCGTGCAGGGTCATGCCCACCAGACGGATCAACCGGCCTGTGCGCTGGGGCTCCAAGGCCCGCACGCGGTCCAGGGTGCGCGTGACCTCGTCCTCGAAGTCAATCACGCGCCGCTCCATCCGGCGCCTCGGGCGCCCGATCCGACAATTGAGACTGCAAATTGGCCTCGTCGGCCTGCCACTGAAGGCCTTGAATGCGCAGGTCTTGGATGATGGACGCCAGCCGCTGTCCGATCAAATCCTCGACGCTGGAAACGTCGCTGCGGGCCCGCACAGAGCCCCGCTCGAGTTGGGCATCCTCCAGCCACTTCACCCGATTCAGGATCGGCGGATCAGCGCCCAGCCCACTATCGGGATCGGCGATCACGGCCTTCATGAGTTCGAGATCCTGCGGATTGAGCTCCACCACCACCGGCGCGGTTTCGGCAGCCTGAAGGGCCTGCACGCTGCGTCGGACCAGATGCTCCACTGCACGCGGTGAAACACTCAATTCCTGGCGGACCAGTTCCATCGCCAGATGCAGGGCCAGTCGCTTGAGTGGTTCGAATCGGGTCGCCGCGTCATCGGGCAAGAGCAAAGGTGCCAGCGCTCGGGACAGCGATTCCAGCAGCAAGAGCGCATCTCGTCCAACGGCACCTGAACCGCTGACCGGCAAGGCGGACCGACCGCCCCCTTCGCCATCGGCGGCGCTCATTTCATCGGTCAGGACGTCTTCAGAGTCCTCACCGCCCAATCGGGCGCCCTGCGCCAGGCCATCCTCGAAGCCCTCACGATAGCGCCTGTCCAGCCACTCCCGCAGTTCTTCAGGGGTCTGGATTCGGCTCAGATCCAATTCTTCATAGGCGGTGTGTGGTCCTACATCCGGGGACAGGGATGCCCCATCCTCCGCGACACCGGCTTGCGCAAGCGGCAGCCCTGGCACGACCGCCTCACCGGCACTCCCAGCCTCGTGATCCGCCCCTGCCAGGAAGGCCTTAGCGGCATCCGGCACACCCGTATCCACCTCGTGTGCCAGCAGCGGAGACAGAAGAGGATCCCGTGCAAATGTCGGGCGTGCCGGCGCCAACAGGCCCAGCACGTCAAACCCCTCACGGGGCAAAGGCGTCGCCCGCGACAGCAAAGGATCAGGGGTGAAGACGGCCGCACTCATGAAGAGCTTCCTGCCTCATCAGACGAAGTCGTCGCCACGGCCTGCCAGCATCAGTTCGCCTGCATCGGACAGCTTTCTTGCGATCCGCATGATGGACTTTTGTGCATCCTCGACATCGGTGATACGCAACGGACCCTTGGCTTCCATATCGTCCACGAACATCGAACGCGCCCGCGAGGACATGTTGGAGAGGAACTTCTCCTTGACTTCATCATTGGCGCCCTTGAGCGCCACCATGAGCATGTCGGGCTCCACATTGCGCGACAGTGTCTGGATGCTGCGGTTGTCGCAGCCGGCCAGATTGTCAAAGGTGAACATGTTGTCCTGGATCTTGAGCATCAGATCGGGGTCGATCTGCTCCAGGCCGCCCATGATCTGAGACTCCAGGTCGGTCTTGACGAAGTTCATGATCTTGGCAGCGCTCTTGACGCCACCGAAGCTGGAGCTCTTGGCCGATGAATTGTTGGAGAACTGCTGCTTCATGATGGCCTCGAGCTCGCTCATGGCCGAGGGCTGCACCGTTTCCAGGCTGGCGATGCGCTGGATGATTTCGGAACGCGCACCGCCCGGCAGGAAAGCCAGCACGTCGGCCGCGACGTCGTACTCCAAGACACTCAGGATGATGGCGATGACCTGCGGATGCTCGCCACGGATCATGTCGGCAATCGAGCGGGCGTCCATCCACTGCAGGATCTCCAGGCCGCGGCTGCCCTGCCCGGGCAGGATCCGGCCCAACACCGACGCCGCCTTGTCCTCGCCGAGGGCGCGCTTGAAGACCTTTTCCACATAGTCCGTGGTGCCCAGCCCCAGGCTGGTCTGCTTCTTGAGGGTCATGACAAAGTCGTCGAGCACGAAGTTCACGGCTTCCTGCGACAAGTCCGCCACCGACACCATGGCCGCGCCCAAGGCCTGAACTTCCTTGGGGTTCATGTAGCGCAGGATTTCCGAAGCCTGCTGCTCACCGAGCAGCAGCATCAGCACGGCCGCACGCTGGGTACTGGACATTGCGTCCAGTTCCTGCTTCAACGCCTCGGACATGAAGACCGGCGCGTCTGGCGCCGTGATCACATCGCCGGCGGGCTTGGCGTCGGCCGCCTTGTCATCCTTGGGCGCTTCCTTGACATCTGCCTTGGTTGCCATGGCCTGTCTCTCCAGTCGGGGTCATCAATCGCTGGGCTCAAAGGCCTAGCCGATCTTGATCATGTTCTTCAGCACACTGGCCACCCGAGCGGAATCCTCGGCCACCAGCATCCGGATCAGGGCCACTTTGTCGTCGTAGGTGTTGGCCGTATCCAGCATCTCCGCAGAGATGGCCGACTTCTTGGGCTTGAGCTTGGCCTTGATCTCTTCCAGCGTCTCGCCCTCACCGATCTGGATCATCTTCATGTCCTCTTCGGTGAGCTCGCCGTCGCCCAGCACCTTCTTCTCATCCTCGGTCTGCTCGGGCGGCTCATTGGCCTTGATCAGGGACTTCACCACGGGTCGTGCAATCACCAGCAGGAAGACCAGGAAGCCCATGGCGACCAGCCCACTCTTGATCATGGACTGAACCGTCGTGTCCTGCCACCAGGGGGTACCGGTTTCCATGGCCGGCGGTGGCCCAAAACGCGCTGGGATCAGCGTCACCACGTCGCCACGCTTCTCGTCATAGCCGACGACGCCGCGCACGAGGTCAAGCATCCGCTCCACTTCCTGGGGCGTGTAGGCGGGGTTCGGGGCCTCTGCGGCGGAGGCACCTGCCGCGGGCGCGGCAGCACCACCGGCTGCAGCGGCAGGCGCTTCACGTTCGTTGATCACCACGGCCACGCTCAGCCGCTCGACCTTGCCCAGGGCATTGCGCACATGGCGGACTGTCCGATCAAGCTCGTAGTTGCGGGTGCTTCGAGAAGACTGTGTGGAGGCCTCTCCCGCACCCGGCGCGCTGGCCGTGGCGGCCGCATTCTCCGGTGGACGATTGGACAAGGCGCCGGGAACACCCTCGGCCTTCAAGGAAGCCTGACGCTCTTCACTGAGCACCTCCGAGCGTGTGCGGGGTCCTTTTTCGCGGTTGTCAAAGTCTTCGGTGGTGCTTTCCACCTGTGTGAAGTCCAGCGAGAGATTGACCTGAGAACGGACATTGGCCTCGCCCACGATGGGGCTCAAGATGGCCATGATGCGTTCGCGATAGGTCTCTTCCAGCTGCTGCTTGTGCATCGCTTGCGCCGTGGTCAGGCCCAGCTTGCCCTCCAACGGAGACTCCGTGAGCAACTTGCCCAGGTTGTCAACCACCGTCACGCCTTCGGGCGTCAGGTAGGGCACGCTGGACGACACCAAGTGCACAATGGCCTGCACCTGCTTCGGTGAAATCGAACGGCCCGGGTAGGGAGACACCACCACCGAGGCCTTGGGCGCCACGCGCTCGCGCACGAACACGCTTTGCTTGGGAGTCGCCAGGTGCACCCGTGCCGCCTGGATGCTGCCGATCTGCAGCACACTACGGGCGAGCTCCTGCTCCATCGCCGCGTTGTAGCGGACCTGCTCCATGAACTGGCTCGTGGTCATGGACGTCGAGTCCTTCAGACCTTCAATGCCCGTGGTGCCTTGCTTCGGAATGCCCTGCGCGGCCAGCAGCATGCGGGCTTCGTGGAAACGATCGGCCGGCACCTTCAACTGCCCGTTGGCCGGATCGATCTGTGGCTTGAAATTGGCTGTTCTCAGGGCTTCAAACGCGGCCTGCTGGTCGGCCTCCATCAGGCCGGGCATCACGGCACGGTAGGGGGTGGCCTGCATCCAGGCGTAGTACAGCCCGAAAACCATGAGGACCGCGACTACCGCAATCAGCGGAAGCACACGCTTGACCGCTGGCTGCGAGAGAACGCGTTCGAGGCTGGCACGCATGCCGGCAACGCCACCCGGCCCTGCGGGCAGTGGCGCCGCGCCCGGTAATGCCACCGCCCCCGGCACGGCCGTCATGGCGAATTCCCCGCTGGCATTGCCCGGTGCAGCTTCGCCCAGGCCGGGGCCAGAAGCTGTGGCCAAGGAGCCAGACGATGCGGGTGGGGTGGTCATCGAGCCGGCGCCCATTCCGGCACCGGCTGCGTTGGGATTGATGGTGGCGGTGGCCATGGTGGTCCTTCAGTGTGCGCGTGTGCGGTCACACCGGCATGTTCAAGATGTCCTCATAAGCCTTCATCACCTTGTTGCGTACCTGCAAGGTGGCTTCGAAGGCCAAGGAGGCTTTCTGCATTTGGATCACAACATCGGTCAGCGGTACCGGTTCGCCCATCTCATAGGCTTCCCGAAGCTGCTTGGCCTTGCCCTGGGCCTCGTTGACCTGTTCGAGGGCGCGTTCCACCGCACTGCCGAATCCGGGTGCGGCTGGTTTGGCCACCTGCCCACTGGGCAGGAGCGCCGGTTGACCCTGAGGGCCTTGCAGGGCTCCAGCCGCCTCACTCTGGTAGGCGGCCATGGTGCGCAGCATCGATTGGATGCTCGCGACGGAGGTGGCGTTCTCGATCATGGTGTCCTCCTCAGCCGACCGACTCGGCCGTCATCATCCCCAGGTCACGCATCTGCGCCAGTTTGTAGCGCAGGGTTCGTGGGCTGATACCCAGTAGGCGTGCAGCCGCCTCGCGGCTGCTGGTGTTGCGAATCGCGTCCTGGATCACACGCAGCTCGCTGTGCCGGACCGCCCATTGCAGACCGGCACCACCGCCAGATTCCGGCGCCTGCGCTCCTGTGCTGAGGGCCTGTGCGGTGATGGACTGAACACCCTGAGACGACAGCGGCATGGTCGGAGCCGACAGCGCCGCGGAAGCAGCTGCTGATGCAGCTGGCAACTGTGCACCCATAACAGGGGTCGATGGAGCCTCCCGGTCGGTCGCGTATACGGTCGACGGTGGTATGTGGATGGCGTTGTCGGCGCTCCCGAACACGTCATCGTCGAACAGAAGATGATCTTCGGTCAGCGTGCGGTCGGGGCACAGCACCAGCGCGCGCTGGATCACATTACCCAGTTCCCGCACATTGCCCGGCCAGTGATAAGCCAGCAGGCGGCGGCGCGCTTCATCGGTGATGCGGTACGGCGTTCCAGGCGTGCCATGCTGCTGCAGGACATGTGCAGCCAGCGGGAGGATGTCCATCGGCCGCTGTGCCAGCGGCAACACTCGCAAGGTGAAGGTACTGATGCGGAAATAGAGGTCTTCGCGGAACTCGTGCCGATGCATCGCCTGTTTGAGATCCTTGTTGGTCGCCGCCACGATGCGGACATCGACGCCAACGCTGCGCGTTCCACCCAAACGGGTGATGCACCGCTCCTGCAAGACTCTGAGCAAACGCGTCTGCAAATGCAGTGGCATCTCACCGATCTCGTCAAGAAACACCGTGCCACCCTGTGCCTGCTCGAACACGCCTTGATGGTCCCGGATCGCACCGCTGAAGGCGCCCTTCTCGTGGCCAAAGAGCATGTCTTCGATGAGTTGTTCGGGCAACGCGCCGCAGTTCAGGCTCACGAATGGCCCACTGGCACGCGGCGATGCCTCGTGAAGAACCCTGGCCAACACTTCCTTGCCAGCGCCCGTCGGTCCGATCAACAAAGCGCTGACCTCGGTCTGCGCCACTTTCTGCGCCAAGGCCAGCAGCTGCTGGCTGGCGGGATCCACGAACACCACGCTGCGCGGTCGGGCCGGACTCGACGCCGAAGTCTGCAGCCCGGAACAGGCGGTCGCCCAGGCCTGCGGACTCCATTCGATCGTGGACAGCACATGGTCTGCGCCGAGCCGGGTGGCTTGCGCAGCCAGGTCCAGGCGCTGCGGTGGCACGCGGCACACCACGGGGAGGCGACGCCCGGGCATCTGGGCCAAGGTCAGGCACTCCTGCAGCATTTCGGTGTCATGCTCCGCACGCACCACCAGCATCTGCACGTGGACCAGCGACGTGATGAGCTGGCTCGGGTCGAGCAGATGCCGCGCATCAAAGCCCAGTTCGGCCACCCGAGTCTGCTCCGCGGGGTCGGCGGGCCCGGTGGGGTCGATCCAGGCGATCCGGATGGGAGGGGTTGTGGTGGTACTCATGGAGCTGTCGGCAAGGCCTATGACCCCAAGCCGGCAAGCAACTGCCATGCCACATCGGCAACACCTCGCCGACCGTCGCAAGCTATTGATTTATATAGCTTTGAAAAATCTGGAGGGGATTGCCGACTTTTTGACGCAGCCACCGAGACCGGTGAATTCGAGCCCCCGGCAGGCCTGAGCCCCTCAGTGGAGCCCGTTGCCCCGAGGCTCCTCTACAGCGGTGCAGACCTCGCCGCCATCAAAGTACCGCTTGATCCTCACCAGTTCCGGATACGCCTTCACGAAGGCGTCCACCACGGCAGGATCAAAGGCCCCTCCCGCGTCGGCGACGATCACATCGCGCGCACGCTGAACCAACTGAGACTGCTCGAAGAAAGGCACCGTGGTCAGTGCGTCGAACATGTCGGCCACCGCCACGAGGCGCGCAGATATGGGGATCTGCTCCCCGGAAAGGCCCAAAGGATAGCCACTGCCATCCCAGTGCTCATGATGCGCCAGCGCAATCTCGGCGGCCATCCGAAACACCGGGGAAGACTCGTGTCGCAACAGCTCATGGCCCGCGGTCGTATGGCGCTCCATCTGCCGGCGTTCCTCATCGGTGAAAAACTGCGTCTTGCCCAGTACGTGATCGGGCACGGCCACATTGCCGATGTCGTGCAGCGGGGCCGCGTGACGCAGCTGCTCCTCTTCCTCCCGGCTGAATCCATAGGCACAGGCAATCGCCGCGGCGTAATGCGCCATGCGCTTGGTATGCTGGCCGGTCTGCTCATCTCGCACTGCAGCCACGCGAGACAGCATATTCATCAAATCGGCTTCGGCGCCCCCCGCGTGGTAGGGGCCCTCAGGCTCCCGCAGGGTCTGCAGGAAAGAGCTGCCCTGGCGGCTCAGCGACACCGCTGGGGCTGGAGGCATCGGCACCTCGCTCAGCCGGCACACCGGCCGCCCCAGGTGGATACGGATATTGCTCAGCGGCTTGAGCAGGGCCTTAACGGCATCGGTTTCCAATGCCTGGAGCCCGACGGTGTCGACATCGATGACGTTTGACGTCGGGACCACAGGGTTGTCGTCAACGATCGCTTCAGACTCCATGGCCGCGCTTCACCGGTTTGGCATCACCATGTTGATGATGCCAGCACGGCTCAGCCCGGCGGGAACTCCCGAAGTCAGTGCTCAGACTAAATTACTGGGCCAAGTGAATTGGTTCACGCTTGGAAGCGGCCGAGGACGGGGATGATCCCGATACAGCCTCTTGCAACATCACGGCGCGGGGGTGCATCTGCTGAACCTTGGCCCATGCCGCATCCCGAGAGGCCGCGTGGACACGAACCTTCAATGTCGCACCGGCGGCATAGCCCGTGGACACCTGGAACTGAAACACCTC